>CAZBKA010000296.1:0-1506 GCA_964492365.1 uncultured Pirellulales bacterium | reverse complement strand
CAAACCCATAACACGCCCTCTCATATTATCCTCGACCATCGTCTGTAAAACAGTGTTGCTCGAAGCTATGTGCAGTATCATTCCAAGACCAGCAAGCAGCAAACAAAATACCGAAAACCACATTACGGTTGACTGCGAAAACCCTATGAGACCGACACCGAAAAGTACAGCCGAATCCACCATAACTTTTCCAAGGCCTAGTACGGTTTTTCTCTGAGCAAGGTAGAACGCACCCGCAAGGGCGCCAATGCCGGTAGCCGTTACTAAAAAACCAAAGGTACGTGAACCGCCGCCAAGGATATCCTTGGCAAAGATTGGCAGTAAAACTTCATAAGGCATACCAGTCAAGCTTAACAGTGCCAAAAATACGATCAGATATTTTATTGGAGCAAAGCCGATTGAATAACTAAAGCCATCTTTAAACTCTTGCCAGGCACTGCTTTTACTGGTGTTTTTCTGCTGTATTACCGACATCATTATTAAGGTTGAAATAACAACAAGATAACTTACAGCATTTATCGTAAAGCATATCCCTTCACCAACAGTCGCGATAAGCAGCCCTGCAATTAAAGGCCCTATCAGCCTTGCAACATTAACCATCGATGAGTTCAACGCAATAGCGTTCCCAAGATCCTCACGTTTGTCAATCATGTAAACAACAAATGACTGGCGAGTAGGCATATCAAAAGCATTAATGGTACCCAATATAAGGCTAAGCACTATTAGATGCCACACAGCTATAACGCCCGTCAGTACAAGAACAGCTAATATTACCGCCTGAATCATTGCAAAAATTTGTGTTGCCAGAAGCACTTGGCGTCTGTTGTACCTGTCAGCAACAACACCACCGAGTGGGGTTAAAACAAAAGTCGGAATCTGACTCGAAAATGCAACAATACCAAGCATCGTCGCTGAATTGCTCAGGCGATAAACCAGCCAGCTCATTGCTACTCTTTGCATCCAGGTCCCGATTAATGAAATGCTCTGGCCGCAAAAAAACAGACGATAATTGCGGTATTTCAACGAACGAAATACGTCTGTAAAACGTCTCTTTGGAATTAAGAATGAATTTTGACTGCTCATGTTATAAACTTATGGAATTACTTCCATTTAAAATGCTCAAAAAATATATTTCTAAAAACACAATATGGAAATAATATTACCTCAACTACCATGAACAGTCAAAGAATTTAAACTACCAATAATCATCCAACCCTCTTCAACCTCAGACACCTGATTATTATTGTTATAATAATAAAGCCTCATATCTGCCCCAGCAATCTTACAAATCCTTCTGCTATAAGTGCGGCTGGAGGTTATTCTATCAAAGTATCTTCTTTAATATGTTCATTCCATAAATATTCTAACATTACGTTTAGACTTTTGGGATTAAATTGATCACTTCGTAGGGGATTATATCTGTAAACCAGAACTCCATTTTCTTTTTTAAAGTCAAATCTACGAATTAAATTAACTACCTCTAAAAAGACATCTTCTGGCAAAACA
>CAZBKA010000295.1:0-1512 GCA_964492365.1 uncultured Pirellulales bacterium | reverse complement strand
CCCGTTGTTATCGATGATGAAACAAATACTGTTTATATCTCTGTTGTATTGTCTTGAAATAGTAAAGAAAAATTGAATAGAGAATATGACACTACTTAAACACACCCATGCAATCAACTCAGTACCAGCTCAAAATAAAAAATCAATCAAACACGCAAGTATAGTCAATTTTGCTATAGCAAAACACGTTCATTTTCTGTTAAAAAGCATCAAAAAAGGGTAAAAAAGCATCAAAAAGTGTGAAAAAAAGCAATATTTTAAAGCCAAAACCCCCACTACGCGCGTCCGCGAGTCGATTTTTCTCCACCAAAAAACCGTGGATTTAATCGATTTATGCTTGACAAAGGCAGTTATTATCGGTACTATGTCATGGGCTTTGGTTATTTTACCTGAGATAGTCAACTATATGGGAGAGCCTGTTCTTTGTATATTAAATGGGTGTTTGGAAAGATTCAAAATACAGCTTTTTTTAACTGATTTATAGAAAAAGTTTGATAATTATAGTCCAAAAAGAATTATTTTTAAGGAGAAAGTGATGAAAAAACTAGTTGTGCTTCTTATGATTTCGGCACTCGTTGTGCCGGCAATGGCATCTAATACAACAGTTACCGAACTGTTGCCATCGACCGCAACGCCTGTTGCAGGGAGTTGGTATCTGTCAGATGTACGCCCAGGTGGAACAGCAAGTATCGTTGATTTAACCGGACTTGGTGGCAATCTTGAAAACGGCCAACCCTTGTCAACCGGTGCAGTAAAGCTGACAACCGATTTGACCAATGCAGCCAAAGCAGAAATTGGGACATTTGGTGATTTTGGCATTGCTTCTGCGACATTGAGCAATATTTCGCTCGGATACAGCTTCTACAAGCAGAGTGTCGATGGGGGTAGCACCTTTGCAGCTCCATCTATTAAGTTGACGATTTATGCCGAAGGCGGCACGGGTGATAATTATGGCACTTTAGTCTATGAGCCATATTGGAATAACGGCAATCAGGCAATAAGCCCAACAAATGCATGGCAGACTGTCAGCATCGATAGTTCTACAGGTGCCGGTGTAGATGCTCTTGCTGGATGGACATGGAATGGCGGTTTTGGGATTGGTAGCGGCGCTGGTGGTCCCCCAATTCGTTCTCTTGCAGAATGGGTTGCAGCATTTACAACGGCGGATGGAGCTGACTTTGCCAATGCACATATAGTAGGGTTGAGCATGGGAGTTGGCAGTTACAATCCGGGGCAGATTGGCTATTTTGATAATGTATCAATTCTGACAAGTGATATGAATGTTTCGTATGATTTTGAAGTTCCTGCTGTTGTTCCGGTTCCAGGAGCAGTTATTCTCGGCAGTATCGGCGTTGCTTTTGTTGGTTGGTTTAAAAAAAGAAAAAGTCTTTAAATAATAAAACTGTTAGATATTAGACAAGGGAAATATAGAGTTTTTATATTTCCCTTTTTTTATTGGAAATTACCGCCAATTCGGCGGTTTTATATTTTTAAACTTAGCTTCCTCTCCTA
>CAZBKA010000294.1:0-1528 GCA_964492365.1 uncultured Pirellulales bacterium | reverse complement strand
ATGAAAAGATTTATCGTTATAGCGCTATTGCTGGTAACCTGTTTGTTATCAGCCGGGACTTACACCCTGGATGACCTGGTTAAAGCAGGATTGGATAATGCCTATAGTTTAAGGCAAAAGCAGATATTGCTCAAGAATGCAGATTTGAGTGTGAAATCGGCAGCCTGGGATTTGTTACCTACAGCAGATATAACAGCCAGCCGCACCAATAAAGATGAATTTTATGCAAACAGAGGTTCCCTGGAAATCTCAAAATCAATATCTATCAATGATCCCGCTTTCTTTAATTATTTCCAGTCAAAGATGGATAAGACCATTGCACTGATCGATGTGCAACAAGCCAGGAAGGAACTGGTATATAGCATATATTCTGCCTGGCTGGGAATTAATCAGACACAAAAAGAGATTGCTATCCGCACAGAAAACCTGAGTGTTTTGCAAAGAATTAAAGAACAGACTGTGCTGCAAAAGCAATTGGGACAGCGCACCACATACGATGTGAGTCAGAATGATATCAATGTTATCAACGCACAACTGGCAATAGCAGAGCTAAAGAATACGCTTGCGAAGCAGAGAGCGGACTTGTTTAATCAGGTAAAACTTCCCGATAATGGTGAGGAGATCGAGTCAGCACCGGAATCAACAGAATTTAAACTCGAATTTACAAAAACTCAAAACGAGCCGTTTCCAATTCTGAAAATCAAGGAAGATATGTATAAAACCCAATTGGACAAGATTCAACAGAAATATAAAATCTATCCTTCTTTGGTATTTTCAGGAAGCTATGACCAGCATTCGATGAATAATGATATCCTCGATTTTGGGAGTTATGAAGATAGTTATACTCTTTCCGTAGGTCTTAGCTGGTCTTTATGGTCACCCTGGACTAAGGGTAACAACTATGCTCAAATCAAAAATAGTCTGATGCTCAAACAATGGCAATATGATGAAGGTATCGCAGCATTGTCTCTTGACCAGGCTAATCTGCAACGAGAATGGAATTATCTGCAGGAAAGCCTGAACCTAAATATCAAAAAAGCTCAGCAGGCAAAAGATAATTTCCTGATAGCCACAGAGAAATATAATCTGGGTACAATGAGCCTGATTGAACTGGAGCAAGCCAGAGTTAATTCTTTAGATGCAGAATTGGCTGTGAATACTATCACTTATCAGATGCAAAAGAAAATGCAGGAATGGAATCTGTTAAATTCATATCTGGTATTGGGTAAATATTAATTAATCAATTCAAGCTGAGGTGGGGATGCGTAAAAAGATCTGGATAATCATTATAGTGATTGTGGTAATTGCAGTTGCTGTTTTAGCTGTAAAAGGGTGCAAAAAGAAAGCATTGGCAGCGGTGAAATCCGGTGTGACAGAAGAAAGCTATACTGTTGCACGTGGCAACATTGAATCCAAAATCGAGATAACCGGTGAAATCCAACCTCAGACGACCGTACAAATTAAAAGTAAGGTTTCCGGCAAGATTGTTAAGTTTTACGCTGATGAAAATGATTATGTTAAAACCGGA
>CAZBKA010000293.1:0-1539 GCA_964492365.1 uncultured Pirellulales bacterium | reverse complement strand
CGGGCTTCTTGTAGGTCAGATACACTGGATACTTGGTGTTATCGTGTTCTGTCTTTTTGTTACAAAGACCGCACTAATCGGTCTGATTATAGACACTCTGTTCGGAGCGCTGGAGTATCACCATGACAGACAGGACAACAGAGCTAAGAAATCAATAGCGAGTCTTATGCTATTAAAGGCTTCACGTAACGGAGTCCGGCCTAAATTATAAAGCACAATACTCTTCGGAGTAAATAATAAAAGAAGGTAGAACCAATGGCTAAAAAAACAACAGAACCATCAAAAACAAAAGCTGTTTCAACACAAACATCTGACGCTGATATCGCGCGGCTTCTCGCAGAAGCAGCAGAGATGGATGGTCAGAACCAGGCTGAGATAGGAGGCAACAGAGTACCTTTCATCAAGTGTATCTCTAAAGCGGAAGACCCTATACTCGACAAAACAAGCCCTGATTACATTCCCAAAGCGCAGCACAAAGGCTTCTGCGTGCCGGAGAGCAAACTTAATCTAGGGCTTGATTTTTTCTATACAGTAATGGCGATTTTTTCTGTCTATGAAGAAAAAGTAAAACCAAAAGGTAAGGCCGCAAACGAGATACCTCCTATTGTCGGATACTGGATGCCGGAGCAGGCAAGACAGGTTCCGATTGCAGAAGGTTCTTATTTTGACAGGGAGTTCGTGGCCAATGACGGAGAAACGCATATTCTTTCTCCTGTATTCTGGGTATTCGGTCTCATTAAAGATCACGAAGACATGGGACTTCATAACATTGTTTTCCGTTCTTCAGCAGCACCGAATGCAAAAGCTTTGCAAAAAATACTGTCAAGTACCGAAGGAGTTACTTGCCAGCAGGTTGTGAAGGTCAGTGCAGAAAGAAAGGATTTTCCAAAGTTCCACAACGTCACCTATCGTCCTATCTTTGAAGCTACTGACAGAATGAACTTTCAGCTCAAAGGTGCAACGATCATTCCGAAAGAATGGACAAAGGCAGAAGTAGCTGAGTTCGTGAAGATGTATCACGCTCTTCAGTCTGATTATTCCAATTCACGTCTGGTGGCAAGCAGAGATGTTCAGCAGAGTGTAGCTGCGATACCGGAAACAACAAAAACCAAGTTTTAAATTTAATGTTTAAATATATAATGCGCCCTAATAAGGCGCATTATTTTAAAGGAGGATTCATATGGCATATGATATTCAGCTTACTGTAATTCTTTACAGGAAAAAATATTATATATCTCATCTCGCGGCAATTGCATTAGGTGAGAAATTGCAGACTACCAATATTATTCTTTTTGGTAACCGGTCCTTGATTGAAGTGAAACCAAAGGACAAGCATCTGATCGCTGAGTATCCTGTTTATGATATGGACAGTATGCTGCAGTCATTCATAGAACCTGATCTGAAAACTGTAATAGTTCACACAACAAATAAAAAGGATTGCTTTACGTTTGACGGTATGACTTTTATCTCATTATCTAAACTGAAACTGAAAAATAAATATAACCTTTAGGTACATGTTGATGGAAACCTTCGAGTACC
>CAZBKA010000292.1:0-1599 GCA_964492365.1 uncultured Pirellulales bacterium | reverse complement strand
CTTTTCAAAAAATTCTTTTTTCTTAAATTCAACACGAAAATCATTAAGCAAAACATTACTGCCCTCTGCCCCATCAGCCAGCATTGTTTTATCATAAGCAATCATCTCATCAGGCAAAATTGTAACTTTTTTGCCTTTAGCCAGATACTCAACATTAGCAACCAGCCAATTATAAATCTCCTCATCAACAATATAAGGCTTAACCTGCTCTAAGCTATCTGGATAGTCACCCTCATGACCATTTGCATACATTATCAAAGCTTTGCCGCAATCAGATAATTTTTTAGCTGACTCAATACGCTCTTCCATTTTTTTCTCATCGTCATAGTAAAGTTTATCCTCCGCTATCCCAAGCGATTCACCCGCCTTCCTCAACTCTGCAAATCGGTTTTCCATCTCAGCGTTTCCCGCATCCACAACAACACCAGTCTGTGAAAATTTCCTTTCCAAAATTTTTGGTGAAACCAACAGAATCGTTGCCTGATTTTCTTGCAGCGACATACCGCCTACCGCAAATGCATGGCCGGAAGCAACTTTAGTTGTAGTCTCGGTCGATAGTAGTGTTCGTGTTACTCTTGATTCCTTGGGACTCTTGCACGAATAATTAAAAGAAAGCTCAACTTTGATCGTCTTATCATCGGGATCAAAAGTATTTGTAATTCTCATCTCTATACTCGCATTCTCATAGTTGCTCGTTCTCATTACTCCAATCTCGCCATCATTTGTTACAAGTTGTGGTGCAGCAAGTATTCTTGCCTGAGGATTGTTCCTAACGACATTAAGAAATGCTTCGAGCTTTTCAGGCGTAATATCCATTCCGATAAGTTCCTGATCTTCCGGCATATCTGTCGGCACAAAAACAAGATAAGCACTTGTCAAAATCTGCGGGGCATTGGATGTCTCTTCTACCTTTTCTGCTTTTGTCAAAACATAATAGGCGGGCTTCTTATGGCGATATGTGTAATCGCCGCCTTTCCATTCAAAGAACATATACTTAAAACCATCTATTTCTTTGATTATATATTTACTTGCGGTCTTTAGGTCGTTGTCATAGACAACCAATCCCTTTGTCCATGTTTCGGGGTAACCTTCTGGTTCATTGTCATTTTTTGAAATCAGCTTGCCATTTTCCGAAAATATCATTTCATGTAAAAACAAATCACCCCATAAAGAGCTTTTCTTGTCTGGGTTAAACCCATTAATGTCCTGGACATAATCCACACTCTTCCATAAACCCAAAACTTCGGGGTCATCCACAAATGGATAATCTACATTATCAACAATAAACTGAGATAATATCAGCCCATCTTTAATAACAACTTTTATTGATGCGGTGTTATTATTCTCATCGCTTTCAGCAATTGCTTCGTCATAATCCAAAACCACGCTAAATTCATATTCGCCGTCAGACAAGTTAAAATCACGTGTCCTTTCATTCCATTGCTTGCCCGGCTCTATAGGCTCCGCGTTATGCCAGCCGCTATGAGGATTACCAGTCTCATCATTATTTTCTGCCGGCTTTCCCCTGTAATACCTAAGCTTAAATTCCGGCATCACAATATCGCTGTCATTCTTTATTGAAACAACAAGATTATAAAC
>CAZBKA010000291.1:0-1601 GCA_964492365.1 uncultured Pirellulales bacterium | reverse complement strand
ACAGATCGCGTCTTTACACCAGAAGATGGCAGAGCCTTTCTTTTATAAACAGGATATTGCTACTATTTCTAAAGCAAAGGCAAACCTGGAAAAATGTGAAGCTGATCTTGTGGCTGCTTATGCAAAATGGGAAGAGCTTGAAGCTATTGAGCAGGATTAGCGCTGTTGCAAAAGGCTGATATATCTGGTATAAGCGGGTTATATGGCTGATATAGAAGAAAGCAAACGACAAAATATTATTCTGGATTCAATAAGTGAGGGTGTTTTCACTGTTGATCAGAATTGGTGTGTTACCTCGTTTAATCGGGCAGCAGAGCAGATTACCGGTGTTAAGTCGTGTGACGCTGTCGGGCGTCTTTGCAAGGATGTTCTGCGGGCGGATGTTTGTGAACAGAAGTGTACGCTTCACAAGACGATGGAAACAGGCAAAGCGATAATGAACAAGGCTGTACACATCATTGATGCTAAGGGTAAGAAAAGGGCGATTGCTATTTCCACGGCACTGCTGAAAGATGAATTTGGTAAAGTTATAGGCGGTGTTGAGACGTTTCGTGACATTAGTGCTGTCGAGCAGCTTCGCAAAGAAATAGAAGGTCGATACAGCTGTGAAGATATAATCAGCCAAAGCCATAAGATGCAAAGCCTGTTTGCGATTTTACCTAATATCGCTGAAAGCAATGCAACAGTTTTAATTGAAGGTCAAAGTGGCACAGGTAAGGAACTTTTCGCTCGTGCGATTCATAATCTAAGTTTTCGCAAAGATGCACCATTTGTTACTGTCAATTGTGGGGCCTTACCTGATGCACTTCTGGAATCCGAATTATTCGGCTACAAAGCTGGCGCGTTCACTGATGCTAAAAAAGATAAACCAGGCAGGTTTGAATTGGCTCAGGGAGGTACAGTTTTTCTTGATGAAATTGGTGACATATCACCGGCTGTGCAAGTAAAGCTGCTGCGTGTTCTACAGGAAAAAACATATGAGCCAATAGGGGGTACTTCTACTGTTAAAGCTGATGTTCGATTTATTACTGCGACCAATAAGAAACTAAGTGGTCTTGTCAAACAGGACAAGTTCAGAGAAGATTTGTATTATAGAGTAAATGTTGTGAAGCTGGAGCTTCCTGCTTTGAAGGAAAGAAGAGAAGATATTCCGCTTTTAGTTGAGCATTTTATAAGTAGATTCAATCGTCTTCATAATAAAAATATTTCCTGTGTTACAGACGAAGTAACAGCTATTCTTTTGTCACATGATTATCCGGGCAATGTTCGTGAGCTTGAAAATATTATTGAGCATTGTTTTGTTTTGTGCACAGGTGAGATAATAGAAGCTAAGCATTTGCCAGTGTCATTGAGGCCTGCGGTTGAAACGAAAGATCAGCAGCAATATGAGCCTACAACCATCAAACAGATGGAGATCATTTTGATTACACAATCCCTGCGGCGAAATGACAACAATAAAACTGCTGCGGCCAGAGAATTAGGCATCGACAAGAGTACGCTTTTTCGTAAGATGAAAACCTACGATATTAAATCTTAAATCAATTCAGAATTGGCTGAAAGTATCAAAGAAACAAAGCAATTATGAGTTGCATTTTGCAAGC
>CAZBKA010000290.1:0-1618 GCA_964492365.1 uncultured Pirellulales bacterium | reverse complement strand
GCTGCGCCAAAACAATTTACTTGCTGCCAGAAACAAATAATGCTATTTCCCCCCCCACAGCGAGCATTTCAAAATCTTCACTAGTCAGCTTATCTTCTCTCAAGCCTGGGTGTCATCTCGAGCTTGTCGAGAGATCTGCTCATTAAGCTTTTTCATTATAACCGTACAAAAAACCGATAGGGGGGGATTAACTTGTTGCCTGCAGATTCATCTGAAAATTTGGAACAAATAAAAAAGGAGAAGTTTTAAGGCTTCTCCTTTGTTAACTTACATGGTTTTAAATCTTAATTACGTTTTTTAAAAGCGACCAGACCGCCAAGACCCAGAAGCATCAAAGTAACTGGCTCTGGTACTGGGGTAAGAGAAATATTGCTTATGCCTGAAAACTCCTTACTGAAATCGTTAATACTTGATGGTGTAACTGAGAATGTAATCTGAACTATATCACCAAGTGCACCGAAATCAGCAGCTAACGAACCGCCAGTAACCTGTAAAGTACCTTTTCCTGCCAATATGCCGCTATTGTCATAAAGCTCGGTAAGCTGAAGGCTTAAGACATCCGCTGACAAAAGGGAGTTAACTACCAAGGTACCGTTTGTGAACAAACCATCGGTGATACCACCAGCTGAATTATCAGCACTCAGCGAGATATTAAGCATAAAAGCATTAGCTGGGTGAGTGGTTTGAACATCATAAATGTCCTCGATTACTATCTGGGCAGAATCATTAATACTTAAAGTTCCAAGGCCGTAAGTACCACCTGTTGGTGAGAAAATACCCAAAAGGTAATTGGCATTTATAGACTGTATTGGCACTGCACCAGCAACTGATACAGCCAACATGATAATTGCTGTTAAAACTAAAATCTTTTTCATCTCTTTTTCCCCTTCTTATATAAAATTGTAAAAAACTCAATTAATCACAATATCAAATTAAAAAGATGGTAAAAAGGAAATACTAAGTGAAACGCTCTTCTCTTTATCATCCTTCTTCTTCATTCAACAGCACGGATACTGCTAATTACCTAACTTATACAAAATTTATTATATCAAGTCAACAAAAAAATGAGCTAAAAATACGTAAAACTAGTTGTTTTCACAAAAACCCGTATTTCTACTTAAATTTGGGTAATTTGGCGAAAAATATTTACTCAATAAACATTATAAAATCTACCCATTCCAGGCACCCATATTCCACCATCCCCCCGCAGGGCTTCAAAAACACACAATATAATTAAATCTTCTTCTCTTTCAACCTTCGTACAATCTCATCGTAAGCGACCCTTGACGTTTCAGGCAAAAGCCTCCTTTTCGCTTTCAGCAATTCCAAGGCTCCATCAATATTATATTGATGTACACATTCTTCAATAGCCGGCAAACAAAGCTTTATCGCCTCGCTTGGCTCTCCAAGAAATAACTTCGCCAACCCAAGATTGTAACGCCACACATAATCATCACAGATCCCCAACGCTTTCTCTGTATTTTCGAGCAGCGAAGCAATATCATCATATTTTTCAAACATTATAAAACCAATATTGCCATAAGCCTTTGCTTTCAGCTCCGACGTAGCATCTGCCATTCCAATAACAGCGGTATAGTCTGCAATCTCCTCCTCTGTT
>CAZBKA010000289.1:0-1643 GCA_964492365.1 uncultured Pirellulales bacterium | reverse complement strand
TGCCGTGATGCTTGCAGACCTTGCACCATGTGATGTAAGTCGATGACATGAGCCGTTTTAATTCCTCGCGTCCGATGAATGACTTATAACCGGGAAAGCGCAGGCAGTTGATCAGGCGGGTTTCGCATAGCCAAAAACTTTTACCGGAACCGGCCCCGCCACCAAAGTAAACCTTGTTATAGTGGCGCAAGCCTTCCCATGCAAGGTGTTGCTTATGCGTTGGCCTTATTGTCGGGATCATCGGGGATAATGTAATTTATTACCGGGATAATATGAGATTTCAGAGGCTCGTCGTCGCTGGTCACGTCCCGTTTCTTCGGCATGACAAACTCCATCAACTTGAAAAGCATATTAAGATACTTGTCCGGGTCGCTCTCACGCAAGGCATCAAGTGTCGCATTTACCTTGACAATCTGATCTGAAATGATTGTGTTGACAATCTCCTTAACCTCGGCGGTTGTCTTGTTGGGTACTCCCTTCTGTCGGCCCCTGGGATTAGTGACCTGTCCCTTCTTAAATGGCATTACAGACGATTACTGTTTTTAATTAAAAAAATAAAGCAATGTTACTTCGCAAATATAACACTGCTTTACTCATTTTCCAAAAAAAAGATTCTACGGCTGCGGCTGGCTTTGTTCCTCTATTGGAATTTGGTCGAAATTCTTGATCTCAATAATCCGAATCTCTGTTTTTTCGGAATTGCCCTTCAGCATATTCTCAACCTCGGCCCTTTTTATTTCAAGGGCGTAGGTGCGGTTCATGCCGTCTAAGCAATGCGCTGCCTGTTCTGCCTTGGCAATATCGCACTCATCATTCATTATCTTTTCATACAACTCGGCGTATGAATGATAAATTGATTTCTGGTTAACTGGTTTCAGTGTTCTCATTCTTTTTTTGTTTTAATAAACGTTTTATATAGTGTTCAAAATATTTATTTTTTGCTGCCATACTCGCAGAGCTTGTTAGATTGTACTTTAACAGCCTGACTATTATATCTATACGCTCTCGGGGCTTTAATGAGTCAAAGTCTCTTTGAATTTGCCTCCAATTATTTTCAATGAACATATTGACTAATTCCTTTGTCTGCTGCTTTGTAATATTCGGACTCCCCTTAGGTCTTCCGTTTGGGTTTCCCGATTGACCTGGTTTATATCGCATCTCTTATTGATTTTAATAATCGCTTTACCTTAATTTGCATTCTACGATTCTCTATTAACTCCGGGTATATCTTTAATACCTCAGATTTCATTCCATCGTTGCATAAAAGGTTCTTTATGTACTCATCTGATAGGTCTCTCACTAATCTTGATTGCCGATTATTGCGAGCCTCATTATACCTGTATCTGTTTCGATTTCTTGACTCGACGTTCTGTATGTATGCTTTATTTCTGTTTTTTTGATAATAGAGCCTACGGTTTTCACGCTTACACTCATGGCATGGTTGATCTATGTCTGGAAGGCCAGCCGTTCTGTGATTCACAAGAAACGCCTCTTCCGGTTTCTCTACACCGCACTTCTTACACACTCTCATCACGGCCTCCATCTTTATTCTACCTCTGCATACCTCCAAATGAACCCGGCGGCTGTCTTTATCTTCCCTTTTGCGGCCTTGCTGATAGTTGACTTATCAATTCGGTGTGAAC
>CAZBKA010000288.1:0-1657 GCA_964492365.1 uncultured Pirellulales bacterium | reverse complement strand
TTGAATGTCATGACCGTTTATTTATTGCAAAGTAAGCATTTTCCATTAAGAAACGTTACTGCATCTACTGACGTTTCTTTTTGAAGAACTTTTTCATCTGCATAGCACACTCTTCTTCCAGTACGCCCTTACGAACAGTTGTCTTCGGATGTAATACCGGTGAGTTCAATGTTGTGAATCCTTTTTTGGGATCCCCGGTTCCGTATACCAGGGTTGAGACCTGACTCCATGCCAGAGCTCCGGCACACATAACACATGGCTCAACGGTAACATATATTGTACAGTCGTTAAGGTATTTTCCTCCCAGATATGAAGCAGCAGCAGTAATAGCCTGCATCTCGGCATGGGCGGTAGGATCGCCTAATGTTTCCGTAAGATTATGGGCTCTTGCTATTATTATTCCTGATGCAACAACTATTGCACCAACAGGTACCTCATCTCTCTCTGCAGCCTTGACCGCCTCGGCGAGAGCCAGTCTCATATAGTATTCATCCTCTCTGGATTCCATTCGCCTGATGGTTATCTGGTTCAGGATGAATTACTACACTTATGTCCTGAAACTCAGCTGACAGCTTCTCTTCTATGGCGTCACATTGTTTGTGAACATTTTCAATTGTCTCTTCCGGCGGAGCGTTGAGATGAAACTCGATAAACCTCTGGTGCCCTGCAGCTCTTGTCCGGAGATCATGATAACTTACATTCATGGAGCCAAGGATGGATTCTACTTTTTTTATATCATCATCAGAGAGTGCGGTGTCAAGAAGAGGATTGAACGCTTTACGCAACAATTTATAGGACTCGTATAATATGAAACATGCTACCAGTATGGCAATAACAGGGTCAAGAATATGTATCCCTGTAATGGTGATGAGCAGCAACCCGACAGCAACACCAAGAGATGTGAAAACATCTGTTTTCAGATGAAGCGCATCAGCTTCAAGGGCTACAGAATTTGTCTTTTTGGCTACCTTATATAATCTGCGTGAAACAAACGTATTTACAATAGCCGATATAAACATTACAACCGAACCAAGCCCAAGGGAAGAGGCTTCTTCCGGATGAAGTATCTTTTTAACAGCTTCATAAATAATCCAAACGGAGGCAATAAAAATAAGAAGCGCCTCAATGACTCCCGACACATTCTCTGCTTTACCATGGCCAAAAGGATGCTCCTTGTCGGCAGGTGAGCCTGAAATTCTTACGGAAAAATAGGCAATAATAGCTGCAACCAGATCAAGCGAGGAGTGAATCGCTTCTGACAAGATACTTACGGAGTTAGTAATTAATCCAACAATAAGTTTTAGAATAATTAAGAGCGTGTTTGAAATTACTGACAAACGCGCTGTATTTTTTTTCAGATCAACGTGCATGAATGCTGATGTAAAGTTTCTGCAAGTTTATAGGTTTAGTTGCAGATTTCAAATTTAAGTTATTACCGGAGTGTTAAAAGGCTAAAGGCTCAAGTTAAAAGGCTAAAGGTTAGTGATGAGTCAATCCCAACTTACTTTAAACTTTAAACTTTAAACTTTAAACTTTAGACTTTCGCCTTTTGCCTTACATTTTATATTTTTGTTCCCTTAAACAAATCATTATGTACAGGACAAATACATGCGGAGAGCTTACAATAGCAGATAAAGGCAAAAAAGTAACTTTATGC
>CAZBKA010000287.1:0-1660 GCA_964492365.1 uncultured Pirellulales bacterium | reverse complement strand
TAAATCTGGATACTTTATCAGCAATTTTTTCAAGATTGCTGGCAAAAGAACAAAAATCTACAAATTACAAACTCGCATATATTTCCTCTGATACAACAAAAATAATTGAGTTTGAAAAAGCAAATACTAATATATTTTTTCTGAACTCTTCATTTGAGACAACATTACCACTAACTGTATCGAAGGATCTCTCAATTAAGGCAACTATTTTCTATCCCCGCACTGTATTTAAAGGTGACCTCCTTTCAATATTGATTTTGTCCCTTGTTTTAACAATATTTATTCTGTTCAGCATAATCATGCAGACACGAATGTTATATAAACAGGTATCGCTTGCCAAGCTCAAGGAGAATATCACACATTTTCTCACGCACGAGCTGCGTTCGCCTCTGCAGTCTTCAATAACCAATCTGGAGGTGGGGCAAATGGCCGACAGTAAAACAGCACCTTATTTTCTTGAGAAAACGAAAGAGCAGCTTTACTTTCTGAATGGTCTCATCGAAAATATCCTTGACATCAACAAATTTGAGAAACGCCAGTCTTCACTTAATAAAGAGTTATTCGATATAAATGCGGCAATTGAACCGCATATCGCAAGGCATAACGTGGATGCGAAGAAAACTGTTACAATTTCTACAGATATCACACCCGGGAGCGAGATGTTTTATGGCGACAAACTTCATATTTCCAATGCAATTGGGAACCTGATAGACAATGCAATTAAGTACTCAAACGATCCTGTGAACATTATAGTTTCCGCAAAAGAAGACAAGCGTTTTTACAACATCTCTGTTGAAGACAACGGTATTGGAATACCAAAGGATGAACAATCAAAAGTATTTGAAAAATTCTACCGGGTTAATAAGAGAGAACACTCTCAAAAAGGCAAAGGTTTTGGCCTCGGTCTTACGTATGTTATGTGGGTAGTTAAGGCCCATAAAGGAAAAATATCTCTCACCAGCGAGGTGGGAACAGGAAGTAAGTTTACATTATCACTAATTAAAAACGAACATGGCAAAGAAAATACTGCTCGCGGATGACGAGTTAAACTTCGGCTATGCGATGAACGAGTTCCTGAAAATGAATGGTTATGACCTCAAATTCGTGAATGACGGGAGGAGTGCGCTTGAGCAATACCACATTTTTCACCCGGATCTTTTGCTTTTTGATGTAAATATGCCTGAAATTGACGGATTCGAACTCGCTAAGCTAATACGGGCAACAGACAAAAACATTCCGATTATCTTTATCACCTCTATCAGCGACGACAGCAGCGTAGCAAACGGTTTTGAAATAGGCTGCAGTGACTACCTTAAAAAACCTTTCGGCCTTAGAGAACTGATTATTAGAGTTGAAAAATGTCTCAAAATTTCAACGAAAAACAACGATATTTTCACAATCGGAAGCATGAACTATTCTCCGGAAGACAGAAGTCTCATTCAGCAGGATGGTTCATCAATTACTCTCTCGTTCTACGAAAACAGCCTTTTACAAATCCTTTGCAACAACTACAATCAGATTTGCAAGGTTAACGACCTTGTAAATACAATTTGGGGAGACAAAGATATCGATACAAAAAAATCTCTTGAGGCTCTGGCGTCTCACCTGAGGAAAAAGCTTTCTGAAACCGGCGTTAATGTAGAAAACATACGCGGAGTAG
>CAZBKA010000286.1:0-1663 GCA_964492365.1 uncultured Pirellulales bacterium | reverse complement strand
GCGAGTTATTCCCTTTATCAGGTATGAAAAACAATGCTCTTGGTGAAACACTCACTCCTACTGTAGACAGGATCGCCAAAGGGACAGAAATGACAGCAGATGCTAAAAAGTATATGGAAGAAACAATACTCCGTGCTCCAGAAAAACACGCTTGGAAAGCACAAGCTCAGGCCAGAATAGTTATTGCTGAGGCAAAAAGCGTGGCAAACAAGTTGAAAGAGCAGGGCATTGGTGACGGAACCGTAACAGAGCCTATTATGAAAACGATAGAGTTTTCAAAGAAACTGCTCGGAAAAGACACTGACAAAATGAGCTATGCGGCAAAAGAACTGTTTGTTGAAAAGTTTACAAAAGCAGCTTCTGAAGGATATGGGACCAAAGAAATGAACAAAATAATAGCCAACCTTAAAAGAAAACTTGCTACTTCCAAGAAAAATGGTGTAGGTGTAGGTGACATTGACGCAATGTTTTAGGAGAGTTATATGATAGATGCTTTACAGAAAGCAGTGCAGAATGAACTTGACAGGAAAGGCCGCCTTGGCGATATAGACCTGTTTGTCAAACACCCTGAAACAAATTGGGAAGACGAAGATGAAATGTGTGAGAAGGCAGGCATACAGATAAGAACTGTTCTGTACGATCCGCACAGGGCTGAAGGTGCTGAACTTGTAAAAACAATGCTCGCTGACTTTGACTCTGAACACGGGACTGATTTTGCAAGTATGGAGTTTGACCACGAAAGCTATGATAATATAATAAGTGCAACAATTGAGGATAATAAAAATGAAAGCAGTGGCAAAGGCGATAACGGAAGCGATACTGAAAAACGCAACTTCGATAAAGAAGTCGGCGACATCGGTTAAGAACGCAGTCGCTCCATCGGCCAAAGAGTATCTTGAAGGTATTACTCCCGATACAGCTACTAAAATATCAAAAGCAGGAAAAACACAGGAATTTATCAACAAGTGGAAAGAAATTGAAGTAAACCTTGATGGAGTTCCTGCTGATACTTGGGCAGGTACATATGAAAAATCTGCACAGAATATTGCTAAGTTCTCAGAAAAAGTAAGGTCCGGTGACACAGGTGCAATAGCAATAGCCAAAAAAATGGCACAGAATGTTGGTATAGATGGCGATATATTTGAAAAAACAATTACAGCTCAAGGTGCTGAGCAGGCAACACTTCAGTATAAAACACACCTTAAAATGCTGTCTGTTGAAAGCAAACTCAAGCAGAATATTGATATGGCATCAGGCCTTGTAGATGAATCTGTAATTAATAAAATCCTTCTTGGGACAGAAAGCCTTGCTGTAAAAGCTGATAAAGTAAAGAAAGCTACACAGCTTGCTCAGGATATGGTAATAGAAATGGGCGGATTTAATGATAAGAGAGGCGGATTCGGAGGTCTTGTTAAATGGGGCATAACGGATCTTAACTCTAAAATATCAGAAGCTGCTTACAAGGCTTATGATAATGGCTACTCATATGTAGGCGGAACACTTGAAAGATTGTATAAATTAAACAAAGCAAGAAGAACATTTGACGATGCAAGTGAAGCAGTCCATGTTGGGTCGGCTAAAAAGTGGCAGGCTATTGATGCGGCTAATCCTAAAAAAGCAGACGCACTTAGAGAATATGTTGAAAACTATGACAGAAGTAATG
>CAZBKA010000285.1:0-1700 GCA_964492365.1 uncultured Pirellulales bacterium | reverse complement strand
AACGAGGCCGATGGGGCTCGAACCCACAACCTTCGGATCGACAGTCCGATGCTCTAACCAGTTGAGCTACGGCCCCGTAATCTCATCAAGAGCCGCGGATTATAACAGCTTTACAAATATAATGTCAACAGTTTTGTATAAAAAATGCGTATATTTTCAAAATAAAGTTAGTTTTTGCTTTTTCGCGGGTCAATTGGGCAGTAATCGTGGTCAAATGCGTCTTTAGTTTGCTCAGACATTAGTGCATAAAAAGGCTTTAAGTGCCAACAGCCTCCCGAAGTTTTTTTAGTCCTATGCAAATGTAACGTGAGAAACTTCTTTTGTCTATGTTCATGGCTTTTGCGGCTTCAGCGGTGGTCTGGTCTTGCTGGTATCGTTGAAGAACGGCAGTTGCTTCCCTGTGGGGCAGTTTGTTGTTTATCAGGTTAAAAAGGTTATGTATTTCATCGTTTTTTATGGCAGCTTTTTGCGGATTCGGTGATATCCTGCTGTTTGTTTTTATCTTAGCATATCTTGTTATCCTGGCATTATAATTCCTCTTCTTTTTCGCGGCATCAATAATATCATTATGCACAGCCTGGTAGAGGTAGCCTTTGATGTTTTCCATTTCAGGAGATATTGGTCTTCTAATAAGAGAGAGGAAGAAATCGTGCAATATATCATCTACGGTGGTTGGGTCATTTACCTGTCGGCGTATGATTTGCCTGATATTGTCTGCATGTTCGTTGTATATCCTGGTTGCAAGTTTCATGTTTTCCTCAGTCTGATTATTATGGTTCATATCCGGCCTCATGAAAATTGTGATTATTTAATTTCTTAAGATATGAACCACGATAGATGGAAAGTGAGTTGACAGACAGTAAATGAAAGTTAAAAGTTTGGTGTCAAAAAAAGGACAGTTGTTTATGTTCCAGGTGAGTCTATAAAATTATTCTTTCATGTTTAAGATATTTTCAGAAAGCGGCTGATAGCTGTAAAAAGGTTCGCCGAATTTTGCGCCTATAGACTGCCCAAAATATTTGCATACTATTTCAGTTTTTTCAATGATAGATATTTCATCCGGGAGATGATTTTTTATCTGACTTTGATATGCTTTTATGGATTCAATTTTTTTATCCCAATAGTCCGTGATATCTACAATAAAGCTTGGCAGTGAATATTCAAGGCGATGCGGGCTGTAATATCCGAAGCGTTTTGTTGTCCAGTGGGGTTCTCCTGCTAATCTGGTTTTGCAGAATTTGGCCTCAAATATTGCACCATCGATTAATTTAGCAGCAGCGATGTGATCTGGATGAAAGTCAGGCTCTGTTGGTCCAAACAAAATATCAGGCTGAAAAGTTCGTATTGTTTCGGCGATTTTTTTTCTGTTTTTTAGTGTAGGGTACAGATATCTGTTTGGCATGCTTAAGCAATCGCGATTTTTTATCCTGAGTTTTTCAGTTGCAAGGGTAGTTTCGCTTTTTCTGATTTGTCGTGAACCGAAAGGTGTTGGCTCGCCGTCGGTTAAATCCACTATAGTGATATTAAAACCGGAGTCTGCCATCTTTGCGATTGTTCCTGCCATTGCCAGTTCGGCATCATCGGGATGGGGTGCTATTATCAAAACGTTTTTCATTTTACAATTTCCTTAAAAGGTTATAATTCTATTTGTTGATTTGAAAAGTCTTTCAGGAAGCTTTCGGGAAAAAGACCGAAAAAAA
>CAZBKA010000284.1:0-1702 GCA_964492365.1 uncultured Pirellulales bacterium | reverse complement strand
TTTTAAAGCATCAACAATGCCGGCCTCATATAAGAAATTAACATACGCCAGAATATCCACACGTGCTAATGCCCGAGCAAGCCACAACCCTATTTTTTCATCTATCACATCATCCATGTACTCATTCTTTTGCGCATCAAAATAATCTTTCTCCTGAACAATATTCTGTTGCTGAATAAAATCTAGTGCAACATTGCGTGATTTTTTGAGTTCATCCCCAAAACTAAGCAGTTCTTTTTTATCTGCTTTACCCATAATCCCTGCCGAAACCATCTCAGACAAAGACTCTTTAGTAGGAGTAATACGTCCTAGTTTAGTTTCCCAAACAATCAGATTAACCATACTGCTGCTATATTTATCACCTTTATCAGTTTCTGACAGATTAAGTTGGAAAAGAAGCTTTTTGGCCGCGCCGATACGACTTATCAATGAAACTCTAAGATCTTCCGGTATGCGAGCTGTAGTATCCAAAACCAATGTACCTTCTTTAATATCTTTGCGCAATTGTTCATGAACAGAAACACGAGCTTCATCCCTTTCATTGCTATCAACACTAATATTAGCAATATTGCTATTTATCATTTTTTTAACTGCGACCAGCAAAACTATTGAAGGACCTTTATATAACCGGCGCATATGTGAATAATAATGCGTATACCAACCTGTCTGGGCTAGATATTCACGATCATCTTTGAATTTGCTACCCATAGTCTTTTGAACATGCTCACCAACCGTTTGCAAGCCTTTGGCTTCCATATTTGTCAATTTCTGTTCCAAGCGCCCGAATAAAGGTGTACTCATATTAAACATATGAATATTATCAAGTAGGCCCCACCAACCAGCCTTAAGCGCATCAAAAACATTCCCAATTTTATCAGCGCGCGTAATAGTTCCATTAAATATAAAGGGCGCAAGCCATGCAGCAAAAAACATGGTTATTACGGTAATCCATAATATAGTCGTGCACGGATTAATACCCACAATCAAAAGCACGATCGCACTCCATAATACGCCAGTCCTAACAGCATGTTCACTCTTTAAATAGAGGAACATATAATCAGTAATACGCTTAAGCGTACCACCCTTTCCTTTGGTCGCGATGAACTTAGCAAAGAATTGCGAACCTAAGATCCTAACGGCATTATCATAGGTAAAAATCTGATGCACAAAGAACCAGTACATAGAAGTAACTATCTGCCAAACAGTGCGAATAGTGCCAACAGGCCAGCCTAAACCTTTATCGTAAACATTATTGAAAAGCAAACCGTAGCTTATAGACTGAGATAATACAATTGATAGCATCCAGAAAAATAACGCTACTCCTAAGAAAACATTCAAATTTAAAGCTAAATATATGACCACCAGCCATTTAACATAACGGACAATATTCGCTTTCTTAAGATAGTAACCGAAACCATCTACCCAGAAATTATCAACTTTATAAGAATAGCTGACATCACGCGAATGCAGCAATTTCTGCGCGATACGGCCAAGCGCAGACTCAAGAGAATTACTCGACCATTTATTCAAAGGATCTGTCGAATCGATCCATTGATACGGCCAGTTCTTTCCTAACCGCACAAAACCAGTCCTACCGACATTATAACCAAACAACATCAAACTAAACGCGGTCTCAATGTCTTCGGCAACATATTCATCCGTAAGGCCTTCAGACCAACGCAATGCCTGATTCCTGACAAAG
>CAZBKA010000283.1:0-1702 GCA_964492365.1 uncultured Pirellulales bacterium | reverse complement strand
AAGAAGTGGCGACCCCTGGGGTGACTACCGCCTGGCTTGACAATATTGCGATTGAAATGTCGAGGAAAGCTGGGGCGGCAACCCTGTTTAAAGGTGTTCGAAGTCCATATGCAAAAATGGCTTTTCCGGGTGCTATCTGTGCTTCGATAAACGAGCAAATAGTACATGGGATACCTTCGGATAAGGTTAAGTTGAAGGACGGCGATATCATTAGTATTGATTTTGGCGTCAAACTTAACGGTTACTGTGGTGATTCCGCTGTTACTATTGCAGTTGGTAATATCTCTAAAGAGAAACAAAAGTTGATGGATGTTACCAAAGATAGCTTGGAAATCGCGATAGAAAACGCCAGACCGGGTGTAAAGTGGAGCTATATTGCTTCCCTTATGCAAAGCTATATAGAAGCTGAAGGTTTTTCCGTAGTGACTGATTATGTTGGTCATGGCATAGGTAGAGAAATGCATGAGGACCCTAAGGTGCCGAACTTTGTTAGCAGGGAATTGCTTCGTAGGGATTTTGAGCTGACAGAAGGAATGGTTTTAGCAGTTGAGCCTATGGTTAATATGGGAACTGCTGATACCAGAACTCTTCGAGATGGTTGGACGGTCGTCACTGCCGATGGAAAGCCGTCTGCACATTTTGAGCATAGTATTGCGATAGTAGAAAATGGTTGTAAGGTGTTAACTTTAAGATAATTGGGTTTATGGCAAAAGCAGACACAATAAGATTGATGGCGAAGGTAATTGATGCTTTACCTAATGCAGTATTTAGGGTAGAGTTAGAGAATGGCCATCAGATAATGGCACATGTTTCTGGTAAGATGCGTATGCATTTTATTAAAATATTGCCTGGCGATAGTGTGACTGTTGAGATGTCGCCTTATGATTTAAATAGAGGCCGTATAGTTTTGCGTAATTAGTTGCATTTTGGCGGTATGCCAAAAAATGCGAAAGCAGGTGATAATATGAAAGTAAGAAGTTCTGTAAAACGTATATGTGAAAATTGTAAAATAGTACGTCGTAAAGGTGTTGTCAGGGTGATTTGTACTGAACCCAGGCACAAACAACGACAAGGTTAATTTGTGAAGATGATTAGGAGCTAACATGCCTCGTATAGTTGGTGTTGATATTCCGAATGATAAATCCATATGGATTTCCTTGACTTATATTCATGGTATTGGCAAATATATATCTCAGCAGATATTGAAAGAAGCCAAAGTTGAGCCTATAACAAAGGCCAACAAGCTTACAGAAGATGAGCTTAGCCGGATAACACAGATCATTGATCGTGATTGTGTTGTCGGCGGTCAGTTGCGTCGACAGGTTTCGCAGAATATCGCTCGTCTGCGTGATATTGGCTGTTATCGTGGTATAAGGCATAGAAGAGGCTTACCAGTCAGAGGTCAGTGTACGCAAAGTAATGCAAGAACACGCAAAGGCCCGAGAAAAACTGTAGCAGGTAAGAAGAGTGTTAAAGATCATTAGTAACTAAGTTGCTTTGTAGTAAATAATAAACTTGTTGAGCAAGGAAATGTGAAGTAATGGCAAAAAGTGTAAAACGAAAAGTCAGAAAAAATATCGTTAAGGCGGTGGTGCACATCAAGGCAACATTTAACAATACGTTGATTACTATTGCTGATCCCGATGGTAATGCTATATGCGGTGCTTCCTCCGGCTGTGTTGGTTTCAAAGGCTCTCGTAAG
>CAZBKA010000282.1:0-1719 GCA_964492365.1 uncultured Pirellulales bacterium | reverse complement strand
AGTTTCAAAACAACAGCTGCAACTGCCCATTCCATGACGACCAAAGGCCCAGTGCAGGGATTTATCAGGATGACAGCGGCAACTGGCGGTTTAAGTGCCAATCCTGCGGTGTAAGCGGTGATGTGTGGGATATACAGGCGCGAAACGAAGGCAGGAATGTAGCGGATATTCTTAAGAGTTTCAGAGCTGAAACTTTCCCCAAAATTGCTAAGCCTGAAATAAAAACAAAGGTCTTTGCAACGATTGATGACATGAAGTCTGCATGTCCAGGAACAGTTGAAGCGGTTTACTCTTATACAAATCCGCAGACACAAAATCTGGAGATGATTATTATTCGCAGCCAAACTGAAACAGGTAAAACATTCAGGCAGGCAAGGCCTTGTGATGGCGGTTATGAAATGAAAGCTCCTGATAAGCCTTGGCCAATTTATAACAGAGGTCGTGTTGTGAAAGCCGATACGGTCGTGATTGTTGAAGGTGAAAAATGCGTTCATGCTTTGAATGATTACGGGATAGTAGCAACAACAAGTCCGGCAGGGGCTGGTAAAGCTGAGTATGCAGATTGGAATATCCTTGCTGGCAAAAACGTAATCCTATGGCCGGATAACGATCAGCCTGGACGAAAGCACATGCAGCAGGTTGAAAGTATTCTGGAAAAGTTAGAACCGCAACCGAGAATTTCAATAATTGAACCAGCCGACTTTAAACTTGTTGAAAAAGAAGATGTAGCTGACTTTATTGAGATATGCAAAGCCGCTAAACTTGATGTCCGTACTGAACTTGACGAAGTTTTGCAACAGGCAAAACCCAAAGGTATAGCTGCCAAAGTCTCTGACCGGATCGAGGCAATTATCGAGGGCAAGCTTGGGTCGGTATCTTTACCATGGGCCAATCTTTCTAATCTGACCAATGCAATAATACCAGGAACAGTTACTTTGCTTTGTGGAAGTCCGGGTGCATCGAAGAGTTTTATGCTTATTCAGGCCCTTAGTTTCTGGCTTGATAAAGGTGTTAAAGCCTGTATTTATGAGCTTGAGGAAGACAGGGTATTTCATCTTATGAGGGCTTTGGCCCAAAAGTCCGGTGTCGCTGATATTACCTGTTTGGACTGGGTTAAGCAAAACCCAGATCAGGCAAGGCAAATCCTTACGGACAATAAAGAGTTCATCGACCGTACAGGCCGTAGTATGTGGGTTAGTCCTGATAGCCAGCTTACTCTTGATCAGTTGGTTCAATGGTCACATGACAGAGCAGAGGCAGGTTATAGAATTATCTGCATAGACCCAATTACCGCTGCTGCACAAACCGCAAAACCGTGGATTGATGACAATGCTTTTCTGCAACAGATAAAAAAGATCGCCACAAATTATAATTGCTCATTTGTGCTGGTGACGCATCCGACAAAGAGTATCAGTCAGCCGGATATGACGGCACTTGCAGGCGGAGCAGCCTATAGCCGATTCGCACAGACAATTCTCTGGCTTCATAATCATCAGCATAAAGACAGCAAGATAAAGACAACCTGCGGAACATTGGAAGAAAGCCATAACAGAACAATTCACATACTCAAGGCCCGAAATGGCAAAGGCCATGGTATGTCAATTGCCTGCGAGTTTAACTGCGAACAACTTATTCTTCAAGAACTTGGCTTAATTATCAAGAAGGAAAAATAACATGACTAAACAATGTCCAGAGTGTAAAAGAATACTTGAACTTAAC
>CAZBKA010000281.1:0-1726 GCA_964492365.1 uncultured Pirellulales bacterium | reverse complement strand
CGATGAGAACGGTAAACGTGTTTCGTGTTTGCGCGGTGAATATGAACTAGGAGACGGCGGCAGAGAGGTCGATTATCCTTCGATTGAAAGAGAAGGTTATAGAAAATTCACCAAAAAGGTAAGGTGGCAGAGCTGGCTGGAGATTACAGATTACGACCTTACCCCGGAAGAAAAGGAATTGTGTGAGCTGAACGAATCATTAAACAGATGTGATTTGACCGCGCGCAAAAAAACAGGGCACACGACGATTTACGGTCACGAATTCGTCCCACATACTGGAGTGAATGCTCTATTAACACAAAACCCGGTATGTAAAAGCAAAGTCGACGATGGCTGCGGTGAGAACAAAGAAAAATACAGTTCGCCTCTCCATCATCCTATTTCGTTTAAAGACTGTTATGATTACTGGGATGAAAAGCTGTATCTCAAAGTATTTGAAACCGGGGAGAAATCACCGGATACTTATGAAATGATGCTTCAAATGATATATTTCACATGTCCCAAAACAGAATACAAAACATCAAGCGATAAAATATATATTAATCCGCACAATAATCAAGTTTATGCTTTGTGCCCAGTATGCCTGAAGCGCACTAACAAGAAACACGAACAATGGCACCAAATAACAGATCCTGAGAGCTTGGAGGCGATCGCTCACGAAGTTGGTTTTGAACTAATTAAATATAAAAAATTAGACACCGAAACGAGTATCTTGTCTTTAGTGGTCAAACGCCCAGGCATAAATTACTATCAGATCTCTCGTGAGTTAGCACTGACTAAAGGTGTAGTGAGCAGAGGGGTTAATCGGCTGAAAGTGAAACATTTAGTCCGTACTAGACGTGTAGGAAAAGCGATATGTATCTATCCAATTTTTGATGCCGATCAGCCAAAGACGACTATGCTTAACGGGACGCGTAATGTATCAAGTTTTTTTTACATGGTGAAAAATCACCAAAAATGGGTGCGGATGACAAATGAAATCAAGAAAATGGAAACATCGGATTCAAGTAAGAATATAGACGTATCATCAGAGCCTGACACCAATGAAGAAATAACCGAATCAGGTCTTTTAGAGCTTTTGGATAAGCATTTTAACGATATAGCGCAAAAATGTGAACAATGTGGCGCACGGATAACATGGGACAATCCGGCGAATGCGTTTGGCTGCGATTATTGTTGTTCCTCGTGGGACTAGACATTTTGCTGTACAAGACTAAACAAAAAACGATATGCTCTTGCCAATTTTATTGGAAAAGGGTACGGATCTACTATAGTAGACGAGTGAGAAGAGACATAATACATTTTAGATAATTCCAGTAATAGTTCCATTATAATTGGCAATATCAACCACTACATTCAAAACATGCTACCTCTTTTCGGCATGCTTATTTTTTAGCATTATAATTATATAAACACCTGAGGTTTTGAAATGAGATATTTAAGAAAACTAAACTCGGTAAATCCGACGAAGGGAAAGTATCTAAGTGTAAGCATCCCGGCTGAATTGTGTGCGATCTTTTCCACAAACACTGCCATTATAGAACTCCTGCCAGATGGTAGAGGCATCGCTGTGAGGCCGGCGAAAGTTGAAGCAATCTAATTATTTCAATTTTAACTTAGGAATAGTCTTCTAAAAAATTTAGTTTGGCCCGTCCGGGTCCTACTCCAGACAGGTCAAGCGAGGTTCTGAAAAATGTCTACACAATCTAGTGGAACTCAGTGTTCT
>CAZBKA010000280.1:0-1734 GCA_964492365.1 uncultured Pirellulales bacterium | reverse complement strand
GGCCTGGAAATTTAAGACAGCTTATGTCGCATCTGAAAAGAAAAAAAATTTTAACTAAGGGGAGAAAATTATATTACGACAAAATGGATGAAGAATTTTTGACTAGTTCTACAGATAAGGTGAAAGTGGAATTAAGACGATTGGAAGAAGAACCTGAACTAAGGCATGCTTATGAGGATCTCAAATCCCGAAAAAGAAGAAAATGGCTTGACCGAGAGGCTGATAGAAAATTGGTTGGATAGAGCTTCTGAAACTTCATTCCAAGCTCCATTTTGTTACATGCTTGCTTCTCGTGGTTATGCTATTGTGCATTTAACGAGGCATTGTGCGCTAGAGATGGGGAAAGATGTAATTGCTATAGCACCGGATGGAACCCCATGTGCATATCAGTTAAAAGGATCGGCAGGACGGCAAATAACGTTATCGCAATGGGATTCAGAACATATAGGCCCGCAAATATTTAAGCTTGTGCATCAGGCGATTGCACATCCTTCTGTTTCAAATAAAACTCATGATTCCTTTTTCGTGACGAATCGAGAGATTGACGAAGGAGTCTGCCGGGCAATGCAAGACATGCAAATAAGTTGGCAACGAGACGGCATGCCGTTAAAAAGATTGGAAACTATCACTAGAGGGCAACTTCTCGCTTGGGCGAAAGAACTGGGGCGTGAATTATGGCCCTCGGAATTATCAGACACTAAAGAATTGCTTGAGATGTTTTTACTCGATGGCGATGGTCCACTTCCTGAGGATAAACTCTCCTCTTTGATCGAGAAAGCTTTAAAGATTGATGATAATGAACTAAGCAAGGCGGATGTTTGTAGAAGGTTATCGAGTTCGGCTCTTCTTACTTCAATTGCAGTCACATCCTTTTCGGAAAAAGAAAATCATATGTCAGAAATAAGTGCGTGGGTTATATACCTGTCTTATCTCTGTGCAACTGTTGAAAAACGCAATCTGTCTTGCAGTGAATACCAGTGCGAAATGACAATAGCGATCGAGGAAATTAGAAAAAAACTATCCAGTCTTGCCATGGAGGTATACAACCGTTATTCAGAGGGATTTATGGGGTTGTCGGAAGGCAATGCGGCTATTGACTTTGCTCACTTATATTACAGGGTCAGATTTACTTATATTTGCGGGTATATGTCTTCTCTTGCTTTGTGTTGCCTTAAGCAACAGGATGAAATATTGCCAGGAAATATTGATTTTAACAGTTATAAAAATTGGCTAAAGGAATTCATTTTATCGAACCAAAGTTTTCTTTGGCTCTGGGGTGAAGGGGCCGTTCCTCATTATCTTGCAATATATTGGTTTCTTAAAATCTTTGATTCTTCAAGCAATGACAAGCAGTTTTTGGAAATGTTAATCAGAGCCATATACGTAATAAACGATAAAAATACCAATGGCTTGCCTAATGTTTACGAAAAATCAGTGGATATATTAGAGTCTCTGAATATAAATGCCGGCAAAGGAGTTATTCAAAACAGAAAATACCAGTCCCATGTAATTGAGGGTCTTTTTTATTTGTTTGTAAGATTAAATTACAAGCAAACGGCAAAAGCATTATGGCCAGAATATACCCGTTTTGTATTAAGGTGTTATGATGTTGAGGAGCCATGGCAATATTTCCGCTGGAAAAATACAAAATCAGGGAAGAACACTGATATAATACCTCAGCGATTGCAAAACTGGAAAGATGTTAGGGCAATTGCAAATGAGACGGATGAAAAT
>CAZBKA010000279.1:0-1744 GCA_964492365.1 uncultured Pirellulales bacterium | reverse complement strand
TTAATTGTCATTTTAAAGGCAAGAATGGACAGCTCGTTGTTGATCAAATAAGATGTGTGGACAAGACAAGATTGATTGAAAAATTAGGTATCATGGACACCAAAACATGTAAAGAAATCAGCATGCTCATAATAGAAACTTTTAAATATCAATAAACCTTAAAATACATCAGGACTGATTTAAAGATATCCTGACAGTTTTATTCCTCTGGACAAATTTAACATAAAACATGTGTTAACCCGGACCAATTATCTGGGACGTGACAATTTCGTTTTTTCTATCAGGCTTCTATCATCGTGACCATTTTATGGATTTGTATAAAATAGGACTAAAATAACTACTGCCCATAACATGATCGGTTGGGGTAATAAACTTGTCACAATTTTTGCCGAAGACACTCCGTGCCGTCTTGACAAAAATCGGATGTTGAGTATGGGCCCGAACGCTCTTTTTCTTTTGCTCTTTTCACTTAAAACCGGACAGATTATCGTCCACCTATTTACCTTGTACCGCGAACCCGCATCAATCCAACAAATGTTGTACCCGGCCCCGATAGCTATTGGGGGCAAAAAATGCGCCAAACCCTCCTTGCACCGTGACACATTCTCGGCTAAAGTACCTGGATTCGAATCGGCGTCCGGTGCCACCAACGTTTACTACCACAACCACCGGGCCGTTAGTGTTAATGAATTAACAATCTGCACGATAGACAGCTCCTTGATAACCTTCGATTAAGCCGCGACCACTGATTTGGCATATTTGCTTTTGCGCGACACTAAACCCACCCCGCATGTAAAAGCAAAAGAGCCAAATGCCTTCGCGCCGTTTTATTAACTTTGCTCATCAATGCAAGACAAATGACCAATAAAGAGATTGCTTTAGAAAAGATTAGGGTGCTAGTTGACCGATTCGAGGAACAATATGGTTCTTATGTTGATTCTGGTTATAATGAGACACTTACAAGACAAGACTTCATTAATCCATTTTTCAAAGCCCTTGGCTGGGATATAGACAATGAATTAGGTTATGCAGAGGCCTATCGGGAGGTGATTCATGAAGACAAAGTAAAAATTAAAGGTACTATTAAAGCTCCTGACTATTCATTTAGACTCGTAGGTGGCAAAAGACTCTTTTTTGTCGAGGCTAAAAAGCCTTCAATATCACTTAAATATGACATCCAACCTGCATATCAGGTTCGAAGATATGGTTGGAGTGCAAAACTTCCAATCAGTATTCTAACAGACTTTGAGGAATTCGCAGTATACGATTGTACGAAAAAACCATCTCAGTTTGATAGCCCCTCTGTTGCAAGGATTAAATTCTTATTCTATTTTGATTATATTAAGGAATTTGATTTCCTCTGGGATACATTTAGTAAAGAACAAGTCTTAAAAGGTAGCTTTGACAAATTCCTGCTCAGTGACACCCACAAAAAAGGGACTGCAACAGTTGACAAAGACTTTCTGGAATCCCTTGACAGATGGAGAACATATCTTGCTGTAAACATCAGCTGGAATAACAGAACACTTGACGAAGATGAAATAAACTTTGTTGTCCAGCAGACAATTGACCGGATTATCTTTTTACGTATTGCAGAGGACCGAAGTGTTGAACCTTATGGGACTTTAAAAAATGCCGTCAAACAAGGGAACCTTTACCATAACCTTTTTGAACTCTTTCACCGAGCAGATGAAAAGTACAATTCCGGACTGTTTGATTTCAAAAAAGACAAGATCAGCCGGAA
>CAZBKA010000278.1:0-1763 GCA_964492365.1 uncultured Pirellulales bacterium | reverse complement strand
TTTCGAATCGCATGTTAAAGGTTTTGAGCATATCCGATAACCGGTAGGCATCATCAGGTGATAGCATATGGCCAACCAGTTTACGGTATTCGATTGCTGAAGCTAAAAGTTCAGTATTATTCCCAAGCAGAACCCCTGCGGAGAGATTCCCGTGACCTGAAAGGTATTTGGTTACACTATGAATAACCAAATCAGCACCAGAACTCAGAGGCTTCCAAAGAAGAGGAGTTGCAAATGTATTATCGACAATAACCTTTGCACCATACTTTTTGGCAATCTTTATTATAGCATCACCATCAACGGTAATAAGCATTGGATTTGAAATTGCCTCAAAGAAAACAATCTCGGGTTTTGAATCACGCATTAAATTTTCAAAGGCTTTCAATGAATAGGTGTCACCCTCTGGAGCAAAACGAATTGCCTCAATACCTCTTCTCTCAACAAAAACCTTATCGATAAACGAATTGGTACCCCCGTAAATCTCAGTAAAGAATAACCATCTGTTCGGTTTATTGTTTTTCTGAAAAATAGATAGGGCAACGTCAATTGCTGCTAGGCCAGACTCCGTAAGTAATGCCCACTCCGCTCCTTCGATCTTCATTAGCTGTTCTTCTGTAGCAACAACGTTAGGGTTTCGATATCGTGAGTAGATGTATAGATCTGGATCACGAGGAAAGTTTTGCTCGTCGGAAAATGCTTTTTTTGCGGTTGGTATATCCTCAAGATAAAATCCAGCATCTCGGTACAATGGAGTTCTAGTGCTTTTTACAATTTTCGCCTTCATATTATCGATATTTTTATGGTTATAAATGTAGTGCTTTATTAAACTTTGTAGATGCTTATTGGTTTAATATGATATAGATTTTTATTCTAAAAACCTCATTGTGCTTAAGCTAAATAAGAATAAAGTTATATTTTTAGCCATCCTAAATGGTTGCTGTTTTCAGTGTAGTTATTGGCTAATTAATAACTTTGCATTAGATTGGACTTGAATTAGACTATAGCAATGGTATCATTTATCTTAAATAATCAGCTGGTCATAACCGAAAAATCGGCTGGAGGCTCTTTGCTCGATTTTATCCGGTATGAACAGGATCTCCCAGGAACTAAGATTGGTTGTCGCGAAGGTGATTGCGGAGCGTGTACTGTTCTTGAGGGAACGCTCGAAAACGGAAAGGTGAGCTATAAAAGCATCGTTTCTTGCCTCACTCCTCTTGGAAATGCACAGGGCAAGCACATCGTTACGATTGAAGGGGTAAACATGGGGTATCTATCGCCCGTTCAAAAAGCCTTTGTTGATAATGCTGCCACGCAGTGTGGTTTCTGTACTCCGGGATTCGTGATGTCGTTGACTGGGCATAGCATGTCGAACGAGAAATCGACAAAACAAGGGGCAATAGCCTCAGTAAGCGGAAATATTTGCCGTTGCACAGGCTATAAATCGATAGAGAAAGCAGCCGATGCGATATCAGAAATACTCAAGGATAAAAATATTAACGATCCCATTGGTTGGCTGGTTAAAAACAGGCATCTTCCTGATTACTTTTTGGGTATTGCCAGCCGTCTTGAAAAAATTGAAAAGGTTAAATCCTCACCAGAGGTCAACAGCACCATAATTGCTGGTGGTACTGACCTAATGGTTCAGAAAGCAGAAGTGTTGGCGGAGTCTGATGTAAACCTATTTCAAAACAGAATCGATTTAAAAGGAATTAAGGTTGAAAATGGCAAGTGTATTATTGGAGCAGCAACCACTGCTACCGAAA
>CAZBKA010000277.1:0-1767 GCA_964492365.1 uncultured Pirellulales bacterium | reverse complement strand
GGCGGTCCGGCACTGCTGGAAGATGTTAACTTTCAGATTAGCTCTATGGAAAGGGTCTGCCTGCTTGGGAGAAATGGCAGCGGCAAGTCAACATTTCTTAATCTTCTTGATGGCAGATTTGAACCTGATGACGGAGAGATAAGTCGCGAACCCCAACTTAAAGTTGCGATGTTCAACCAGTCTGTTCCTGAAGATATAAAAGGCAAAGTCTATGACGTTGTTGCTTATGGTCTGGGGCAGGCAGGTAAACTGATTGTCGAATATCACAAAGTATCTAACCAGATAGCTATGGGCGAAAAAACCAATGTTGCTGAAGATCGACTGAGTCAATTGCATCATGAATTGGAAAAGACCGATGCCTGGAAAAAACTTAATATAATTGAAAAGGTTATATCGCAGGTTGATATTGATCCAGAAGCTGAATTCAGCGAATTATCGGCAGGATTGAAAAGGCGGGTTTTACTGGCAAGGGCATTGGGAAAAGAGCCTGATCTTTTGATACTTGATGAGCCTACAAACCACCTTGATGTCGATTCGATAGTATGGCTTGAGGATTTTCTTTTACGCTTTGGCAAAGCCATTTTGTTTGTCACTCATGACAGAAAATTTATCAGGAAACTTTCAACGCGTATAATCGAAATCGACAGGGGCTGTCTATTTAACTGGGATTGCGTGTATGATATGTACCTTGAGAGAAAACAACAAGCCCTTGAGGTTGAGCAGGTACAATGGCAGCGGTTCGATAAGAAACTTGCCCAGGAGGAAGTATGGATACGCAAAGGCATACAAGGCAGAAGAACCCGTAATGAGGGGCGTGTAAAGGCGTTAGAAAGACTGAGAGAAGTCAGAAGCCAAAGGCGTAATGTCGATGGTAAGATAAAAATAGAAATCAATGAATCCCAGAGGTCAGGCAATCTTGTTGTTGAGGCAAAGGGTATCGAATTTTCGTATACTACAAATGAGAATAAAAATTCAGCTACAATTATACAAGATTTTACGACGACAATTTACAGGGGTGACAGGATCGGGATCATAGGCTCCAATGGTACGGGCAAGACAACACTGCTGAAGGTTTTACTTGGTGAGTTGGCTATAACAAAAGGTACGATCCGTTTTGGAACAAATGTACAATGTGCATATTTCGATCAGCTTCATGGACAATTGGCCCCCGACAAGACGGTTTATGAAAATATTGGGCAGGGTTACGATACGGTTACTGTCAACGGCAGAAGTCGACCGGTTGTTGGTTATCTTAGCGATTTTATGTTTACCCCTGAAAAGACAAGGGCGTTGGTTTCGGGACTTTCAGGCGGAGAGCGTAATCGTTTGCAAATAGCAAAGGTTTTTACTCAGCCTTCAAATGTACTTATTTTTGATGAGCCTACGAACGACCTTGATGTTGAAACGCTTGAACTGCTGGAGGAAATGTTAATCGAGTATAAGGGGACAGTGCTTTTAGTCAGTCACGATCGAGCGTTTTTAAATAATGTTGTTACGAGTATGTTTGTGCTTGAAGGCGATGGTGTGGTAAAAGAATACGCAGGCGGGTATGACAGCTGGTTAAACCAGACAGCAGCATTGCAGGCGGCAGAGCAAAAGTCAGCAGAAAAGATAAAAAAGGAAAAGCCTAAAAAACAGAAGTCGGCAAAGCTTAATAACAAGCAAAGGCTGGAGCTTGAAGAATTGCCTGTGATTATTGACAAACTCGAAAAACAGATCGCGTCTTTACACCAGAAGATGGCAGAGCCTTTCTTTTATAAACAGGAT
>CAZBKA010000276.1:0-1768 GCA_964492365.1 uncultured Pirellulales bacterium | reverse complement strand
TATTTTGAAAAATCGGAAGTTATTTGAAATGCTGAACGAAGGCAGCAACGATATGAGGCGACCTGTCGGTATTTCAGACAAGGAAGACGTACTGCTTGAACACATGCGCGGATATGGTGCGGGTATGAAACCTCAGGACTACCTTGACGAATTCAAGGCGTTTATCACTAACAATATCAATACGATTGCAGCTCTGAAAACAGTTGCGACAAGACCAAAGGAGCTTACCCGTGAGAGTTTGAAAAGCTTGAAGCTGGAGCTGGATCGACATAACTTCACAGAACAGCAGTTGAATACCGCCTGGAAAGAACTTAAAAACGAAGAAATTGCCGCTGATATCATTAGTTTCATCCGTCAGCAGGCAATCGGTTCCGTGCTGATCAGTCATGAAGACCGTATCAAAAATGCCGTCGAACGACTGAAAAAGAGCCATGACTTTAACAAAATGGAGCTGGGCTGGATTGATCGCATAGAAACGAACCTATTACTTGAATCGGTACTTGACCAAGATACCTTTGAAACAGGTTCTTTCAAGACTGCTGGTGGCTTTTCAAGGATTAACAAGATATTTAAAAACCAATTAGATGAGATTATAAAAGAACTGAATGACTATCTATATGATGATGGAGGCAATGTGGCGTAATGAACAATCAAGAAATCGTAGCAAAACTCTGGAACCTATGTAATGTGCTTCGAGATGACGGTATAACCTATCATCAGTATGTTACCGAAATAAACTTAAAAACTGTTTTTAAAAATGGTTAAGAGACTGGGACAGAAAACCAAATACCTGCAGGCTACAGGTGGGATGTCCTGGTTAAAAAGCAGGGCATAGAAATGAAACGTTTCTATAATGAACTGTTGAGCTATTTGGGTGAAAACTGTACTGGCAGAATCCGTGAGATTTACTACGGTGCCCGTTCCAACATAGATGAACCGAAAAATTTGGAGAAGATTATAACATCCATTGATGCTTTGGACTGGTTTTCCGCCAAGGAAGAAGGACTGGGCAACCTGTATGAAGGATTATTAGAGAAGAATGCCAATGAAAAGAAGTCTGGCGCGGGTCAGTATTTCACTCCCCGCGTATTGATCAATGTTATGACGAGGCTTACTGTCCCCCAAGCTGGCGAAAGATGCAACGATCCAGCCTGCGGCACATTTGGATTCATGATTGCTGCTGACCGCTATGTGAAAGACAATACCGACGACCTATTTGATCTTTCTTTGGAAGAGCAGGAATTCCAGAAATACAAGGCATTTACAGGCTGTGAATTGGTGCATGATGCCCACCGTCTTGCTCTTATGAATGCAATGCTACATGACATAGAAGGACAGATCCTGCTGGCTGACACCCTTTCAAATCAAGGAAAGACGATGAAGAATTTTGATGTAGTGCTGACCAATCCCCCGTTTGGTACCAAAAAAGGCGGTGAGCGTGCCACCCGTGATGACTTCACATACCCAACCTCAAACAAGCAGTTGAACTTTCTGCAGCATATTTACAGAAGCTTGAAACCGAACGGCAAAGCTAGAGCAGCTGTCATCCTGCCTGATAATGTGCTGTTTGCTGACGGAGATGGTGCATCTATCCGCAACGACTTAATGGACAAATGTAATCTACATACGATTCTTCGCCTGCCCACTGGGATTTTCTACGCCCAGGGCGTTAAGACCAATGTGTTGTTTTTCACGCGTGGCAAAACTGAAAAGAATAATACAAAGGAAGTGTGGTTTTACGATCTCCGTACTAACATGCAATCCTTTG
>CAZBKA010000275.1:0-1770 GCA_964492365.1 uncultured Pirellulales bacterium | reverse complement strand
TTAAATTTGAGCTGAAACCTGAAGACGTCGGATTTTGTAATACACTGATTTTGAGGGCTGGAAATTGACGTTAGTCAGAATTTTAAAAAAAACAATCAACACATTAGACTATGTTTGATTCAATAACAATAAAAATAAATAATCCTTCAAATCCTCTTGATATTGGTTATCTTGCTGAATGCCTATTGTTCTATGACAAGACTAATTTGTTAATTGATAAGGATAGCCTTATTGTTTTATTTAAAACTTGTGGAGTCGATGAGATTAAAACTCTGATTGAAAGAGGCAATTTATCAATATTAACAAAAGGGAACATACTTGGTTCAGGACAAACGGGGGATGTTTTTTTTGTTGATTTATTTTCTGCTCAAAAAGTTGACAAACATTATAAGGTTTTTTATGATGCTTTTTTTAGTTTATATGGGAAACAAGGTAAATCGAGACGTAATGCAAAACGTTTTGTTGACTTAACCCATTCATATAAATATGACTCTCAAGTATTGGTTGCTATATAGTGCTGATGCGTTAATTTTCAAAAACTAAATAGATCATATTGTTCTTTGACATCTTGGATGACCTGTGGTTCTGTTAACAGTTCTTTTATCGGCGATTTATCGAAGGAAGATATCCCCAGAATCTGCATTATTTCATAAATTGTCAACGAGCTCTTAAGTGCGTGTTTGACATGAGCGACAATGAGATATGTGCAGATGGCAACCCAGACATGGATGTTCACTGCATTCTCTGAGTGTCCCCATAGTTTTTTGATCGTCAGGTTCTGTTTTATCCATTTGAAAAAAGTCTCGATTTGCCAGCGATTCCGGTATAGACGAGCTACTTCAAGTGCTGAGACTTCGAAGTTGTTGGTCATAAAAACAAGTAACTCGTCTTTTTCATCATCGTAATATTCCACCAGGCGAAGTTCCTCCGGATATAGCTTTCTAGACTTTTGGCCATTAAGTTTGATGGTGTAATCTTTTCTTAATCCGGTTGTTTCGTCAATGTTGTAATTACGTTGACAGATATGATAATCCAAGGTTACTTTTGCTCTTGTAACGAAAAAAGCACCTACTTGATGCATCCTATTCAGGGCAGCAAAATCGACATACGCTTTGTCCATTAGATATATAGCATCAGGATTAGGCACGATAACATCAAGAATATTGCTGTCATGGTATTTGCCGTCAGAGATAAAGATGAAAGTTGGTATACTTCCTCGCAAGTCAAGCATTGTATGGACTTTTATGGCACCTCTGGAGTATTTTCCCTTTGCCCAGAAAAAGAGTTTAAGGCTTAAAGATATTGTGGTAGAATCCAAAGCAAATACTTCGTTGTCAATGTCAACATTAGGAACAGGTTCGTTGGAATACAGTGGTCTGACGGTTTTGATCAAATACTCTCCGAAATCAGCGAAGATCCTCCAGTCTCTTTTCTCGTTTGCCCGGGAAAGAGTCGATTGATTGACATTCTGTTTTAGACCTAAGTGATACAGTTTTTTCTTATGAGCTTTAAGGCAAACACAAATATCTCTCAAAGAGTTACGCGCTGTAAGTTGGCCAAAGAAGAGCTGAAGAAATTGATTCCAGCAATTCAAATCACGAACGTGATAATCGCCATTATACCTATCAACACATTTGTCAAACTCGTACTGATTTATAAACTGCGCCACCTGAGCAAAAACATACTTACCTGAATTCATATCTGCACCTAAAAGGTGCAAAACTACAGGTCAATTCAAATCAAAAAATCAAAGAACGCTTATATATTATT
>CAZBKA010000274.1:0-1780 GCA_964492365.1 uncultured Pirellulales bacterium | reverse complement strand
TTTTGTTGCTCCCATAACGTTTGTGGGGTTGACCGCCTTGTCTGTGGATATCATGACAAATCTCTCTACTTCAAATTCAACGGAGAGGTCGGCTACTACTTTTGTCCCGAGTACGTTTGTGATGACGGCGGCCGAAGGGTGGCGCTCCATCATTGGGACGTGTTTGTATGCGGCCGCGTGGAATACGATATCCGGCCGCGCGCATTCAAATACCTGGCGCATTTTTGCCTCGTTGCTCACCGAGCCTATGACACTTTTGATTATAATATCGCCCTTGATAGGTGAAAGGGTAAGGTAGAGGTCGTTCAGTGGTGTCTCTGCCTGGTCAAGCAGTGTTATTCTCTTGCACTTGAAGTTTGTGAGTTGTGTGCAGATTTCGCTGCCGATAGATCCTGCTGCTCCTGTTATGAGTATGCTTTTTCCTTCGAAATAGGGTGCAAGAAGGTCTTTGTTAATCTCTATTGCGTTTCTGCCCAACAGGTCTTCGATCTTTATCTTGTTTATCTGTGGGGCTTTGGCTGTCTCGACATCTGTTTCACCCTCTTTTCCCGTATATTTGCTGTATGATGTCACTGCAAGAAGTTCCAGCCCGTCAACGATACACAGGTCGTAGAACTCCTTTGGCATTATGTCTATCTGGTTCTTGTAGAGCAGCATTGATTGTACTTTGTAGTGCTCCATGTGTTTTTTCATTCCGGACTTAGCCGAAAGTACAGGGAGTCCTGCAAGGGATTTGCCTACGTGTGCCTCTTTGAGTGCTATGAATGCTACCGGTTTGTAGGGGTTCTGATTTTCATCCTTGATTGACTGGGCGAGTAGAACTGACTCGTGTTCGCTGCCTAATATGAATATGTTCTTCTTCTCTTTCGGGATGTTGCTCTCCATGTATGAGAATACTGACCTGACGGTGAATCTCATGAGGAGCTGCATGGCTAGAATTACCATTCCGACCATCGGGCCGAACCATAATTGGAATGTTATCGGGTAGACCATCTCCTCTGTTGCGTGGTTTACCAGAAAGCCCACAATTGTGAAGATGATGATGGATGTAATGTTGGACAGCACTACTCTGTACAGGTCTTTCCATGTGGAGAACCTTACGACTCCGTGGTGGGAGCGGAATAACATTGAGCTGAACATGTATATTCCGGAGATGGTCAGTATTTTCAGAGTGAAGTGTGAAAAACTGTGAGGTGTGAGAGAGCTCCTGAAGAACCAGGTCACGGTGAAGCACATAACTACGATGGCAATGTCCAGGATCAGTATCGACCATCGTGGCATGTAGTTACGTAAGAGGAACTTTATGTTGACTCGGAGCTTTTGTATAAGTTTACTCATAGAGGGTACGCGCAAAGATGCTGGTGAGTCACATTTGGTATTGCGCTCACAGCTTAAGTTTAGTAACTACAAAGTTAATAAAATCTCCCGCTTAGCCATCCTTTTTTTCTAATTATTTTATGCTAAATTTGAGCCACTTAGTAAGTATTTTAAAACAAACTTTAAAATGATAACTACACGCTCACTTCTTGTAACTTATGCTCTCTTTTTCCTCCATTTTTTTTGTTTTGCCGAGGGACGGGACGCCTCTTGCAATCCGACGATGACGCAGGCTATAGAACCGGCAGTTGTATCGGTTCACCGTGCATCAACACCGGCCGCGTCTCCCAAAAAGGTGAAATTCGCCTACTTGACAGATGTTCACATATCTGTCGGCACGACAAATGTTGACGACCTCGAAAATTCCGTTAAGGATATAAACGAATTGGGCGATATTGACTTT
>CAZBKA010000273.1:0-1783 GCA_964492365.1 uncultured Pirellulales bacterium | reverse complement strand
GGTATTGAATATCTCACTTACAGCAACATTGTTAAAAGATATGAATGGAAAACCATTTGCCATTACAACAACCGAAAGAGATATTACCCAACGCAGATACCTGGAAAAAGAAATTCTGGATATAACCGAAAGGGAACGTGAACAGATAGGTCAGGAAATGCATGATGGTATGGGGCAGATACTTACTGGAATTGCCATTAAATGCAAAGCATTGGCACTGAGCCTTAAGGGAAAATTACCAGAAGAAATGGAAAACGCCCTATTGATATCAAAACTTGCCAATCATGCGATAGCTCAAACACGAGAACTCTCCAAGATGCTTTATCCTATTGATATTCAGACAGGTGGTTTAGTATCAGCATTAAAAACGCTGGCATCCAATTCAGAAAAGACCATGGGAGTTATTTGTCGCTTCCAGTGTGGAAAATATGTCTCGGTTAAAAATCTTGTTGAGGCAAAGCAAATATATCGGATTGCACAAGAGGCAATTACCAATGCTGTCAGACACGGTAAAGCAAAGAAGATTAATATAAAGCTTCGTTTGACTAAAACAGGAACCGTCTTGTCAATTAAAAATGATGGTTTGGATTTTCCAAAGTTATCTCGAAATACAAGAGGATTTGGTTTAAAAATCATGAAATATCGTACTGACCTGATAGGTGGCTCTCTTGATATTCGTAAAGGTAACAAAGGAGGGACAGCTGTTATCTGCATTTTTCCAAACGGCGGGTAAGCTTCCCAGACAAAAGGCCGCTATATGAAACTGAAGAAAAAACAAAATGAAAGTAATGTAAAAAAAACTCAGATTCTTATCGTGGATGACCATCCCGTGGTACGCGACGGACTTACCTCAATTATTAATCATGAACAGGATATGAATATATGCGGCGGGGCTGAAGATGCTCATACAGCACTAAAAGCAATTGCTGAATTAGAACCTGATGTAGTGATTACAGACATATCCCTTAAAAGTTCAGATGGAATTGAACTGACAAGGAGTATTAAGGCCGCATACCCGAAATTATCTGTCATTATCCTTTCTGTTCATGATGAATCCGTCTATGCCGAACGAGCCCTTTTTGCAGGCGCAAAAGCTTACCTGATGAAAGATGCTGTTTCTGAAAATATTATCAATGCCATCCGTACTGTTCTAAAAGGCGAGATATACGTCAGCAATGCTATTGCAAAAAAGTTTCTCCATAAAATCGCAGGAGACAAAACTGGTATAACCAAAACACTAACGGAGTACCTCAGTAACCGGGAATTAGAAGTCTTCCATCTGACTGGCAAAGGTTATAAGGCTTCACAGATAGCTGGCGAGCTTCACCTGAGTGCAAAGACTATCGAGACATATCGTTCACGCATCAAGCAAAAACTAAACCTGTCCAATGCTGCTGAACTTCTTCAGTATTCCATAAAATGGGCGAAGAGTCAGGAATAAGAGTATTCTACACGTAACATGACTCTTCAGGAAAGAAGAACTCAATAACACTTTGACCGGCAAGGCACACGACGTTGTGTGATTAAAACGTAAAGTTAAGAACATAAGCGGGAACTAATGATAGCAAAGCTGGTGCAATTAGCGATTTTGTCTTTCACCGTAGTTTTAACAAAAACATGTCAAAACAATGCAATTCTTTGCAGTTAGATGCAAAACCATGTCTAAACATAGATAATCCGAAAAACATCAATATTAGACCAGAAACGGCGATTTTAGGCTAAAAACAGCCAAGAAATGAAATGAGGGTGTTGGGGCTCGAACCCAAAACCTACGCCTTAAAAG
>CAZBKA010000272.1:0-1783 GCA_964492365.1 uncultured Pirellulales bacterium | reverse complement strand
GCCGGGCGTGTTCGACGCAACCTTGGTCGCGCATCAGGGAGACCTGCTGTCGTAAAAACAAATTAAAGATTAGAAATGAGTATGAGGCGATTTATTACAAATCGCCTCATTTACCATAAAGACCTACTGTTTGTACGAATATTTTAAAACGTGTGATTTTAGGAGGTCGAACAATGGCTGGAAAGTTTGCATTTAAGAAATTCACTGATATCAATTTGGACGATCCGTTTTTTGATGAACTGAAGTCTGATTATCCAGGCAATTCGTATAGCACTGGTTTTGCTGAATGGTTCCGTAAAAAAGCGCGTGCAAACGCGACAGCGTTGGTTTTTAATGATGAAGATGGACTTGGTGCATTTGTTTACCTAAAGTCTGAAAACGAGCCGATAGAACTCACAGATCAAACTCTTCCTGCTAGCCCACGTATAAAAATCGGCACGCTTCGTCTTGCACCGCGTTTCAGGGGGCAACGACTTGGTGAAGGAGCGATTGGTTTAGCTCTGTGGAAATGGCAGTCTACAAAAATAGATGAAATCTATGTGACTGTCTTTGAGAAACACGATGTGTTGATCAATCTATTTCTGCGATTTGGTTTTTCTTACATTGGAGACAATCTAAACGGGGAACGTGTATATATCAAAAATCGTAAAACAATCGATTTTCGCGATCCATACAAATCATTTCCTTTTATCAACCCAGCTTTTAAGAAAGCAGGCTATCTAATAGTCGATGATCGTTATCACGATACACTCTTCCCATATTCAGAATTGAAAAACACGCTACAGGAAAATGTCGCGCTTGCCGTAGCGAACGGCTTAACCAAGATTTATGTCGGCGCACAATTTACAATGCCGCATTACAAAGCAGGAGAGCCAGTTTTAATTTACAGAAGGCACACTGGAGATGGCGTGAAACGCTACAAGTCCTGCATCACTTCGTTCTGCCTCGTTTCAGAAGTAATAATGGTTAAAACTAATAATAGGGCTCATCTTTCCTTTGATGAGTTACTAGCACGTATTGGCAACAAATCTGTGTTTGATGAGCAAGCATTGAAAACGAAATTTGACAATGAACGCAATATGGTGGTCATTGAAATGTTATACTATGGTTATTTCGGCGAGGGTAACAACGTAAACATGGATTGGCTAGATAAAAATGGTTATTGGTCAAACGATGGGAGTGTGTATCCTACGAGTATTCAATTAAGTCCAGATCAATTTAAACGGATTCTCCTGGAGGGAAATGTAGATGTGTCAAATGTTATTATCGATTAACCCAGAACATGTAGAGAACATCCTTAATGGTACAAAGCAATATGAGTTTAGAAAAGTACGATGCAAAGCTGACGTTGATGAAATAGTCATCTATGCCACCGCTCCTCAGAAAAAGGTTGTTGCTAAGGCCGAAGTAGAAGAGATCATAGTAGATGATGTGGCTGAGGTTTGGCGAAAAACCAGTGCATTTGCAGGAATCTCTTACGCATTTTACAGGGCATACTACAAGGGTAAAAAAAAGGCAGTAGCATATAAACTTGGAAAAGTTGAAGCATATGAAGTTCCTAAGAATCTTGCTGATTATGGCCTTACATTTGCCCCTCAATCATTTGTTTATTTGGAACCCGCAATATATTAATAGTTTGTGAGTAGCATCCTGCTGACAGCCGGAGGACGGTTTCAACGTCTTTCCGGCTGTTTTTGTGCGGAAAAAAGAGGGTTGTTTGCGCCCACGGCACAGGCGCGGAGAAAACGCGCGAAAAAGCGCATTTATCCTGCATAAAACCATA
>CAZBKA010000271.1:0-1800 GCA_964492365.1 uncultured Pirellulales bacterium | reverse complement strand
AGATGCTTCGCCATGTGCTGTCGCTGGTCGAAAATCAGACGGATTTAAACATTCTTGAGCTTTACAGCGGTGTTGGGCTCTTCACACGTTTCCTTGCCCCCCACGCCAATCAATTGACCGCAATCGAAAGCTCGCCCTCGGCTTGTTTTGACTTTGTGACCAATCTGGACGAATTTGACAACATCAGTCTTTATGAAGGTGCTGTAGAAGTGATCTTGCCTGGGCTTAAAGACCAACTCAACCCGGTCGACCTCGTGGTCCTGGACCCGCCTCGCGCTGGTCTGAACGCAAAAGCCCGCCTGGCGCTAATTGACCTCGCACCACAACAGGTCATCTACATCTCCTGCGACCCCAGCACCCTCGCACGCGACCTCAAACACCTTGCAGAAGCCGGCTATAGACTGCAGTCCCTGCATGCTTTCGACATGTTCCCCCAAACTGCCCATGTTGAAACGGTAGTATTGCTGTCAAGGGTTGATAAGTGAGTGTGTAAAAAGTCCAGAAAATAAGGGCTTTCCGGGGTTTTGAGGTTAAAAACCTCCACATAGATTTTACCGATTTTTTGCTTCGAGGGAACTGGTCGAAACAAGCAAATTCCCTTGTGACAGAGCGATTTAGATGTTAGCATTTAACCAGTGGTCGAGTTAGATAACATGAGTTTACGAGTGGTTGATTTAGATGCTTTTTGAAAATGACAGGGTTGTGCGGTCGGGTTAGATGGATGCATTTTTTAGAAGACAAATTTGAATTTAAGGAGCTGCAAAATGCAAAAGTTATATCAGAAAAGTGAGATTAACTTTGCAATCTTCTGGATTGTAATTTATGTTGTAGGAACGAGTATTGCTGATACTGTATCCGAAACAATTGGTATCACAAAAATCATAACAGTCGTTTTTCATATTCTGTTATCCGTCCTTCTTCTAACTTGGACGGGAAAGTATAAACTGTATGAAAAATATGGATTATACAAACCTCGAATACAGGCCTCGAAATTTTTATATTATATACCGCTGATGGTACTTGCTACTTGCAATTTATGGCTCGGGGTTGCCTTAAATTTATCTGTGACGGAAAGTGCCCTATATATTTGCAGCATGATTTGCGTTGGATTCTTAGAAGAACTAATCTTTCGAGGGTTTTTATTCAAGGCAATGAGTAAAAACAATATCAAATCCGCCATTATTGTATCAAGCATTACATTTGGTATTGGACATATTATCAATCTCATTAACGGAAGCGGCGCGGATCTTATAGCAAATATATGCCAGATATGTTATGCAATTGCCATTGGCTATATGTTCGTAATAATTTTCTATCGAGGGAAATCATTGCTGCCTTGCATAATTACGCATATGGTATTCAACTCACTTAGCGTATTCGCAAAGCAGGAAAATTGGAATAATGCAAATCAAATAATTGTTTCGATTATTATATGTGCGATTGCGATTACATACACTTTTATACTTCAAAAAACGCTTCCGAAAGCAGAGCTAAATTATAATTTGTCGGAGGATTGAGATATGATAAATAATAGGCGTTTAATCCCGTGAAGTTCATCATGGACAGTTACCTTCTATGTGATGCGTTCAGAGTTGTTGGATACATGGTTATCCGTACGGATCAAAGCATCTTTGGTGAGGCGTTTATCCATAAACTGTTGGGCATCGCCGTGCTCATGCTGTCACTACGGTATTATTCATATAAGTGGTCTAAAATAGGTTCCACCAGCAGGATGAAGGCATAGAAGGGATCATTGATGGAAGCTCTGAAAATTTCAGCTAAGTACCAAGTAAAAAAGAT
>CAZBKA010000270.1:0-1808 GCA_964492365.1 uncultured Pirellulales bacterium | reverse complement strand
GCTTCATTAGATTTAATATAAGCTGATTCAAAAAGCAATTCTTTCATTTGCTCTGCCGAAAGCTCCGGATTAACCTGCCATCCCATCGCAAGCACACCGGCACAATAAGGTATCGTCCAACTCAGCCCACCCGTGCCGCAATATTGATAGCTTTTTTCATCTTTAGACTGTTGCTCAGCCGTTGTCCGCGGTGCAGCAGGAACAAGCAACTTGTCTAAATTGCCTCTGTAAACATATCGTGGATCACCTGGATTACAACGAGCAACACTATCAGGTACCTTTGCATTATACCAGCATTTACCGACAAATCCTCGACCGCCATCGTAGCAATCGATTACCATAATTCCAACTGCCTCTGCACGAACACAGGCTTTTTCCCACATCTCTTGATTTTTCTCAAATGGTGAGTCAGCCCCAGAAGGTATCGCTGAAACAGATACAACACGGATCTTTTCCGAAGCAGGCAGCTTTGCGTTTTGCTCAACAATCCAGTCAAGTGACTTAGCATAATAAGCAGAGTCCTTTTTCCACGATGGCACAGCTGCATAGTACACCCGAGCATCTGGTGCTGTACCGCAATTTGTCCCAACAAGTAAACTTGTAACCGCAGGACCATGCATACTGGTTTCGGACTCGCATCCGGTATCAAAATAAGCCGCAATTTTTCCAGCATATTCAGGATGATCCAAATACAAAGGCTGATCAATGATCCCCACATTCACACCTTTACCGGTAATACCTAACTCATGGAGCCTGCGAACACCAAGCCCTGGATTCATCGCCTCTGTAAGTATTTTTTCAGGATCCATCCCAGCAGGCATTTTTTCTGCTGTAGGCCAGACTGTTTTTCTATTATACGTAAGACTTGCAACAAGACTTCCCATGCCAGACAGGTCAAGTTTACTCAAATCTTTATTACGAACATCATTGAATTCTTTTACCGAATTTATAGATTGGACCACTTGAGGCGTACTGTTGCTGCTGCTCTGACCATATTTGCTGCCAGTAATATATAATCCTGATACCTTATTGTCTGAAAAGAATATCCGAACACCTTTGTCGGAAATGCCATAATAGCATTGTCCGTTCTTGCCTTTGATATCCTTATAGAGTACGCCATCTTTAAATTCATTTTGAACACCTTCAACGACCTGCTTAGGTTCACCGATAACTTCAAGAACCTCATCCAGCGAAGAGCCGACCTGAACTTTGCCAAGAAAAAGATAACCAGGCTCATTAAACCTTATTTCACTGACTTTCCCTTCAACCATGACTACCTGTAAATTATTTGGATAATTCGCAATGTATATCGGGGGCAGATTATCTTTTTCAAAAGTTTTTCCACCCCAGACATATTTCTCAGGATCACCAAAAATGCGAATCAAATCTGCTAAATTTGCTCTACCAATAACAAGCTCAGCAACCTTTGCATTAATGTCATTTACTACCTTCCCGCCGTCATCACCCCATCCCACATAGCAAAAACCAGCTGTAAATATAACACCAACGCACACTATCCGTCGCAATTTATTCATCAAAGAATACCCCTTTCCAAAACTCCTAAACTAAATCTTCACCTCCCAAAAGCCTGTTTCCTCGAAATTACGCTTATTCACTTATTTTTTGATTCCGGATGCTTTTGCTGCCACTCTTCCGCCATCGCCTTGCCTTCAGCAATCTGGTCAGTTGTCATTTCTTTTATCAGCAGTTCATATAATTTACCGGCATCTTCATTACCCTGTGCCGATGCCATGCTTACCCACATATAAGCATAAACATAGTCTTGTGGCAAAATACCATGACCATAG
>CAZBKA010000269.1:0-1809 GCA_964492365.1 uncultured Pirellulales bacterium | reverse complement strand
AGCTTATTTTCAACGATCCGTCAAATCCATTCAATCTGTTTGAACATCTGACGCACGAAGCAAGAACACTTATAAATCTTCTGGGGCTGCTTCTGGGGTTTGCTATACTGGCAAAGCATTTTGAAGATTCCAAACTACCGGATATCCTTCCTAATTACCTGAAAAGTGGATGGGCTGGAGCTTTTTCATTGCTTGTAATGATTTGCGTCCTTTCATCATTTCTCGACAATATAGCTGCTGCAATGATAGGCGGTACCATTGCCCTGGTGGTTTTCAGGGGAAGAGTTCATATCGGGTATATTGCAGCTATTGTTGCTGCAAGTAATGCAGGCGGGGCCGGCTCTGTAATTGGTGACACTACCACTACCTTAATGTGGATTGATGGTGTGCCGGCGTTTAATGTTCTGCATGCATATGTAGCAGTCATTCCTGCTTTGCTTGTGTTTGGAATAGTTGCTTCTATCCAGCAGACACGTTATCAACCAATAATGAACGATGCTGCTCCCGGAATCAGGATTGAATGGATAAAAATTGTTGTGGTCGTTATGATTCTTGTAGGTGCTATTTTAACCAATATGTTCCTTGATTTTCCTGCTGCAGGTGTATGGGCTGGAATACTTATCGGGACACTGCTGACAAAAACACCATGGGAAGAGATAAAGAACTCAATAAAAGGATCCATCTTCCTTATGGCACTGGTGTTCTCTGCATCCATGATGCCGGTGCAGAACCTTCCGGAGGCTTCATGGAAATCGAGTTTTGTACTTGGTATTGTTTCAGCAGTATTTGACAACATTCCTCTCACAAAACTTGCCCTGGTACAGGGTGGCTACGATTGGGGTATGCTGGCTTATGCAGTTGGTTTCGGAGGATCAATGATATGGTTCGGTTCTTCAGCAGGCGTTGCAATTACAAACAAGTTTCCTGAAGCACGCTCAGTTGGCAAATGGCTTAAATATGGATGGAGCATTGCGCTCGCCTATACTATAGGCTTTTTCGTCCTGTTTTCAATTATGGGATGGGAACCGGTGGTAGGATATAAATAAGGCTAAAGGTTAAAGGCTAAAGGTTAAAGTAAGGTCACGCCATGGCGTGACCTTTTGTTTTTGTCAATATCATTGTATGGTCACGCCATGGCGTGACCATATGTATTTATAGACAATTATATGTAGGGCCATGCCATGGTATGGCCCTACGATACATGGTATAGACGCAATGTATTGCGTCTATACCCTTATTTATCATACAATGCAAAGACATCTTCAATTGCTTTCCGGCATACTTTGCAGAAACTCTGATGACGTGTGAACATGATGCAATCAACCTGCGGTCTGTACAAACCACGCTGAAGATAACCGGCGCCCTCAAACGCGCCAACAGCATCACGGTACTTCTCACCGGAAAAATATTTGTTCTCCGTATCCATCTGCTCTGTGAACAAAGCCTCCATAATATCCTCGGAAACATTGGCATTACGCAAACTGTCCCTGCGATGCTGAACATTATAACCATATGCATCAAACTCATCTTTGTTCCATGGTGTCGGTAAAGGAGTGCCGGCAGACACAAGCGCTTTCCATTTTAACTGCGAAGGATCTTTCATAGCTGTAATATTTGGTTCCCAGGGCTCAACGGTCACCGGCTGCTGTTCATAAGCAACGGAAGAAGTATAATATTCATCGGCAAGAGCTGCAAGGTGATGTCCCATCTCGTGAACCATAATGTATTCTGAAAATTTGTTGTCGGCGCACACAGTAGTATAAAGATTATAAATGCCACCTCCGCCATATGTCCTCTCATTGAGAATAA
>CAZBKA010000268.1:0-1838 GCA_964492365.1 uncultured Pirellulales bacterium | reverse complement strand
AAGGTATTAACCTCAAAGATGCTTATCAGAGAATTATTCCTGATCAGAAAGTTGCTTCTATCCTTTACCAGATCAATCAGGCCGAACTTCGCCCGAGCGAACTTAAAAAAGAAGATGTAGCTGCACTGAAAGATTACCTCAACCAGCTTGCACAGGATCCCAACAAGAAGCTCACAGCTCTCACAGAAAGCTCTTACGCTTCTCCTGACGGACCTATGGATCTCAATACAAAACTCTCCGAAAAGAGGGGTACTACTGCCAGCAAATATGTAAACAAGGAATTTGGCAAGAACCCTGCTCTTACAGACAAGAGCCTCATTAAGAGCCAGACTACTTCAGAAGACTGGGAAGGTTTCAAATCTCTCGTATCAGAATCCAGCATGCAGGATAAAGACCTCATCCTGAGAGTCCTTTCGATGTACCAGGATCCTGCCGTACGTGAAAAAGAGATCAAGAACATGTCTGCTGCATTTGAAGTACTCAAATCAGACATCCTTCCAAAACTCAGAAGATCAAAATTCATTGTTGACGTAAATCTTATCGGCCTTAGCGACGACCAGATTCTTGAAGCAATGAGAAGCGGCAATGTTGAGAATCTTACTCTTGAGCACATGCTCTATGCCGGAACACTTACAACTGATCCTCAGGAACAGCTGAAGTTCTACCAGATGGCTACAGAAAAAGATCCTAAATGCTATCGTGCATGGAACAATGTTGGTGTTGCTGATCTTAACCTCGGAAAAGCCGATGACGCTATTGTTGCTCTTGAAAAAGCAAAAGCAATCAAAAACGATGATGTTATTAAGAACAACCTTGGTTTTGCTGACCTGTTAAAAGGCGACATAGCCGGTGCAAAAGAATACTTCAATTCAATGTCGGCATCAACAGCTGAATCAAAATACGGACTCGGCGTTATTGCAATACACGAAGGTAACTATGACCAGGCTGTTAACCTCCTTGGCACTGAACCAAGCTTCAACCTTGGACTTGCACAGATACTTAAAGGTGACCTTAACAAGGCAAAAGTTACCCTTGACTCGGTTAAACCTTGCAAATGCGGCGCTCCTTCTTACCTGAAGGCAGTTCTTGGCGCACGTCTTGGCGACAGAGACTATATGCTTAACAACCTCCGCGAAGCCGTTGGTTATAACGCTAAGTGGAAAGATTATGCAAAGACAGACCTCGAGTTTGCAAAATATTTTGCTGATGAAACCTTTACTTCAGTGGTAAAATAATCAGCACTGTAACTATAAATAAAAAGAGGCATCAACAACGATGCCTCTTTTTATTTATTCATCTTTTCAAATTTTTTAAACAGCTCCCATAAAATAATGCCTGCGCTTACAGCAATATTGAATGAGTGTTTGGTGCCATACTGGGGTATCTCAATGCATGCATCGCAAGTGTCCATTACAGGCTGGCTGACACCGTTTATCTCATGCCCGAAGACCAGGGCATAGCGCACACCCGGTTTAATTGTGAATACTTCAGGTGAGACTGACTCTTCTGCCTGTTCTACTGCTACAATAGTAACATTCTTGTCCTTTAACTCAGCTATTGCATCTGAGACATTTTCAAAATATTTCCAGTCAACAGACTCCGTTGCTCCGAGTGCTGTTTTCTGAATCTCACGATGCGGTGGGCGGGCCGTTATGCCACAGAGATATACTGACTCCACCAGAAATGCATCCGCAGTCCTGAAAACAGATCCTATGTTGTTCAGGCTCCTTATATTGTCAAGCACCACAATGAAAGGTGTTTTTCCGGCTATCTTGAAATCATCAACGCTCTTCCTTCCCAGCTCATCGTTTGAAAGCTTTCTCATCTGCACTAATTTT
>CAZBKA010000267.1:0-1838 GCA_964492365.1 uncultured Pirellulales bacterium | reverse complement strand
CATATCGGTTGGTGCATGATTATTACATGCTCATTTCATCTGTTTATATTATTAATTCTACTTTAACACATTAAAAGGAGTAAAAATAGAGGTTAAATATTTGTATATCAGGCACAAAAGTGGTACTTTTATGTTGTCATCGAGAAACAAACAAAGAGGCCATTAGCATGGTTAACACAAGTTAAAAATCGAGGTAGATATGGAGAAACACTGCGCCCCATGATGGGGCGATTCACGAGTTATCTGTCTGTTTACCAGGATGTATTTAGAAGTAGAACAAAACATTTTTTTGATAAGGCACAGACTTATTGCCAAGGGATATTTATGAGTGAGATCAGCAACATAGAGCGTGTAAGCGAAGAGATGTTCGCCAATTACCACCAGATGCAGCATTTCATAACCGAATCGCCGTGGGATTACCGGGAACTGATTGACAAGGTAGCCCTTGATGTGGATAGGAGCCTGCCCCGGCGCAAACTTACGGGGCTTATCATTGACGAAAGCGGTTGGGAGAAAAAAGGTAAAAAGAGCGTGGGCGTAGCCCCTCAATATTGCGGCAATGTTGGGAAAATAGCCAACTCTCAGGTAGCTGTGTTCGGTGCATTAAGCAATGGGGATTTCGCCTCGATGGTCGATGCCCGGCTTTATTTGCCGGAATCCTGGTGCTCGGATCCAGTGCGATGTGATGAGGCGGGTATCCCGGATGAGGAACGTGTCTTCAAAAAGAAGTGGGAGATCGCTATTGACATGGTCAAACACCAGAAGTCGTTGGGCGTAGACTTTGATTATGTTGGCGGGGATGGGTATTACGGCAACAGTACAGAACTGACCGAGGCTATTGGAGAGATGGGCTATGTTTATATGCTTGACATTCATTCAAACCAAACCCTGTATTTTGAAGAATGTGCCGTGGAGGTACCTGGGCGTAAGTCAAAAAAAGGAAAAGCACCGACAAAACCCCAACCTTCGTCAAAAGGTACAAGGGCTGACCGTTACATGTCGGGGCTGGAAGAAAAAGACTGGCAGTCAATAGAAGTACGTAATACGTCCAAAGGTGTATTGAAGGGCGGCTATCACTTCCGAAAGGTTTATATTTTCGATCAGGACAACTGCCGGATGTTACACCGGTTGTTGGTGATCCGCCGGACAAAGAACAGCAAAGGTGACTGGGAATACAAGTATTCCTTTACCAACGCCAACCTGGAACAATATACTGAAAAAGGCATAGCCTACATGCAGGCGCAACGTTTTTTCGTTGAGCACTGTATCAAAGAAAACAAGCAGATATTGGGCATGGACAAATACCAGACGCGCAAATGGCTGGCCTGGCAGCACCAGATCGCGCTTAACTTTCTGCTTTCCACCTTTGTGTTGAAAGAGAAACTGCTTTGTTTCAACAACGTCCCATTGCTTTCAGCCCGGGACATAAAACGATGGATAATCTTCAAACTGTACCGACAAATGTCTGAGGATGAAATGATTGATCAAATGTTTGAGCGACATTGCCGAAGACAAACGGACATTAATAACGCTTTTGAAAGGCAAGAAAATGAAATGTGTTAAAGTAGAACTAAATACTTTTCCACTGATTTCAAAAACAACTTTTTCAGATGCCAAGCCAATTATCGCTGCTAAATTTTTTTTAGTAAAAACATATCCTAAAGCTCTATTTTCCTCAAAGTAAATCACAATCTTATCAAGGGGAACCGTCCATTTAAGCGGAGATAAAGCTGAACGTTCAAAATATAAAGATTCTTGCCCTTGCTGAATACTTTTAAACCTTAGTCTTGGTATGTCAATTATTATTTTATCAGAACAACCTTCACCTAGTTGAATAT
>CAZBKA010000266.1:0-1843 GCA_964492365.1 uncultured Pirellulales bacterium | reverse complement strand
AAAAATTAAAAAAAATGAAAAAATTATTTTCAGTATTAGTACTCGCAAGCATGGTGGCTTTTGTAGCTTGCGGACCAAGCGCAGAAGAAATCGCTAAAAAAGAAAAAGCAAAAGCTGATTCACTGAAAGCTATCGCAACAGCTGATTCACTGAAAGCTGTTGCCACTGCTGATTCAATTGCTTTTGCTGAAAAAGCAAAGCATGTTGAAGATTCAATTGCTGCTGCAACTGCTGTGAAACCAAAAACTACCACAACAAAGCCCACCACAACCAAACCTACTACAAAACCAGGTGATGTAAAACCAGGTACAAGGCCAGGCGCGACCAAAAAGACTAACTAATACGAAATAAAAAAGTGATTTTTCTCGAGGCTGTCTCAAAAGGGCAGCCTCTTTTTTTGAACCAAGATTGAGGGTTAAAGCAATTTGTCCAGCTCTACATATAATTTTTGTGTAGGGAGTCCCATCACATTATAAAACGAACCTTCGATGTGATCAATCCCGATAAACCCTATCCATTCCTGCGCCCCATAAGCGCCAGCTTTATCAAAAGGCTTGTATTTTTCAACATACCAGTGTATCTCCTCATCACTCAGATGCCTGAAACTGACTTTCGAACAGCTGTGAAAGCAATGCTGCGACTTGTTTGTTTTCAAACAAACTCCCGTATATACTTCATGCGTATTTCCGGATAACTGTTTTAACAATTTTACGGCATGTACCTGGTTTCTGGGCTTACCGATAACCTGTCCGTCGAGCCAGACGATAGTGTCGGCAGTGATGATAAGGACATTCGATCCGAATTCTTCGGGATCAAACGCACTGGCTTTGACAAATGCCAGATATACCGGGATTTCTTCTTTTTTTAATCCGGCGGGGTATTCTTCCTCAGTTTCCCTGACAATCACTTCAAAATCAAAATCCAATCCCTTAAGCAGGCTATGCCTCCTGGGTGAAGCCGAAGCCAGGATAATACGGTAATCCTTTAGTTTTTCAGGTAATGTCATAATCAGTAATAGATAAATAATAGCTGCGTCGCAAGGATTCCTGCAATCATGATAATTTTGGCGACTATACTCAGGTTATGAAATTCTGCTTTTTCTTTTGACTTCAGAAGCCTGATTAACAGATATAAAAATAAACCCTGAATAACCAGGAGATACCATGTTAGCATCGGATAATGTTCAAAAAGTAGAATTTGGGCAACCAGCAACAATATCATTGTAATCCCGCAGAATACCGCAGAAGTTATTTTGGCGAAATTTATCCCCTTTTTTACCGCCAATGTGTCACAACCGCATGCTTTATCGCCTTCATAATCCTCCATATCCTTGATTATTTCACGGATGATGGAGATCAGAAAAGCGAACAAGGCAAAACTTCCGACAAAAATTGTGATGATCCCGAAATAACCGATCATGTTGCTGAAAATGTCAGAATTATTTTTAATGGCATAGAACTGGAATAACCAGACCGATAGCACTGCATAGGCAGCCAGCAATGCAACTACTAAATTACCGGTGATGTATTGCCGCTTATATTTCAAGGAATAATAATAGAGCAATAATGCAATGATCACAAAAAGAAACCCGAGTTTGACGGACCCGACCTTAAAAGAACAATAAAAACCTATGACACATGCGATCGAGTTCAGCACAATATTCATGGTATATGCCTGCCCCCGGGGGATTTTTCCAAGCAGCATGTTTTTACCAGGCTTGTTTATGGCATCGGTGTCTGTATCAAAATAATCATTGATCGCATAACCGGCGGCTGCCAGAAACAGGTTGGCGGCAACAAATAAGGCAAAATCCAGGTGGTTCATCTGTAACTCCAAGCCATTC
>CAZBKA010000265.1:0-1852 GCA_964492365.1 uncultured Pirellulales bacterium | reverse complement strand
CAGTTATTATTAGCTACGCTACCTATAAATTCATCTGAGGCATTATCAGCATCGTTTACAGCATCAAAATCAGTTCCGACGTATAAATCATGTGAATCTGCATATGTTCCTGCCCGCCATGATAATTCAAGATCAAATGGTGTAGTTTGAACAGTCAGATTTTCTGAATTATAAGGCGAAGGTAATCTTGCTTTGTCGTAGAAATCATCGAAATAGTCCCCCACGAGGGCAGTAATAACCTCTTGCTCAAGTGCCTGGTTCCATATTTTAAAATCTTTGTACCAACCACCAGGTCCATTCCAACCATAGCCGTCACCGAAACCAAAAGCAGTAACGTTTGCGCCAGCAGCAATAGCTGGAACATTGCCGCCTGGACCGCTATAAGAAGCTCTTTTTATGCCGTTGACATAGGTTACGATGTAATTGTCATCAGCGTTCCATGTGAAAGTATACATATTCCATAGTTGAGGATCCACATACAGGTAAGCATATGCAGGGGCAGGGTCCCAGATGTGATAAGCCCAGTTTTGCCAATCACAACCTGGACCGATGAGGGTTGCTGCGCGATCGGCCTTGTATGAGAGGTCGTTTTTAAATTTAGAACCATCGCTCCAGAATAAGTGGAAAGCAGAACCATTTCCTACTACAGCAGCAAGGTCAGCTTTTGCCCAGAATGAGAAAGTGTACTGTGTGTAACTTGTAAAGATGTCAGCTGCATCTTCCTTACCTGCGATTTTACATTGGTGAACACCATTCATGTAAACGGCTGATTTATCTGCATCAAAAAATATACCGGTTGTATTAGCCAGTCCAGAAGCTAACTCTCCTGTAACTTTATTATCTACATAAAGCCCACCTGTAACACCACCGATGTTCTCACCCAAGTTGAAGTCGTCAGCAGAATCCATTTCCCACGATAAAACAGGGGCAGGTATTCTTGCAACAGTGAAGCTCCATACATCGCCTTTCCATGTTTGGGCGTCATTGACTTCGTCAATACGCCAGTAGTATGTCATTGCTGATGACAGAATCGATGAGTAATTATTTGCAATCTGATTTCCCATAAATTCTGGTGATGTTTTATTGGCATTATTAACATTATCAGAGTTTGTTCCCAGGTAAACATCATGGCTTGCCGCATAGTAACCAGATGACCAACTCAATTCAAACTCAGCTTGAGTATCTTCGGAAAAAACCGTAGTTCCACTAATAGGACCTGGTGAATTGGCCTTATTTATAGTTTCTGAAATTGGGTCGCCTGCTACGCCCATTGCAGCTGCGTTTGCGGCGGAAAGCTGATATATCCAAAAAGCAAGATTGGTAACATATATGCCTGGGTCCTCTCCGTCATTATCTGCAAACAGATGTAATATTTTTTCGATACTGTAACGATAGAGGTTATCCAGATTTGTGATAGTATTGTCCCAATTTACACCATCGACGTACAAGCTGTACTGAGGTGTTTCAATATTCCATGTAATAATTACCCGATGCCAAGTGTCAGCTGTTATTGTATTTGTGGAATAGCCTGTAGTGCTTCCGCCGATAGTTGCATTTGCATTAATAAAACATTCAGCGTCATCACTATTTTCGGTGTTAGTCTGGTATAAGGCCTGATATTGTCCCATGGTGGCTGCTGGAACTTTAATATCCATCATTAGTGACCAGACACCAACAGAACTACCTATGCCTTTAATAGTGAAATAACTGCCTGTTCCTACAAAAGCAGCACCATCATCAATAGTAATCCCTTGTGAAGCAACCGCTGAACCAGTGATTACCAAATTTTGACCTATTGCAGCCTGTGCTAAATTATTGGCGTCACTAAACTGCCACAGCCCATATGGTGATG
>CAZBKA010000264.1:0-1857 GCA_964492365.1 uncultured Pirellulales bacterium | reverse complement strand
CGACAATCTTAAAAGTGCAGTAATAAAAAGCTCACCTTATGAACCGACGCTAAATCAGGCATTCGAGAATTTTGCACTTCATTATAGTACCACCATTTTACCGGCAAGGTCCTACAAACCAAAAGACAAATCACTTGTTGAAGGAGCGGTAAAAATAGCCTACAGACGTATCTACGCCCAGCTTGAAGGAAGAGTCTTTCACAGTCTTGAAGAGCTGAACAAGGCCATCAGAGAGGCATTGGAGATCTATAATAAGACAAAGTTTTCTCACCGCCCCTACAGCCGCAGGGAGCTGTTTGAAGAAATAGAACGGAAGGAACTTGGAAGTCTTCCGCCGCTTGCGTTTGAGTTCAAACTCCAGCAATACTCTACGGTGGCAGTAAATGGTCACATCTGCCTTAAGGAAGATAAGCATTATTACAGTGTTCCGCACGGTTATATCGGTAAGAAGGTAAAAACGATGTACTCAACCACTCATGTTGAGATCTACTATAATTATGTGCTTATAGCCAGTCATAAAAGGGATCGCAGACCTTATGGTTATACAACTAATCCTGATCACCTTGCAAGTACTCACAGGTATCTTACGGAGTGGAACCCGGAGAGATTTATCAAATGGGCGGAATCGATTGACAGCGCTGTTAAGGTATTTATCACCAGGCTGATGGACAGCAAAGCTCACCCTGAGCAGGCTTACAAGGCTTGCCAGGGCGTTCTGGGATTTGAACGCAAGGTAGGAAGAGACAGGCTTATAAATGCGTGTAAAAGGGCAATCGAATATGAGAGCTACTCTTATCACGCCATTAAAACAATACTGGAAAACAGGTATGACATTCTCACTTTTGCTGAGATCACATCCGGGATCCCCGACCATGAAAATATCCGGGGTGAGACCTACTATCAATAAAAAACAACCTGATAAAAAAGATAAAAAAATGACAAAGGAAACACTTGAAAAAATAAAGAAACTCCATCTGTGGGGTATGGCCCGAACTTATGAAACCAGCCTTGAAAACGACAAGCTTACGGGTCTCTCAGCTGATGAATTGTTAAACATGCTCGTTGAAGCAGAATGGGATGAAAGGCAGAATCGCAACATTGAACGCAGGTTGCGTAATGCCAGGTTCCGTTACCAGTCATGCATGGAAAGCATCGATTACCTCACTGACCGTAACCTCGACCGTAATCAATTACAAAGATTTGCTGAGGGCAGTTTTATACAAAAACATGAGAACATCATTATCACAGGCAGTACCGGAATAGGAAAGAGTTACATAGCTACAGCACTTGGACACCAGGCCTGCACTATGGGATTTAAGGTTTATTATGCCAATCTTGGCAAGTTGTTTTCCAGGCTGAAGATGGGAAAGGCTGACGGATCTTATCTGAAGGAAATATCAAAGATCGAGCGACAGGATCTTCTTATTATTGATGACTTTGGACTGCTGCCCATTGACAGTGGGAACAGGGCAGCCCTGCTTGAGATTGTTGAAGATCGGCATAAAAAGTCTTCAATGATAATAACATCACAGCTTCCGGTTAACTGCTGGTATGAAGTCATTGGAGAGAAAACTGTCGCTGATGCAATACTTGACAGGATCGTTCACGATGCACACCGGATCGAACTCAGGGGAGAATCCCTGAGAAAGACCAGGGACACTCAAAAAAAGATGGAAATATTAAATTGAAATGAATAAATTTGTTTAACCACTTTTTACTGTGAGAAAGCTCTTTTCAAAACACCAACTCTGATGTGGTCAATTTATTCCGGCGCAATGTGGTCAGTTTGGCCGGCGTATGCAAATCTAAATACTTAATAAGTCAATATTTCTAAGGCCAGCGACCCAAAATTGCCTT
>CAZBKA010000263.1:0-1869 GCA_964492365.1 uncultured Pirellulales bacterium | reverse complement strand
GTTTTATGAGAGGGTTCATTCTTTGTACGGTGTTGGTTTATGCTTGCCGCTAACGTGTCGGTAGTAGCAAGTTCAATAGCCGAAAGTTTATTACCCGAAAACTTTCGGGTATCTGAACTATATCGGAATTGCTTCATTGTCATTGCTGATCAGGTTGTTAAATTTCAAAACGAAATTTAAACATTTTTTTGAAAAGCAAGCAGTAATGGAAAAATTATATTCCCAGGTTATCCAGTGGGTTCTTGATCTGGTCGAATCCTTTTGTTGTAATATGGGTGTAAATCTGAGTGGTTTTGGGACTGGAATGCCCCAGCAAGCTCTGTATATATCTCAGATCTGTTCCATTTTCAAGAAGATGCGTGGCAAATGAGTGCCGTAAAGTATGTAAGGTGACTTTCCGCGTTATCCCTGCACGCCGGGCAGCCTCCTTGAGGACAAGCTGAGCACTTCGCTCTGAATATTGACCGCCCATCTGCCCTGAAAATAAGTATTCTCCTGGTTTGTAAAGCCGGTAGTATTCACGTAAAATCTCCAACAATCTTAATGAAAGTAGAGTAATACGGTCCTTCTTTCCTTTACCACCTCGGATGTGTATCATCATCCGCTTGGAATCGATATCCGCCGGTTTCAGATTGAGTGCCTCGCTGATTCGTAATCCCGCAGAATAGCAGGTCATAATCAGGCACTTGTGCTTCAGGTTCGCAATATTCTCTATGATCAATTTAACTTCTGCTTCGCTTAACACAGATGGGAGTATCTTCTCCTTTCGGGGGCGCTCAATGTAATATACCCGGCGAGATCCTTTTAATACTTTCTCAAAATAAAACTTGATCGAATTAATTACCTGATTCTGATAGGAGACGGATATTTGGCGTTCTTCAACCAGATACAGCAAATAGGCTTGTATCTCTTCTTGCGTGATGTCGTCGATTTCTTTGGAGCTAAAATAGTTGATGAATTCGCAAAAGCAGTCTTTATAGGTCTTGATGGTATTGGCACTGTATCTGAGCACCGTAAGCTTATCCAGATAAGTTACCGGCACTTGACGGTAATTCGTTACTTCGTCAGGCCGTAGCCGGGGTTTCCTGTTCAGATGCCGTATATCTTCTACGTAACGATAACCCCACCCATTTTGGTCGCAAAAATTGACAAGTTGTGCTAAAGCACCCTCTGTATGAGCTATGGTCCACCACCGGTTTTCTTTGTCCCAGGAATATAGCGGAAGCGTTTTGATCAATTTAACCATTTCCTTTTCGTACCGGAAGATCAACCTTACTCTACCGTTGTGATATTTTACTACCAGAAGGGTATTGGCTTCAATATCAGGCAACGGTTTAGCAATTGCGACATTGGTATTAATCATTGGACTGTCGCCGTTATTTTCAGTAAGCCTGTCTGCAAAGTAATTACGTATCATGATCAGGTTCTCCTCCGTGCGACTGATCGCCCAGCAAAATGCTGCCGAATCCCAACGGGCGTAGCGAAGTGTTCGCAGAAAACGGATGTCCTGCTCGTCTTTCTTCATCTTAAGCAGGAAAAACCGATCGGTTATAGACAATTGAATCGGCCCCTTAATGATTCCATCTCTTCGTTGATTTTCCATGTGCATCTATTTTGATTTCCGGATGGCTATGCGAAGGATTTCGCTTTACCCGCCATTATCAAATTTAGATGCAGCATTATAGCTGTTTTGGAAAAATATCGTCCATTTATCCATGGAAAAATTCTTGCTTTAAAATAACCATCCAGTGATCCCCTTGTCGTCTGATTAAAAAAACTCCCCGATTTTCAGAGTTTTTTGCGAGAAAATCGGAAGGCAGCAGCTCGTCCAGGTTTTTGCTGTAATCATTATCGTACTCGTGGACATGG
>CAZBKA010000262.1:0-1893 GCA_964492365.1 uncultured Pirellulales bacterium | reverse complement strand
ATAAGCAGGCAAGAGGTTTTGAGGTTACTGTGGTTACGGAGGATCAGTGGGGCGGCGGTGGCGGCTCTACAGCTGCCAAAAATATGCGGGCCTGGCTGGTTGATAACTGGGCGAATGATGGTATTGCTGATTACCTTCTCTTAATTGGCAACCCAGATACAGGAAGTGATCTGCCAATGAAAATGACTACTGTTTCAGGCTATGAAGAATCTCCGACAGATTTTTATTATGCAACGATTACCGGCAGCTGGGATATCAATGGTAATAGTGTTTACGGCGAAAGCAGCAGCGATGTAAGTGACGTGTATTATGAACTGCTTGTAGGCAGAATTCCATTTTATGGAAGCATTGTAGATCTGGATTATATATTAGCAAAAACTATAAATTATGAATGTCAGTTTGCAAACGATATCCAGTGGCATAAGAACACATTATCAGCGATGAAGCCTTTGGATACATCCAGCACAAGCTGGCATCTGGGTGAGGATATGAGATTGAACATATTTGACCCTGCGAATTGGCCTTACCATAGAATTTATGATATGACATATCTTCCGGCAGGTCTAATACCAGAAACTACGCCTTGCAGTGTTTATACTGTAACCGATACCTGGAGCAAAGGTGAATTCGGATCTATGGTTTATTCAACTCATGGTGGACCTATAGATAATGCTGAAGTTATGAACCTGAACATGATTCCAAATCTGAACGACAGATACCCAAGCATGGGATTCGCAGCTTCCTGTTCAACCGCACATCCTGAGACACGAAGAAATCTATGTTATTCGATGCTAATTAATAGCTGTGTTGGTATTTGCGGTTCTACAAGGTCCTCATGGTATTCACCAGGTCAGACTAGTTTTAACAATAGCGGTGCATGCGGCGGTCAGGCTTATGAGTTTTATGAAAGAATTGTTCAGGGTATGAGTGCGGGTAAAGCGTTATATGAGCTTAAACAGCAGCAGCAGTTTAGTTGGTGGGAAAATAATACTTTATTGAATCTATATGGCGACCCGTCTATTGTTGTTAAACCGGCAGATCCAGGTGATCTGAATGGCGATGGATTCTTCGATATGAAAGACATGGCGATATTGTCAGGAAGGTGGCTGGAAGACAGAAAATAAAGGAGATAATTAAAAAAGGAGGTTTCGCTAATGAAGAATTGTCGAAGCAATGAGACAGGAGAGGTTTTAAGATTTGCAGTTGTCCTGGTGGTAGTCTTTTTTTCCATGGCAGTTGGGGCGCAGGATCCCAATCTTGTCGGCTGGTGGAAATTTGACGAAGGGGCAGGTAACATAGCTTATGATTCCAGCGGATATGGCAATCACTGCACATTGCAGGTAAACTCGGCTTATGTAAACGACCCAAATTATGTAAAGATCGATAGTTTTGTTCCGGGAATTTCAGGCACAGCATTACAGCTTGATGGGACATGGCATACAGCTTATATACCTCATGATGATATTCTTGATCCAACTAAACAGATGACAATCAGCGTCTGGCTCAAGGCGGATGCTTTGGAGAAATCGTGCTGGATATTTAATAAGGGTGATATCACAAGAAGGTATATAGGAATTGATGAAAGCAGCAGCGGTAAATACGTATTAAACTTCGATGTACACACAGTTGAGGTATCAACCGCTCTTACCACTCCTGTAACAGCAGCGGGATTTGCTGATAATCAGTGGCATTTATATACTTTTGTATATGATGGCGAATATGCGATTATATACAGAGATGGGGTTGTGTTAAATCAGCGTTCCTGTCCCGGGAAAATAAGTTCCGGCGGCAATGGTACTATCTATCTGGGTTCATGTGGCAATTACTGTCCAACAGACAATCCAGGAATTGCTCATTATGATGGTTTGATGGATGATTTGCGGATTTATGACA
>CAZBKA010000261.1:0-1896 GCA_964492365.1 uncultured Pirellulales bacterium | reverse complement strand
GTCGGCAGGAGCGGCGAAGATATTATCTGTCCGGACGGCAAGGTGCTGCTTTGGAACCAGCTTAAAGGATTTATGAATATCAGCCAGGTAAGACAGTTTCAAATTGTTCAAAACAGCGACGGCAACCTTACAGTGAAATATGTGCCGCAGGAAAATGCGGATATCTATGAAATAGACAAGATCATTAACAGCAGATTCAAGCCTGTTATCGGCAATTCAATAATACTTGATATAGAGAAAGTAGCATCGATAAAACCCGCCAAAAGCGGCAAAATAAACCTGGTTGTTTCAAATTATGAAAGATAACTTCAGTCTGATATTAAACCAGCAGACGATAAATCAACAGATCAACAAAACTTTGATTAATATTAACATTTCCAGGTAAAACAGCTTCAAGTGAGCCGTTAAGTGATTCTATTATTTTTCGTTTTTCATAATCGCAGGCAAGGCAATAGAAATAAATCTTTTTGATATCAGTGTTCTTCGCTTTTTCTATGGTTGCATTTAAAAGCAGTTGAGCCTTATTGAGACAATTATCGTGAAAGTAGAAATCTGAGACAGCTATGTGTTTGCAGAAACTGGAGACATTGGGAGTTATATGACAGCAGCCTGTAATTACATCTTCTGTGTCGGAGATAAGGATATTTGCAAAGCCTTTGTTTTTTTGAATGCTGGTCATTAATGTGCCAAAAACCGGGGCAAATTTTTCTACTGGAAAATATCTGCTTGAAAAAATATTATTTTGAAAATCAGCAGTATAGAGTTTTGCGGGCCAGGCAAACAAAGCCATCACTGCGGGCCAATGGTGCCATTGCAGAGGTTGTATCTTCAAAAGAGCAGGCGATTGAAATTTTTTCTCTATTTCCTCCTGTGGTACAAATAATTTTCGCATTACAATGCCTGTATAATTGTCAAAACCAAGTTGGCGATAAAAACAGGAAGCTGGGTTATTAGGTTTAACACCAAGATATGCTGCGCAGCAGTTATTTGACTTTAGATGATCCAACAATAATGCTACGATTTTTCTCCCTATACCGAGATGCCTGTAAGTTTCTGCGACACAGACTGGCCCCACAAAGGCAAAGAAACCGCTCTTTCGACTATACAGCGCCCCCGCTACTGCTATTATGGCGTTTTTGTATTTCGCCAGATAATAAACAGTTTTTAGCGATGGGCTGAATTTCCCTAATAATGCAGAGCGAAAGTTATAGTCGCCATACTCGAAGATATCCAGTAGAAACGACTGTATTTGCTGAGCATCTTTCGCTGTTGTTGGTGAGCAGATAGTATAAAATTTAATCTGTTTTATATTGTTCGCCGGTAATATAGCCATTGTCGAAAAGATATTTCCTGAAGACTTGCTGTTGTTTTTTAGTTTCGTCGTCAAATTTTTCAGGAAAAATTTTAATTTGCTCAGCAGGGTCATTTACAATGTCATATACATATTGTTGTTCTTCAGTGAAAATATATTTTAGCCGGTCCGTTCTGAATGCATATTTGTCTTTGATGGCTCCTCCTGTATATTCGATGAAAACAAATTCATGAATATTATCACTATCACCTGATACCAGTGGCAAAAAGCTTTGGCCTTTCAATCCGGTTGGAATTGGTATTTCAAGCTGTTCAAGGATAGTTGGCATTATATCCGTGGTGCTTACAAGTGCGTCGATCTTTTTGTTTTTGCCGTCTGCAAGTGACATTGCCAGAGGTATGTGCGTAAGTTCGTCATATATATCGTGGTGACTTGATCGGCCATGATCATAAAACTGCTCTCCATGGTCACCCATTACAATAATGACAGAGTTTTCTGTAAGTTTTACATCGGTCAGGTATTTCAGAAATTCACCAAGGTCATCATCTGTCTGTTTGACCTGCCCATCATATAAAGCGATGAGG
>CAZBKA010000260.1:0-1915 GCA_964492365.1 uncultured Pirellulales bacterium | reverse complement strand
GTGCCTTTCAGAACATGTATCAAAAGAGATGTGTTTGAAAAGATAGGCTTTTTCAATGAAAAACTGAAAATAGCAGAAGACTATGATATGATAAGGCGTTTTATCAAACACGGTCTTGTTGCTTGTCACCTTAAAGGTGATTACTATTTACGGCGTATTGAAACAAATAGCCTTTCGCGAAGTCACACATCAACAAAGGCAAAATCCCATTTTGATGTGGTCAAAAGCTTTACCGAGTCGTTTGGTTATGAGCAGCTTTTCCCTGACGTGCAATGGGACAAAGTTGCAACTGAAAACAGACAGATGCATGCCAGGTTTTTATTTGCTTTAACATTTATGACAATAGGACAGGATTATGTTAAAACAAAATCTCCAGTTATGGCCAAAACAGGGTTTGATTATGCTCGGGAACAGTTAGACAAATGTCTGGAAATATCACCGGATAATACAAAAGCTCTTCAATTAATGCAGAAATGTAAGCAGATGATATCCCAGTTTGACGGTGTTGTGTGTTGATGTTGTTATAAATTATTTTTAGAAATATTAATGATATTCAGTTTATTATTGTTCGATAATTAAAGATATGGAATTATAGGCGTTTTTACTTATCGGACTAGAGAACAAAAGATTTTTAAAAAGGTGGTAAAATGTCATCTACACAGCTTTCAGGTTTGAGTACCGGTATTGATACGGAAACTCTTATTGCGCAGTTGATGGAAATAGAAAAGAGGAATCTTTATACATATCAGGAACGGCAAGAAGCAAAGGAAGCAATAAAGACTGCCTATACAAGTTTCGAAACAGAATTAAAGGCTTTACAAAGTGCGGCTGATGACCTTTCTGATACCGACGACCTGCGTGCATTTAAAGCTACATCAAGCGATGAAGATATTTTTACCGCTGAGGCGTCCTCTGATGCTTTTGAAGGTAATCATACGATAATAGTAAATCAGCTTGCTAACAGTGAACGGTGGGTTCACTCCGCAGGGGTGGAATATCCAGAAGATAAAGTTGGTGCAGGTACATTTATATATTCATATAACCATCATGAAACATCAATAACTACTACTGCTGATACAACATTGGAAGATCTTGTTGGGTTAATAAATAATAGTGCTGACAACCCTGGTGTCACAGCAAGTTTACTTGTATACGATGACAATTATCATCTAGTACTCAGCGGCAATGATGCAGGTTCCGATTATGAGATAAAAATAAATAATAGTACCACAGAGGCTTGGCAATCTGGTGCTGTACTTACAACAGACGATGAAGAAAATGCTTCACTTAGCACATTGATAACAGACCTGTCATGTTATAATGGAACTTACACAGGGGGTGGAAAGATTGTCATAAATGGCACAGATGCTGCGGGTAATGCAATTACAACTGCTGAAATAGAAATTACTGATGACACAAAGCTTACTCATATTATAGGTGAAATAAACGATGCTTTTAAAGGCATAGCTGAAGCAAGACTTGAAGATGGTAAGATTGTCTTAGTTGCCATGATATCCTTGTAATGCGGGAGCCCCTTTCGGAGCACCCGGTTAACTTATCTTCCGATTGCAACCCACGTCACGACGCGAGAGAAGGTCGTCGCGGCAATCTGCGCGGTATCCGCGGTTGCCGTTGACTTCCAGGTCTTGATCGTGATGGAGCCAGACGCTGATGGAGCAGCCGTGACGAACTGTGCGCCTGCCACGGGATCGCTCTTCAACGACGCGGTAACGAAGAACACATCGGTCAGACCAGTCGGCACGGTATCCGACGCAGTCACCGTGGTCCAATCGCCTCGGTCGATATTATATCCACTCTTAATTTTTAGCTTTGCCATTGTACTCCTTAACAGAGGGAACGCCCGAGATCATCGAGCGCCCCTACATCACCGTCGGCTTCCTCGCCTGGCTGCTGC
>CAZBKA010000259.1:0-1934 GCA_964492365.1 uncultured Pirellulales bacterium | reverse complement strand
GACTGCAAAAAACAAAATCACCCCTGCCGTTAACTCTTTGGAACGCACATCAAAAATCAATATGTCAAATCTCACAACGTCGCTAACAACTGTTAGCAATATTATGCCAGGAATTGCAGGCGGAGCCGCGGCTGCTGCATCTGGAATTGATGCATTAAAAGTTGCATTAGTTGGGTTTGAGACGGCTGCTGCACCATTGATGGCTATAGCTATAACAATCGCTGCAATTGAAAAGGCTGCATCATTTGCCAAAACCGCAATAGAATCTGCCGCAAAAAGAGAAACTCTTGTAACTACTTACGAGGCGTTATTAAAGGACAAGAAAGCTGCTGAGGATTTAGTTAACCAAATGCAGAAGCTTGCTGATAGGACGCCGCTTGAAACATCAGATATAGCAAATGCAGGCCGGTTGTTGCTTGCAATGGGATTTAATGCTAAAGAAGTTATACCGTTAATAGAAGATGTTGGGAATGCAGCTGTTGCATCTGGAAAAGGTGCAGAGGGTATGATGAGGCTCGCTTTAATTATTGGGCAAATTAGAGCTAAGGGACGATTGCAGGGGGAAGAACTCATGCAACTAAACGAGGCTGGGTTAAATCCATTAAAGCAGATTGGTGATGCCGTAGGAAAAACTGGATCAGACTTGCAAAAAATGTATTTACCAATCAAAATATCATCATCAGATTCGTGGATTGGAATTTGAAAACGGTGAATTGACCCATCATGAATATTTTTCAGGTATCTAAGTCCGTCTTTGTCCGGACAGATAAATCCCCTGATGGAAGCGGTATCCTTAATGCTTTCAGACAGGCTGCTGCTTTTACCACAATGAACAGGCCCTGTCAGAAGGAATGACTCATTTGTCGGATGCATCATATTGCAGACTTATGACGATAAGGCCTAATACAAATTCTTTCCATTTTTTAAAACCTTTGTATTGAGAAGACAGTTGATTGAATAATGGTTTTACTCGGTTGCTCAGATATGGCATTCTATCAAGTATCAGAGGTGTTTCCTCATCCTTTCTGTTTTGTATTTTTTTGAGAACGTATTTTTTCCATAATGGAGCAATCAAAAGTACCCAAAGAAGAACAATTGCAGCTGTTCTGATGATTAAAGACAAAGCTTCTATACCTGCTTGTTTTCCTGGTAGAAGGTACCCAATCATTAGAATACTTATTAAAATTAACAGGATGAATGGTTTTCGACGTTTTCTGGATGGTTTATCAATTGCTGAGACAGGGACAAGATCTTTGTACAGATTGGCACGTGAGTTTATTTGAGCTGGAATTTTAGGTAACCACCATCCCAGTATAATAGCCCAGATAAAATAAATAGCCAGATATAACAGAACAATGTTCGAAGTATAGGATGTATCAGAATTTACAGAAAGTGATTTGAGTATGCTATCGAAAAATTTATCAATGGCTTTAAACCAAGCCGTGCCGAAAATAAGTGTCAGTACCAGCAATTTTTGAAAGGCAGATTCAAGAATAGCCAGAATAGCAAATGTTAAACTGACAAGTGCGTTGCGGTTATTGATACTATAAAGTAATGCCCCTAAGAAACCCTGAAAAGTCACAGCTATATATGCAGTAGGGGGTGTCATGGGATTTACAGAGGCTTTAACAGCCATGACAATCAATGTAGCTTTTACTATTTGCTGATAGGGTTTTGGATAGTAGTAGGCGATAAGACTGATGACTACGACAGAAAATCCGCCAAGAAAGATACCTGTGAACGGTAGGTGCAGTGCGTGCATTAATCCTCCAAGTCCAGATTCCACGAATGCCCAAAGTGCAGTCAGTGCAATAAATGTTTCATTTTTATTAAGGACCTTTTCCTGCATACAGATTTCAAAAATAGCAGAATTGACTTGCAAAACTGCAATAAAAAAGGCGTTTGAATATCAGAAACTCAATAAAGGAACAACC
>CAZBKA010000258.1:0-1943 GCA_964492365.1 uncultured Pirellulales bacterium | reverse complement strand
TTGTTATTATATTTTGTGTGTTTTTAGACACGGTTTTTTTGAGTTAAAGGGTTGGTTGGTCATAAACTACGTTGGGTTTATTATTATTTGGTAGTTTTAGAAGATTGGCTTTTAGTTTTATTTTTTATGTTGTTCAGGTTGTGGTGTGTGATACAATTGATTTGGGATTCAAAATTATGTTTTTAAAAGGGATTTTTCAACAGGCCTACAGTTCCGAAATGCGTTTCCTTAAGCGACAACCGATAGTGTGCTTTTGCTGCTGAACCAAGTGAGAAAGATTTGCCGCTTTGTTAGGTAAAGATGCTGGAAAAAGATGCCCGAATTGTCATCGGTTGGGTCATCGTTTAGACCTCAAGGCCTGATGAGAACTCGGGCACTTTTATGATAAAAAAACTTTTTTTCTGTTCAAGTCCTTTTGGAAATTTTTTTTAAAAATTTTTCTTACTTATTTTTTGTTAACTATGAACGTCCAACCTTCGCCATTTTGGAAATCGGGTTTATTCTGCGTTGCCTGCAGATATTCGGTGTGGCCATCGACAAAGGTTACGTTTCCCCAGCCGTTATAATTGTTTTTGTGCCAGTAGAAATAACCAAAAGGTACTCCGCCATAGCTACCTTCGGGGCTTCTAAAAAAGGCCAAAAAGGAAAATTCCCTTACCAGTATCAGGCTATGTGTGTTTTTGATTTGTGTAATTTTCTTTTGCCAAAGTCCTTTATCAGGGGTATTGTTGTTTGCAGTAAAATTAGGAAGGTAACTTGAGCCTACGCAGTCCCATACCGTTGGCATCCTTGCAGGCCAGTTTCCGGCTATATTACCCCTGTCGCCAGGGCATTTAAAAATTTCCAATTGCTTATCTGTCGATTTTGTTGTGACTTCTCCCACTTTGCTTATATATGGGTTGAGAAGCCTAATTGATGCTGCAGCACCTAGTTCTGTACCGTTTTTACCTCCCCATAAATAATACCATGCTGCGTTTATCTGTTCAGTGCATGGGAAATAGCCTTCAAAATCGTCAATGTACATTGAGCATGCAACGTGCTGTTGTCTTAGATTGCTTTGGCAGACGGCTCTTTGCCCTTGTTTTCTGGCCATATTTAAAGCCGGCATTAATATGGCCATAAGTAAAGCAATTACTGCGATTACAACAAGCAGCTCAACCAATGTAAACGCGTTTCTATGTGACAATTTCATAGTTGTTCTCCTACAATATTATTGGAGGGATCGCTAGAATCAATTCGAATTTATTTTTAAACCTTTTCGTCAAACTGCGGGATCTTTAATAATGCCCCGTCTTTTAACGCGGATTCGTGAGCAATTACGCCTGGTACAGTATATGCAAGAGCCTCATAAATATTCACAGACGGTACTCTCTGGTGTACCAAAGCGTCGATAAATTCGTGTGTTATGAAAGTGCTTGAACCTCCATGACCACCAACTAATTTTCTCATTGATTCAGGGAGCATGTCTGTTTCAGCCCAGTTAGGCTGTTCATAGTTTTCGAAAGCAGGGAGGTATCTTTCAAAACCGCCATCGTCGACTTCTTTGCGGTCTCCGTCAGGTCTGACGATAACCGGGCCCATTCCGTTTTCAGTTGGACCATAAAAACTCATTTTTGTGCCAACCAACTCGCCGCGTTCGCCGCCTCTGTGAGCGCCTTTCCACCATACATCAACTTTAAATGAATGACCGCGATCAGTTTTAAATAACGCAGTTTCGTTCCAGAATGGATTCTTGTAAACATTGTCCTTTAGTATAGGATCGTCATCGCCCCAGCCATGGCATGAAACTTCAGTCAGTCTTTCGCCAGTAACACCGATTAAAAAAGCTGTGCTGTGGGTTGGGTAATGCATCGGTGCCATTCCATGCCGCCAGGTACGTTTGCCATTATCAAAATAAAGACATTCAAGACCAGCGTGATGGTATGAACCTTCTCCGTAGTAAA
>CAZBKA010000257.1:0-1960 GCA_964492365.1 uncultured Pirellulales bacterium | reverse complement strand
TTTCAGAAATGTTTTTTTCCCAGATATGATATTTAAAATTCAAAATAGTTTGAGAGACATAAAATCCTACTCCTGGCCTAATTCTCGCTACCTGTATTCCCTGCAGCCTTAATTTTGAGAGAAAAGTTTAATATGGATAGCTTCTATCAATAGTGCTGCACCAAGGGCTCGTAGGGTAGCCAGGATATCCTAATGGGCTTCGAAGTAAGATAATTACGAAGATACCCATTGACTCGTGTTCGAATCGCGGCGGGCCCGCTAACTTATTTTTTCCTGTCTTTTCCTGTTTTTTACTATTTTTTCCTGTTTTTTCCTGTTTTTTTCTGTCTTTTGCTTGCCTTTTGCCTGTATTCTCTATTCTTCAAAAGCAATGCATTCTTTTTCATAGATCATCGACTGAGGAACTCTCTTTGTCTCATGCAATCCTTTTTCATATTTATGTCCACACCATCTTCAAACTATTAAGCCCTAAAATTTTTATTAAACTTGCAACCGTACACTGAGACCTATCACTAAAAATTCGCTGTCAGGAAAGATTATGGCTCTTCGTTGTTTTGTGTGGCTACCCTCATAATGTTTTCATAAAAACCAATGCGGTCTCGAATTGAAAATCATCTTATCCACAGGGAATGACGAAGAACCAAGATTTTTGCCTTAACCGTGGGTACATAAATGGGAAGTACATTTTTGAATTACTGACAGGTCGGGAAAATAGATAGCATACTTGTGTATCTCTGTGGAAACTGGATTGGATACTTGATAAGGTTACCTTTATAGAAAGATCGTAAATTATTCCGAAATTCATGTACACAATGACCTTAAAAATAGTACTTAATTCCAAAGACTTACGCACTCGATGTATAAAATCAAGTACATGAATCATCATAGTTTAAATTCACATTAATATCAAATATGCCTTAAGATTCTGTTTTTCAAACTTGACCACATTTCATGACATACGATGGCTACTTTATTATCACTTTTAGCAATGGAGTGTCAGTTATCAATCGCGACCTCAACACAACCTCTACATCTTTTTACAAGCTTGGGAGTGGTGAGTACGTTAGCAACTCAGTTGCTGTAGATGAAAACAATGGCATATATCTGGCAAGCGATAGTGTCATGCACAAGCTCGTCTGGAACGGCAAGAATCTTTCCTACAATGAAACTGATGGTGCATGGTCAAGCCCATATACCAATTCGGAACAACCTCCTATGATCAAGGTAGGCAATGGCACAGGGTCCACTCCAACGCTCATGGGATTCGGCGACGATGAGGATAAGCTGGTGGTCATAACCGATGGTGCCAAACAGATGAACCTGGTGGCATTCTGGCGCGACGAAATCCTTGAGGGATCTGAACGTATCGCAGGGCAGATTCCGGTAACTTGCAATTTTACTACCCTTCCCGAGTGGATACAGACGGAGCAGTCCGTAGTCGTATCTGGATACGGGGCCTTTGTTGTGAATAACATTCCGGAAAATGTCAGCTCTGACCTTATAGGCCAGAACAAGATTCTTCAGGTCTCGCTCATGGGCCCGGCATATGATACTGCATATGGTGCCGAGCGCTTCCAATGGAACACATCAACAAATGAATGGTCTTCAGTATGGGCAAGATCAGATGTTTCGTCGACAAGCATGGTTCCGATTTACAGCCAGTCGGGTAATATGGCCCTCATCAATGGTTACAGGTTGCCAGATGGCTGGGAAGTGCTCGGACTTGACTGGGATACCGGCGAAACTGTCCATCAAACGATTTTTGGCGATGCGAACTTCGGAAACGGGGCATATGCATTGCTGGAGTATCTGGAAAATAATGATCTGATTTTCAATTCCTTCGCGGGCCCAATTCGTATCGATTACAACAATTCAAATCTGTCTTCTGGAGCAGATGGAGCTGGCGGCAGTGTCTCAAATTTGCTGTAAATTTGAAGTCAAGTTTTTGCGTACTATGCCG
>CAZBKA010000256.1:0-1963 GCA_964492365.1 uncultured Pirellulales bacterium | reverse complement strand
CTGTACCAGTGCATAGACAATAGCTATCATATTATTTCAATCACAATATTTACAAAAATGAAAGGTCTCGATGCTCGGAGAGCATCTGATTTTAGTAGAAGTGACATTATACAAATACATGGGATGGTCGTAGACCATCAAATTATTTTTATGAACACATAATTTGATCATCTACGATGGTCCAAATCCTGTTGGACCTTCCCGTTTGACACTCGACTTTCGACTTTTAACTTTTGACTTTTGACTTCCTAAAAGTCATCCTTAGCATTCCCCAGTATCCTGAAGTTATATGTGATCATAAAGATCGGCTGACCAAAAATGGTCATCTGATAACCTTTAATCTCACCCCCTTCATTCTTGAAGAAGATTGAATATGGATTCTTACGGCCAAGAACATTGTAAACCGTTGCTGTAAACGATGAGTGATTTAGCTTTTTTACCCGGAGGTTACCGTTAAGCGTGGCTGAAAAATCAAGCCTCATGTAATAGGGAATCCTGAAAGCATTCCTGTCTGAATAATAAACCCTGGTGGTGTTATTAAACTCATAAAATGCTACCGGGAAAGTAATGGGCCTGCCCGTGCTGTAATCAAAATTGGTAGACACATTAACCCTTCTCGAAAGCTTCATATTGGCAACCAGCTTAAGATCATGAGGCTTATCAAAATTGGCAGGGAAGTAACCGCCATCGTTAATAGTCTCATCTTCAAACTTGCTGTCAAACTTTGAAAATACCCTTGAGTATGTGTAGCTGACCCAGCCGGTAAGCGGACCTGTTTGCTTCTTCAGCATCAGCTCAATACCATATGCCTTGCCTTTACCGCTTATTAAATCTGTTTCAAGATGTTCGTTCATAAGAAGCTGAGCACCTCCTTTGAAGTCAATGACATTGTTAAGATTCTTGTAATAGCCTTCAACAGAGGCTTCAATACCTTTTCGCGGAAAGTTTTGATAGAGACCAACAGAATATTGATCACCCCTCTGAGGCTTAATATAACTGTCACTAAGCTTCCAGATGTCAGTAGGTGACATCGATGTGGTGTTGGATATCATGTGAAGATACTGGTACGCCCTCTGGATGCCCATCTTGAGAGATAGATTGGATGCCAGCAATAATCGTGATGAGAGCCTGAATTCAATATTGGGATAGCGCTGGTATATATCTCCGTTGCCATATCTGACAGTATCACTTATGCTTTCAACAGATCGGGATGTATTTGTATAGTACTGGTATTCGGTTTTAGGACCAAAAGCCATAAACCAGGTGCCTCGTAAACCGGCTGTAACTGTAAGATTAGGGGTAACTTCAATCTCATCACTTATATAAAGCGATGGCTCAAGTGCCTGCTCTTTCTCCAGCTCTTTTGAAGTTACAGTTGAATAACTTCCGACAGGTTCTCTTTTTCCAGGTTGCAATGAGTAGCTGGTTGCATCAATGCCAAATTCAACTTTGTGCCTGTTGGCAGGGAAATATAAAAAGTCAGCCCTGAGTATCTTCTGGTCTATCTGATATCTCAAAGAGTTATAGCTGGTGGAGTCTTCCTTGTCGTCAATGGTATAATTATAGTTGCTCATTATGGCATAGATCTGTGTCGAGAGCTTGGTACCAAAGGTGTGTTTCCACTTTAATGTTGAAGCAATATTGCCGTAATTAAATGCCGTCTCCCTGTAATAGTCAAATTTGTCCCTGCTAAAATAGCCGGAAAGAGAGAGTGAATTTTTCTCATTTATATCCCAGCTAAGATTGCCATCAAGATCAATGAAGTTGGCATGACTCTTCTGAAGCTGCTTGTCATCAAGTTTTTTGAGGAGCCAGTCAGAATATGTGGTTCTCGATCCAATAATGAATGAGCATTTTTTGCTTATCGGACCCTCAACAACAATACGCCCTGTGACAGGACTTAATCCACCGCTGACCTTAAATTTCTCCCTGCTACCGGTTGCCTGAACTATCTCCATGACAG
>CAZBKA010000255.1:0-1966 GCA_964492365.1 uncultured Pirellulales bacterium | reverse complement strand
AATAATATCCCTTTAATTACAACCACCCCTCACGACTAAACTTCCCGCTTATACAAATAAATTTTCCACCCACACCCCAAAAAAAACTGTCACCACATCGCTTCACTGAAAGGCGATTCATACCCCTTAGGCTTCACCTGTTTTTCACGTTCTTTAATTATCGCACTTGCAATCGCAACATCACACTGATTAGTTATCTTAATATTTGAGCTGTCCGTCTCAACTATCGCAACCTTATGCCCAATCGCCTCAACAAGCTGACTGTCATCGCTGATCTTACTCTTATCAACCTTATCAATATTACCATAAGCTTTCCGCAAAAGCTCCGCCGAAAATATCTGTGGAGTCTGAGCCTCATAAAGCCCCGCCCGATCAACCGTCCCGACAATCACACCATCCTTAACATTTTTAATAGTAGCAACAACCTTGCATGCCAGCATCGCCGCCCCAGTCTCAAATGCCTTATTCAAGCACCCTTCGATCCACTCCCCCGTAACACAGCACCTCGCCGCATCATGCACCGCCACAACATCAATATCTTCACGCACCAGCTTCAATGCCTTGCCTACCGTCTCAAATCTCTCTTTCCCCCCGATACATACCTGCACACCGAAAAATTTCAGATTCGCCCCCCAACTGACCTCAACCATCTCCCTGTCCTCTTCGGATATCGCCAGCAGCACCTGCTTAACATCCTCCCGCTCATTAAATAATTCAACGCTACGCAAAAACGCCGCTCTGCCCGCAACATCAACGAAAGGCTTCTTTCTCTTTCCGCCAAACCTGCTGCTCGCACCAGCCGCACAAATTATCGCCGCAACTTTCCTACTCATATAACAAATCCTCTAATACTCAATACCTTTCCTCGCATAAATCCCTTTATCAAAAGGATGCTTAATATTCTTCATCTCCGTAACCAGATCAGCCAATTCGATTAGCTCATCACTCGCCCCCCTGCCTGTCATAACTATCTCAACCGACCCGTCCCTGCCAGCAATCAGCTTTCTAATATCTTCGATCTTCGCCAGCCCCCTGGCAACACAAAATACGATCTCATCAAGAATTATACAATCATACACCTTATCTTCAGCCAGTCTGGAGATTCTTTCAAGCTCATGCGATATTGCAATACCCGTCTTAGCAAACATGTCACCATCTTCAAGGCTCTTTAACATATCCCATCTGGTATCCAGGCAATCAACCGTAATTTCAAGGCCGCTCTTTTCAATCGCAATCCTCTCACCAAGCTCAAGGTTCGTAGGTTTAAGAAACTGATATATCAGAACTTTACCACCTCGCCCAGCCGCCCGAACCGCCAGCCCAAACGCCGCCGTTGTCTTACCTTTACCATCACCGGTATATATTTGTACCAATCCTTTTTCTAACATATACCCTCCATAATAAAACACCCGACAACAAATGAAAACACCAATCCCAAAAACAATCAATTTTTTCTCAAATAATCAGCCCGAAAACTCTCGTTCTACGCAAAAATAACATAAAAAATAAATCTAAATTATAATTCTTGGTAAAAAATTCTTTACTTTTTGAGCAACCAATTACCGATAAAGGACTTAATGCGGACAAGATAAATGATATTTTATATCTTTCAGGTTTTAAGAAATTACTAAATAAAACAGCAGATAGAAAGTTTTTAGGTAAAGATTTATCATTCATGGTCCGGTAAAATGTAGCTGTAGTAATGATAGCTGTAGTTTTTGTTATTTTAAACTTGACATTTAACTTTTTATTGTGTATGCTTAATAACATCGCTGGTTAAACAACTATGAGTAGTAGTATTGTGTGGTGTGTGGTGATGGTCTTTCCAGGTCCCGGATTCTTTGGGAGATGTAGTCTGGCCGTTGGGGGCTCCTTTTAAACACACGTTCTGTTTTCAAAAATATTTGCAAGTAAAATTTTATTGCTCCGGTGAGTGGCTGGAGCAATGTGGTTTGTATTGTTAATT
>CAZBKA010000254.1:0-1994 GCA_964492365.1 uncultured Pirellulales bacterium | reverse complement strand
ACCCATTCATCTTCCAAGCTTTTCTTTCTGTCATGAAAATGCCTCCTTTAATATTGTAATTATATTATTATGATATCACTTTTGCGAAGTTATGCAATGAAAATTTAATTCTCATTTAATGGCAACTGAATATTATGTAATACTTTTATTATAAAGATCCTGTTTTCACTTAAAAAAACGAAAATACCGAAGGCTACGCCTTCGGTATTTATCATGATCATTTATTGCAACAGCAACTGACAGGAAACGTTGCGGGCAACAAAGATCCGCCCGTCTTCAAGAATACCTGATGCTCTCAAAGTGGTTCGTCCAGGGCGGAAAATCAGCAACGTCGCCTGGCGGCGTCCATTGGCGAGCTTTCTGGCAGTCAGAACGATTCGTGCATTGCTGATTGTAAAACCAGTGCGTTGGTTTCTTAATGTAACCTGGCTGAAAACCACATACACATAACGAGTAATACCATATCTTCTGGCAATGATCCGGGTCGGATTGGTTGATCTGAAAGTATAATCAATGTCTCTGCGGTTTGCACGGATTTCAATTTCACCTCGGATCGATCCGGTCGGGACTCCTCTGCTGCAAGTTAAAGAAGTTCGAAACTCAGCATCGTTTATCCCATCTATTTCTCCGCGAACAATAGCGTCTGCCATGTTAGTACACCTCTCTCCCATTTTTTAATTAAATACCTTCTCCCTCCATATTATGGCTATAATATGGAATAGGTGACTTTCGTATAGAATTCGTTTATATGGAAGTTGTAGAGAGGAATTATGCTAATGTATAAATCGATCAAAAATGTGATCGATTCTGAACTTATGGAAAAGAAATCCCGCTTCATATGTATGTTAAGCCCGGCTGCCCATACCGAAGAAGCGGAAACAATACTGGCAGATGTCCACCGCCGCTATCCCGCTGCCACCCATTACTGCTACGCCTGGCGCATCAGAGGTGAAGGCATGGTGATGGAAAAGTACAGCGACGACGGCGAGCCCAACAGCACGGCGGGCATACCGATGCTGAACGTGCTTAAAATGCAGGAAATAGAGAATGTTATCGCAGTAGTGGTTAGATATTTCGGCGGGACGCTGCTGGGTACGGGAGGGTTGGTCAGAGCCTACAGTCATGCGGTAATCCAAACACTGGAGCAGGCTGACATTATTATGCTGGAGTATTCACGGCATTTAAGAATTACTCTGGACTACAATTATTACAGCAACTTTCAAAACAAATGCCTGGGTTATTTAATAAAGCTGACCGACACCGAGTTTGCAGATCGGGTAAACATTGATTGCTGGGTAACCGAAGACAAATATGAAGCATTGATCAATACGCTTGATAAAATCACCGAACGTACTGCAGTGGTCGAACATGTGGGGCAGGATTTTGTAGCAGGCTAAGTTAGTACCGAGGCCGGTAATTGTTTTAATTAGATAATATCGTTACTATCATCCTGTCGAAGTGAAGTGACGATGCCATATGGCATCTAGTGCTGAAAGCAATAAGAAGGTAAACGAAGCTCAGCCTGGGCTTGGTTGGATCTCTTTCAAGCTGTCGCAAATAGATTCCTACAAACAATTAATTTTGTAAGGCAGCCCTTGGCTGATCATATTCTGCAGACCATCAGCCACCTGCTTTTGGTCATCCCAACGTTTCTTGGTCAGAATCAGGCAAAAAGCCCAGTGAAGTTTGAAAAGCGACATAACCTTCGTCATAAACGGGTCTCCTCCGGCCGGATATTGCATATGCAAAAGCGTGTTAAGACCAGCGGCTTTCAAATCATCTTTCAGTTGCAAATCACTCATTCCCTTATAGGCCTGGTATTCCGCTATATCAAAATCATCCGCGGCAGCTGCTGCCTCTCCGGTAAAAAGCCCGACGCCTCTATCCACAGTTCTTTTCATAATTGTCATCTTATCAGCCCAGCAACAAAACAAGAAAGCCAATGTTTTGTAGCGTTTGGTCTTGGTCAAAATATTGGGCTCAGCAATCGTAAT
>CAZBKA010000253.1:0-2010 GCA_964492365.1 uncultured Pirellulales bacterium | reverse complement strand
GTTTTCAGTCACGGCACAGTGGCGTTGGAGTTTTGGTTTTTTAAAGCGAAGCGAAGGAGGATTTAAAATGATAAAAGCAAGAAAAGGAAAAACAATCATCATCGGATTAAGCGATGAAAATATGAAACGATTAAGCAGTGGACAGCCTATCCTGTTTAATATGAAGAAAGACCTTGAAATGGAAGATTATGATGTCTTTATTTTCAACGGCAGAACTGAGGAGTCAATGTATGAATCTATGTTGAATGAAATTGATCTTAATAAAACTAAATTAAAATGAGAGAGAACGTTTTTACACAGTTTGCGAGAGCAATAAACGACTTTGCCGACCACAGGATTGACAAGGTTAGATTATATGAAATGTTCTGCAATATGATTGAAATTGCAGATGCCAATGAAAAAGCAGAACGAAAAAACTTTACAGATATGATGGAAAAAAGAGGCACTATGGATTTGATGGAATTAAGTAAATCAGAGAAACTTTATTCAAATTACGAGGTAGGACTTAATATTCTTTATGAAAGGAGGGGGCAATGAAACCAGTCGAATTTAAACATCAAAACGTGGTCTTTGCAAAAGACCAACCAGAGTATCAACCATTACCCGCCTTGAGATTAGATTCTCCACAGGGCGAAGTTATTGCTTGTTGGAAAATGGATTGGAAAGAAAGGCTCAAGGTTATATTCACGGGGCGAGTGTGGGTCAATCTTTTGAGCTTTAATAAGCCCTTGACTCCGAGTTATGTAACAGTTCATCGCAAGGAGGTGTTTTCAATTCCCGAAGACTCACTGACATATTTACAACGACTATCTAAATGGATGCGAAGCAGACAAGTGCGGTGGGGCTTTAAAAATCCAAAACATAGTCCTGTTAGCGTGCCGTAGCGTTACGCATAACGGACACTGGTAGAAGTAGTGCCGGAGTTAGCCTATCACGGTGGCATGGATTTAAGCCGGCATTACTTGTACCTGTAGTTAGGCAAGAGTGCAAACGGCAAAGGTGAATGGTTGTGCGGAAGGTGAGCGGTTAGAGAATCACGGTTTAAAAGTTTAAAAGATGATTGATAAAAATATTGAATTATTCTGTGAGGATTGCAAAGAAACTCTTTCAAGGGTATCAAATAAATCTGTCCAGTTAGTGTTGCAAGATCCTCCATATGGGATTACTCAAAATAAATGGGATGAAATGATTTCGTTTGAATTATGGCCAGAATGGGAACGCATAGTCAAAGATGATGGGATTATAGTTTTTACCTCCCAACAGCCTTTTACAACTCATCTGATAATGTCAAACATAAAGCTTTTTAAATATACGATGGTTTGGGAGAAAACACGGCCTGTTGGTTTTTTGAATGCTAATAGACGACCGTTGAGTACGCATGAAGATATAGTTCTATTTTATAAGAAACAGCCAAAATATAGACCAATAAAAACACTTGCAGAAAGCTATTCAAAAACCAATGTAAACCAGGTTACGTCTAATAATTATGGCCATTTTGTGAAGCCAAAAATTCAAACGTTAGATGGCCGATATCCGGGATCTGTAATAAAGGTCTCTAATTTTAATGGAAGATTATTTGGCAAAGAAGATCCCGATATATTTCATCCAACACAAAAACCAGTCAACTTGCTTAGATGGTTTATCCAAGCTTTTACAGACGAGGGCGATACTGTTTTTGATGGTTATTCAGGATCTGGAAGCACTGCAGTTGCCTGCTTGAAAGAAAATAGAAAATTTATTGGCTCAGAAATTAACTTAGAGTATTATGAAAAATCAATATCAAGAATTAGAAAGGATTGCCTGCAATCAAGTCTTTTCGGCGCAACACAATAATCCCGGTTTTGAAAAAACCGTGTGCGGAAAGCATTGCGGGAATGCCAAGCCACGGTTTGCATTTTGCCTAACTGCTAATATATGTACCAGTACACATAACCAACATAATTCCGCAAATAAATACACCTTTTGCCCCGGATTGTTAATTCCGGTGCATAACTTTTCACGCCTATTCGC
>CAZBKA010000252.1:0-2022 GCA_964492365.1 uncultured Pirellulales bacterium | reverse complement strand
CTGCTGCCGCTATTCATAGCCATCTCACGTCTTTCAAACGCATAATTAGTTGTAGTATGCCTCCAAGGCACTTCAATCGTTTTCATGATGTCAGCAACATTGACAGCATCTTTTGCGTAAAGACCGGTATTCTTTGCAGCTTCGGAGTTATCAACCATAAGATTTCGCTGAATACCATTACCACCGTCAAACTGAACCTTATCTTTCTTCATTATTTTGCTCATTACGTCATAATGCTGCAACTTCTGAGCAATCTGGTTAAATTTCAATTTACCCAGTTCTTTTAAAGTTGTCGTTGCCAGATCTACAATTTGATCATCAGTTAAATTCATTTTTTATTTTCCTTAAAAATCTTCTTCGATTTCAGTTTCATCATAAGCCCCAAATTCCCTGAGCTTTTCCGCAACGGCATTTGCCGCCCGTTTTGTCGGGGTCATTGTGCTTTTACCTTTACTTCCAACAGGTCGGTTAATGAATTGAGAAGATCGTTTATCAAGTTGTGAAACAATTTCTTTGGTCACATTAGACTTGATCTTATTACCAAAGAGACTATTGATCGCTTTAGTAAACAAAACTTTCGATTCAGGTAACTGCTTGTTGGTTTGAGCGTATCCTGCGGCAAGGGTGGTCATTTCTTCAATAACCTTACATCGATTCTGATAGAAGTCACTATCACTGGCAATATCTTTAATACTGCCTTTGCCAAACGTATCAGCAAAATTATCACCCAATTCGGAAATCATAGACTCAAACTCTCTATCAAGAGATTGACTCGATTGACTGCGTACTGTTGAAACAATCGTTGACAAAGCCTCTTTGATACCATTGATCTGTGCAGCGGTAGATTGCATCGCCTTGCAAATATCAGGGTCATAAAGGTCTGGGTCAAGGTCAAGCTTAAATGGTTCATCAAGCGAAGCTGAATTCCCCTGACCTGATTGCTGCTGCTTTTGTTCTTGCCGGTTGTGCTCTGCACTCTTAGAGTTCTCATAAGCCTTGCAAAGCTTTTCCAATTGCTGCGGCTTATCAAAGAGAGCAATGTCTTCATCAGATATGCCAAGTTTCTTTGCTTTAGCCACTAATTCATCGGATACACTTTTGGTGTTTTTTGAATTAGCATCCCCTGAATCCTTATCGGCATCTTTCCTCGATTCGGTTTCTTTGGAATCAGCATTTTTTGTTTTATCTTTGTCGGTATATTTCTTCGACACGGTTTCTTTTTTATCATTATCAGTTGCCGGATCATCATCGGTATCTGAATCATTCATTACCTGACCTGTCATTTCATCATCGTCAGGTTCTTCTATGTCGTATTGGTCTTCGATTGATTCTTCCTGCACATCTTCAGCCTGTACGTCATCAATACCATCATTTTCAATTTCTTCTGCTATTGCACTTTCCTCTGTCATGCTAATACTCCTGAATATCTTAATATCTCAACACTTACAGTCTTGGCTGATTCTTTCCTCATAACCAAACTCTTATTCGATAAATCTCTCGTTCTTATTTCAAACTTTTCATTCTCGTCAATAGTCCATATGGTGTTGCTTTGCAGTGATGCAATTAGATACAGACAACCGCCTTTTGGCCTGATAGTGATACATGCGGTATCTTCCGGTACGCGGTAAGTCAATTCACCATTTGCGTCAAAATCTGTATTTGCCTTATTTACTATGCTTATCATTACTTGCCTTTCTCAACTATGGGTCACCATATCCGCCATTTCTGTCATGCAGACCTATCGTCCTGCAATAGTCTTTTCTGTGCTGCCTGCTGGTAAATATAACCCTGCCGTCAGGAGTAAAGTCTGTTGGAACACCTTTCTCTACTGCTACTCTTGAAGCTTCTGCAATCTGATCCGGATGAACACCTGCTGCATCAGAGGCCATAGGCCAGTTACCAGGGGTATTTTTAAAACTGGCATGTTCAGAGCAAATATCACGCTTGAATCTTTTTCCACCCAGAGCAAAAGACTTTGGAATTTTACTGATCGGATAAACTCGAAATATCACATTGCCTTGG
>CAZBKA010000251.1:0-2029 GCA_964492365.1 uncultured Pirellulales bacterium | reverse complement strand
ATGTTACCGGAGGAATACAAGTTGTAATCCCAATTCTTCACGCAAAATGTTTTCCACTGAATAAACAGTTTAGAGCATATGAACCAGCCTATGAGAGAATAAGGACTTTTTTCGATTAGTGTAAACTTGCTGATGATGAAGTAAAACACTTAGTGCTAAAATACGGTGGCAGTTTTAATTTAGAAGTGAGAAAATCATGGAATGGCATCATATGCAGCGATTGGCACCCATGATCGTCCATTATCGTTTCCCACTAAAAAAAATGGCACTCTTATAATAACTAGATAAGTATGGAAACCGACATTGTAAACCCTTTATCATATTTGAGATATTTAGGCAAAGGTTCTATCCCAGATATTTCGTATGCCGATACCGTCTTAGTACTTTATGATAACTCCATAGCTAAGTATTTGAAGAGAAATTTCAGAACCCGGAAAATTGCGGGTTTTTCGTTTAATTGTTACCTGATTGAAGAAAATGTGGTTATCTGTCATGGTTTTGGTATAGGAAGCCCGGCGGCTGTAGCAGCAGCCGAAGAATTAATAGCTGCTGGTGCAAAACAGATTATTTCAGTTGGCACCGCTGGTGGTATCTCTCCTGGTTTAAAACTCGGCGATTATACTGTTTGTACGAAAACCCTTTCAGATGAAGGAACATCACAACATTATGTTTCAGGTCTTGGCTTCATCTTTCCTGACGAGAACTTAACAAGTGATCTTTACGAATTAATCAGAGACCATTTTGAAAATGCCTATAAAGTGTCCACATGGACAACCGACGCACCTTATAGAGAAACATCCCTTGCTTTGGAAAGTTATCAATTAAAAGGAATCAATACTGTCGAGATGGAATCTTCTGCACTATTTGCTTTAGGTCAATTTCGAAATATTCCAATGGCTTCTGTCTTTGTTATTGGCGACATACTCTCGGTTGATGGGTGGCGACCTGGTTTTCTTGAACGTAAAGTACAATCCAATATCAGACTACTTTTAATTAAGCTGATTGAGTACTATACATCTTTTTATAAACCTACTGATCGTAATTTGTAACTTCAATACTAATAAAATAATTGCTAAAAAACTATCTGGTTGTAATACAACTCATTCTTAAAATAACTATTGATGGAACCGGCTTTCCTCCAGTTGTCCGTAATTTGCAACTACAGACAATATAAATCATTGTACAAAAATTATATCAGGCCATTTGTAACTAAGTTTTTTCTGAATTGAATATTCCGGACTAAAGCAGGCCACCATCTAAATTATTTGGTGTTGTAAGTGTTCATTGCCTCCCCAAAAATCACACGAAAAGGGGATAGGCAGGCATTTAGTGTTCCCATAATTTTGTCCGGCATGCAACGGCGCCCGGTAGCTGCTCCCTGCTCCCCGCTCCTTGCTCCTTGCTCCCTGCACCTAAAACTCCACCAGCTATGAAACATCTTCTCCTTTTCTTCGCCTTGCTGCCAATGCTGCTGGCGCCGGCCGCCAGCCATGCACAAACACACCAGACCGATCTTCAGAAAGCAAACATCACCGGCAAAGTGAAATCCGTGAGCGAGCACCTCAAATCGGCCTACGACGACCGCACCATCCTCTATCTGTACAACCAGCAGGGCAACATCGTCTCAGAAACCTACAGCTACAAAGGGAAATTCTCGGTAAAAACCGTGAGCGAATACGACACCCGCGGCTTCCTGGTCACCCGCAAGGATGTGGACAGCGCCGGCAAAACACTCAGGAAAGAAACCTTTGTGAACGATGCCAGGGGCCATGTGCTGTCGGCAACCGGCAACGATGTGGAAGCAAAAACAAAATGGACCGCTACCTACAAGCGCGATGCCAGGGGCAACGTGCTCGAATACCTGAAAAAGGATGCCCTCACCGGCAAAATGATTGAAAAAACAAGCTATACATACGACAGCAAAGGCACCGTACTGAGCGAAAACAATACAACCGTGTACGGCCCCGACAGCAAGTCGGTGAACCACACAACCAGCACACCCGCTTACAACGCCCAGGGATTGATTGAG
>CAZBKA010000250.1:0-2041 GCA_964492365.1 uncultured Pirellulales bacterium | reverse complement strand
TAAGCCGATGAACTTGGCCATGGCTTCAACTTCGGCCATACCTTCGCCTTTGAAGTTTATTCCGTTAAACGCCGCGTCTTCTTTAACGCAATTCTGGAAGAAGATCTTTTCTGTTTTAGTCAGAGATTTCGTAACATCAACTTTGCCTTCTCTAATAGATTTACCGGCAATAAAATCTTCAACTACTTCTTTAAAGTTCCTGCTATCACTGGAAATACTGCCTTCTATGCTCTGCAATGCCGTAGACTGTTCAGATTCTGCCATAGAAGCGTCTTTCTGCTTTTTGCTTTCAAAATCCCTGCGCATCATATTAGCTTTTTCGGCAGATTCAGGGAACAATTTGCCGAAAGTCTCGAATCTGCTCAACATTGCCTCATGATGTATTTCAGAAATTGTCTTGACCAAAGCATCATTACGGGCAAAAGCTTCATTGCTGTTCAGAGTTTTCATAAAGTCATCTGCCTTAACATCTAACGAGAAAACTGTCAAAGGCTTATCCTGGCGGTTACGTCTTACGCTCTGCCAGAAATCTGACAACGTCGTATCTTTATCGCTAACAAGCACATACCTTGCATTAGCTTCGGCTTTTACATCAAGAGTATAACCTGTTAATTTGCCAGGGGTTAGCACAACAACAATATCTGCATCTTTGGCGATCAGAGCTTCGATATGTTTCTTTGCAGTCTTAGGATCCATTATGTTATTCTGCTTTTCACCAGTTTTACCAGAGATAAAATCAACCGTATCATTATTGTTGATAATATATGTATCTCTTTTTCCTGCAGCTGTTTTAACCGTATCAGCCATATCAAAACCATGCTGTCTTGCAGCCGCTAACAAAATAACAGAACCTTTAGATTTACCAATTTCGCTCGCAAGATCGCCTTTATAAGTTTCTTTGCTGGCAATAACAAAAGAATCATTGCTTTTAGCAGTTTCAATATAATCGGTAACTTTCTTCTCGAAATCAGCCAGATTCCCATCATATTTAACACCCAGCACTTTAGCAAGAGTATTGGCATGGAACGGCGTTGCGGAGAAAAACGCTTTTACCGAGCGGAATTTCGAAAGTATTGCAATAGGCGTAACCTGAACAGAGTCTTCACTAACAGGAGCACTCTTTAAAATATCGTGAATTTCAGCTTCGCCTTTAAGCATGCGATTGGCAATAAGCCATTTTGTAGCTGCATCAGCCGGTGCAGACCAGTGCATATCCGTCCGGACTTCATACGAGTGGATCGGATAAACATCGATTACACCTTCCGAAGATTTCACGACTTTACCGTCAGCAGCTCTTTCAACGCCGAAACCGCCTTCAAAGCCTTCATACATGAACAAGTTCCTGGTATATGCTTCAACTATCATTCTGTGCGTGCGGAACTTGCTGTTGGAAGAATCCATGAAACCATCCCCGAAAGCTTTTTTGAACTCGTTCTTCAAAGCCTGAGTAGGAGCCGGAGTCTTTTTAGCATCTATAAAACCGCCCAGGACCAGATTATCACCTATAGCCTTATAATCATTGCCGCCAAGCCGCTTAAATACGTTATCGACTTTTGTAAGGACGTTTTCGAATTCCATTACATTATCAAGCACATCCGTTATTTTCTTGTCTGAATCGGAACCGATAATAAGATTAGGCGACTGGGCGATCAAATGTATCTCATCTACGGTCAAAGCTCTGTTCTGAATATTATCCAGAATAGCTTTTGAAGTCGCCAATTCCGATTCTGATTTGCTTGTAGATCTGGTCATTTCCAACTGCTGTAAAGAATGCAGGTCCGTAAGAATGATCTTATCGCTCAACCAATCGACAGACTGTTTGCCTTCTCCAAATTTACTTAGAACCGTATCACCTTCCAGCAAATAATAATCATAGGGTTTATCCTTACCTGGTAGTCTCAAACGAAGGAATTCAACACCATTTTCTTTTATGATCTCGGTTTCGCCGGCTTTCTTTAATAGATCTATCTGCCTTCCGGCTTCAGGAACATCCTTGAATACACCGATGGATCTCATGCCCATATCCGACCATATCGTACGC
>CAZBKA010000249.1:0-2055 GCA_964492365.1 uncultured Pirellulales bacterium | reverse complement strand
CCAGCATCATCTTCCGATAGTTCAACTTCAACAGATAAACTACCCGAACCCGTTAGGTCTGGGCTTGTGAAAACAGATGTGTCATAGCCATCGTTTTTGTAAAGAGTATCACTCAATGGGTCAACAATCCAAAGTATGTGTTCCTCTGCCGATGGCATGTCAACACCTTTTGTTAAGGTTAACGTGTTGTCGTTAAAATTTATTACTGCATTAATCCTGTTCATATTCGTTTTTATTTTAAGAACTATTCTTTACTTTACGGGTCTATAGGTTGGTTTTAGTTTTAAATCATTTTTTGGTATAACCGCAATGGGTTTATCCAAATACGGTGATTTCATTTTTTGTTGCTCTTTAACCACAGCAGTTTTCAAAGATTTTGTTGGCATCTTTGTAGTATTTTTCGTAATCGTTTTTGTAAGTTGCATTTTAGGTTGAGGACTTTTGGCAACTCTTGCAGTACCAGGTACTCTTTTTTTTAACTCTTTTCCACCGTCTAATTTTTTCATAACATTATTTATTTAATTAATTAAGAACTATCCTTTACTTTGTCACAAATTTAGTAAACTTTTGCGACACTTTTTTTTACCTTTCTGTTGGAAAACGGGGCTTGCCATAAGACAAGCACCCGAAACCAACAACAACAGAAAACAACTACCTATTGTCTTTTAGCCAACATAACTCCCTCATGGTGCTCTTTAAAATCAGCATAAGCCTGTATATCAGCTTTTAAATATTTGATAAGTGCATCGTTGGCATCTTCTGATACATCAACGGTTGTTATACACTTACCTCTTTTCCCATCTGCCCTTACATACCACCAAGCATCAACGCCAGATGCCTGTTTCGATTGCATAATAGTTTTGTTCACAATAGCAGAATCTACAAGTTTTAACACAACTAATTCCCCCTCTTGTAATTCAGATTTATCGGTTACGCCACCACCATCCTTAAAATAACTACCAAATTTTGATTCAAATTCAGCATATACATTTACCAATGGATCTGCCATCTTAGCGTTAATTTCAAGTTTCTGAATGATGTCAGCACGCAATGTTTGAGTTTCTTTTATCTCGCAATTTGCTATCTTATAGATTAACGCAATTTTCTTAATGTTGTCATTACTGATTATGTTCATAATGTTGTTGACAACAAATGCCTTTTTGCTCTCATAGGTAAACTTAACCTTATTTGTCTTAATGTCATCAACGAATGTTATGGTGCATTTACCCTCTGTATTTGGATTTATTTTCTTAATTTCAGGGGTACTTAAAGCATTGTCAACATCATTGTAACAATACAACAAAAAGAACGCTAAGTCAAGTTCAGTTTCATTGATTTTTTTTCTGCCATTGAAACTTAATTTGCGTGGTATGTAAACCAATTTGTCATTTACAACTTCTTCGTATTCTGCGTATCTTACGTTTATCGTTGTACCGTTATAAAGAATCGGTAATGACAATGGAATATAGCGTAGCGGTGGGTAAGCATCAACTGTACGTGTAGTGTTGAAGTCTGCAGTTACATACTTTTTGAATTTCGTACTTTCACTAAAGGTAAATACCAATGGCATACGGTTAGAATACTCTTTCCGTATCTCATTAATTTTCGTTTTTACAAACATCTCGAACTCTGAACCCTTATCAGGGCTACCCGTCAAGTCTAATTTTACATCGTTAAAATAAAGTGCCATAGTTTTAAATTGTTTAAAGTTATTGTTAGTTTTTCAAATTGTCAAATTTTTTTGTTTTATCTGTTGTAAAGTTTGTTGTTCTGTCCGTTGCTATTGCTGATTTTTTAAAAAATAAAGGGTGGGGGATTTTACTCCCCCTTACCCAATATTTACTATTCACCTGCGGTGGTGATATAACCCAAGTTAGGAGCACCCATAACCAAACCGATATGTGAACGCATATTCACAATCTTTTTGTCGAGTTCCATATTGTACATTGCAGCATTTCCACCAGCACCTTGCATGGTAAAGGTTTCACGCCTACGACTGTAACCATCTTTTTCTTTATGAATAAGTGTTACAAGCGGAGTTACTGCACCAGTTTT
>CAZBKA010000248.1:0-2100 GCA_964492365.1 uncultured Pirellulales bacterium | reverse complement strand
ACACGGTTCGGTGGCCTTGCGGCAGGCTCCGACGGAAATCAAGCAGGTTTACGAGCGGTTCTTTCGCAGTCAGCCTCAGGGCTTTATCGAGATCCTTTTGTACTGTCAGAACAAGAATGTATCGCATCAAAAGCTGGTTCAAACGGTCAACGAGCTGAGCCACCTTTGCCCGAAGGATGTATCTGTAGACAAGGTTATCGCCATGCTTGGTAACCAACCTCCCGAAGAAACTCCGCCGGTAACAGTCAACAAACCGGACGAGATCGAAGGCTTCTGCTTGATGCAGCTAACAGATATCGCCCAAATGGCCAACACAACAAATTAAATCAGAATGACAACCTTAAGCATAAAACAACAAATCGATGAGCTGAGCAGAACCTTGCATCTGCCGGCCTTCCGCCGTGAATATGAGCAGCAGTCCAGCCAGGCCGTCCAAGAGAGTCTTTCCTATGAAGCCTTTCTGTTAAGACTGATGGAGTTGGAATCTCAAACCCGTGAAGAAAACCGCCGTAAGGCCCAGGTACGCCAGGCCGGTTTTATGCAGTACAAATACCTGCATGACCTCAGCCGCGAAGATCTCCCGCAAGATGCAGCAACAAAACTCCCTCAGATAGAAACCCTTGATTTTATCAAGATGGGACAAAATCTGATCCTCTCCGGAAATCCAGGTACCGGGAAAACGCATCTGGCCACGGCCATTGGCCTAAAAGCTTGCCAAGAGGGGTACAAGGTGTTTTATACCACCATATCCCGACTGCTGACACAGATACGGGAAAGTCGCTCCCAGAAGATCCTTAGAACACTTGAAAACCGTTTTGAGAAGTTCGATCTGGTCATCTGTGACGAGTTCGGATATGTCTCCTTCGACAAAGAAGGTTCAGAACTTCTTTTTAATCACCTCTCCTTGCGTTGCGGACGCAAATCAACGATTATTACCACGAACCTGTCCTTTGATCATTGGAACGAGATTTTTGGAGACACAGTGCTAACTGCTGCCATGGTCGACAGGCTCACTCATAGAGCCTTAATGGTTAATATGACCGGAGGTTCTTACCGGGTTAAAGAAACCAAACAAATGATGGGAAAATGAGCACCAGGCACCCTAACCAACCGCCTTAGTCCTTGTGAAGAGCTGGCGGTCCGCCAGCTCTTCACAAGGACTAACAATAACTATTAATTAAACTTTTATCTTTATCGAGTGATATGTTCTTCAACTGAAATGGTGGTATACAATTGAATTGAAATTTACAAGCATTTTTTCTGTCCAGTTTTTTTAGACCACCTCACTTCCGAACCAGGCAGTGGACCTCGAACTAATAAATTCTCCATTCAGTGAAAAAGAAATAAACTTACGAAGCGATGCATCATAAATTACTAAACGTTTCTTTTCTTGATCAATAGTATAGGAATCGATTGTCGAATATTCACGTGGGCCCTTGCCAACCAAATCGATTCGCTTGACTAACTTCCCATTCTCAGTAAATATGAGCAGTACTGTTCGTTTGGCTGTAACAAAATAAAATTTCTTATCAAATTGGCGAAAATCTTGTATGTAGTCAAAATAGGATAGACTATCTGTTTCCAAATAAATCAAGGAGATATCTTGGGCAATCTGTGACAAGAAAAAAGGTTTAGCAGTATCGCCTACATTGATATTAATAATTTTAACATTATCTTTTGATTCATTCGAAGAAGATTGCTTACAGGAGTAAAAGCAAACAACAGAGAAAACGAAAAACAAAAATAATGTAAATTTCATAATAGTTGTTCAAGTTTGATTTTAGTTATAATCGGGTTTGACTTTTCATCAATCAATGCAGATATGCTGTCAATAGAATCTTTCATGCCAATATATACATTAGAAATTATGATTGTCCGCAATGATTAACCATAATTATCCAACAGAATAATATACTTGCGATTTGAAGTTTTCCAAATAGTTTTATCCCCAACATATCGTCTATTGAACCGATAATAACACTCATTCAGGAAGTTTTTCTAATAAGAAGATCTTGCGATTTAACGTGAAAGTACCTTATAATGGTAACTTAGTATACAAGATAGTAGGTTATCTTAAGTCAGGCGTTGTTGAGCTAATGT
>CAZBKA010000247.1:0-2165 GCA_964492365.1 uncultured Pirellulales bacterium | reverse complement strand
CCGGGGTTTCGGGGAAGCGGGTAGAAAAAGCGTCTTATATTTACGATCATACGAATTCGATGCCCGCTGTTGGTCGTTTGGAAGCGCTTTGTCGAAATAACGCCGGGCATGGCACCAACACGAGAGGTGGGTGATGCCGGATGTTTCAGCCAGATGGGTATAACCTGAATAGCCATCGGTTTGGATATAGCCCTTGAATTTTGATAAATCACGCAAAGGTTCATTGGGAGAACGACCTTTATAATATTCAAAGAGCACCCCTTTTGACAAAGGAGCATATCTTACCCACATATAGCCCTGGTGCAATGCCCCGCGTATGTCTCTGTCCTGGACTTTTATTGGCGATTCGTCAATCTGCTGATAGATTTCGCTGAAAACATAAAGTCGGTGAACAGCAAAGAGTGGTTTGATGTGTTGGGCGCCAAGTTTGGCCCACGATTCGAAGGTGCTTGTAGGTATTTGGGCCCCCATCTGGCTTATGCGCTGTTGAATCCGGAAATAAGGCAGATGAAAGATGAATTTATCGGTAAAGATCATTGACAATAATGCCGCGCTGGCAATACATTTGTTAATGGGCCGGTTTAACTGGGCAATGACTTGCTTTTGGTTGCCCTGTTCATCTTCTTTGCTGATGTATTTTGGACGGATGGTGCGGTTTATGTGCAGTTCTGCTGGTGTATAATCCAGTTCATCTGTTACTTCCTGGCCAATACATACCATCCCAGTGGTATCTTCAGTTGGCTCTATAATGGTTTCAACCACGGGTAAATTCGATGGCAATGCTAAACGACCCGGGTGTGGTTTTTTTGTCTTTTTACGTTCGTAAGCTATTCTGATGGTCTCACGCTCGGCTTTTACGGCCTGCTCAATCTCTACAGATTTTGGCTCAAGCTCCAATTTAAGCTGTTCGGGAAAGTTTGATGAAATGAATCGTTCCCTTTTAGATCCGTAGATCAGGCGCTTAAGCTGATCGTATTTGAACTTCTCGGCGGCCAGTTCGGCAGAGAGTTTTAACAGGTCAGCACTCTTATTGGAAATGATACCATCTTTCTCTGAAATGACCGTATCTTGTTCAGAAATGACTGCATCTTTCGTGGCAAGTGCAGCTTCCAAAAACAATACTCTTTGAACTAACGATTCAGGTGAAAAATTGTCTGGTGTTTGCTGCAATTCCATGTATCAAATATACACATAACCCCTGATTTGACAAGGGCTTTAGTGAAAATATTTGAAAATAACTCAGGCGAATTTAAATCGCTTTTTTCGGTGCATGTTGCCGTACGACAAACCCTCTAAAAGCATTAAAAGCTCTTCTCGTTTCATCTCGTGGGATAACTCGTTAACAGCTATACATCGGTCGTACCTGCCCCTTTCCAAACGCTTATAAAAAAGAGCGAACCCGTCACCATCCCAATACAGTAGCTTAATATGGGTGCGGGATTTGTTCAAAAAGATGAAAACATCGCCCGAAATGGGGTCTTTTCTCAAATAATTCCTCACAATCCCAGCCAAACCATCAAAGCCATTGCGCATATCAGTGGACTGGCAGCACAGAAAATAGCGCAGATTGGCACTTAGCCCAAGCATCTACCTGTAAATCTTTATACACATCCCGTCAGGGAAAGTAAAAACCAGTTGTGCCTGGGCATCAGCAACCGGGTGGTTTGCATTAGCTTCAATACTCACCTTGGGTCTGACCACAGAGGACAGCTCAACAAATGATGGAGTTTTCCCTGAGGATTTCCTTTTCCTGCGAACCCAATAGGTGAGTGTACTTTTGGAAAGCCCAATGGATGAGGCGAACTCCCGCATAGATTGCCCACTTCTTTCCCATTCATCTACCCTGGCAAACATTGCCGCCGACTTAGGTGTTTTCATGATCCCCTGATTTTTCCCGCGAAGGTAGATTAGCAGTATCTACTGGGAAAGATGGGGTTCGTAGGGCGGATACAACTGAATGGAAGTTTGCCCAGCTTTTTGCATAAATCTTTGTTTTCCACCTTTAGTCTGAAAAAAGTATAAAAAAATTCAGGATGAATTTTGTTCTTGTCGAACCTTAGTCTCATGACATGAGAGTCATAAACAACGATAAAACCAGTATCTTGATAAATAGATGCTTTTCCTAAATGAGATTCATGTACCCCGGGCGGGACTTGAACCCGCAC
>CAZBKA010000246.1:0-2166 GCA_964492365.1 uncultured Pirellulales bacterium | reverse complement strand
CAGATGACCGGACCGGCATGATTGATCTCTGGTGGCACTTCGGTTCGGAGGTAAATTGTGACTGGAAAGACTTCGATTATTTTTTTAAAATAATGAATGAAAAACTCGCAATAGATCGAGGCAGGATATATCTGCACTCAATTTGTGCTAACAGCACGTTTGCGATGGCAACAGCATTGAAACATCCAGATATCTGGTCCGGCTGTATAATGTCGACTGGTTACAACAGTATTCAGCTTGCCGGCAATATATTCAATGCCCCGTTTTTTTTTGCAAGCTTACATACTGAAATAGAAGCACATAAAACCAAAATTAATTTCGTAACCAAGCTTTATCATTACTTCGGCTGTGAGGATTTCAATTACATATCAGAGAATATCGGTAAAGCTCGTATGTTTGATTTTACAAAATTAAAATTCAGGAAGAATCCAGACAAACTTTATTTCAAAACACGAGCATATCAAAGCAACAGATCGTATTGGTTAAGCATCGAAGGCTGTGAAGATGATAATTTTTACAGAACCATAGAAGCTGAAATTAAAGGAAATAAAATATTTGTCACCACTGAAAACACTGATGCATATACAATTTATCTATCGGAAGCACCAATAGAAATATCATCTGGTGTAGAGATCATAGAAAACGGCAAATCTCTTGGCTTTTGCAATGAAGATACTTTTGTGAGAACAAATGAGAGATACAGCAAAGGCGGTATAACTAAAACGCCCATGATTGGCGGACCTATGGAAGATGTTTTCTCTGAGTCACATGTTGTAGTCTATCAATCCCAAAACGCAGATCCCAACTATCTTAAAGCGGTTGCAGATTTTGCAGGCAGACTTTCGCCTTTAGCGAAGTGTGTAAGAGATATGGACTTCGATGAAAAAGACATCGAAACATGCAATATTGTTTTTGTGGGGCGTAATTGCGAAAATCTAATAATATCAGAAATTCTCAAGAAACTGCCGGTGTTTTTAACCGATGATTCAATAATAGCGGGTGATAAAAAATATCAGATTGAAAACTCCGGTTGTATTATGATTTATCCGAACCCGCTGAATACATCAAAATATATTCTGCTGTTTGCACCTACTTGTAAATCGGTGGTTAACAGCATGGGAAGGGTTTTTGCTGAGGTTAAATCCGAAAAAGATGTGGTAATATTTCGAGCAGATGAGCAACAAAACATCAAGTATTACATCCTTGAAAATTTTGACAGCCTGTGGCAATGGAGTGAAAATGCTGACCTGATTGTCTTCAATCATAACCTTAAAAGCTTGGCTGGGGATTATCAGAAACTAATTGCCAAAGCGGTTAAAAACCACCTGAATGCTGATATATCTATTCTTGAACCTGTTTTCTCAACAAACGAAAATGTCCCCAGCAGTGAAAACGTTACTTTGCGTGAGCTGTTTGCGAATCTTCAGAACCATTGGATGATAAAGATTAGGACCAAGGGCAGCTTTTTAAAACAAATCATCAACAAACTGATTATCGGCGACGCTGATGGAGAAAAAACAAAATATGCCCTTTCAGGTGTAAGCTTTAATGGTTATTCAGATGACGAATGTCTGGCGGTTGCGGAAATTGAAAATGATAAGGATTACACCATTGCTCTTTCGGCAAGTGCAATCAAGAATCAATTTATAGGGGCTGTTTTGACTGATTATGAGATTCTTGACCAGAGCCTTTTGCTAAAACTGCTTAAAGATTACTCGCAGAAAACGGGGGTGATAGGTCTTGATCAGAAATGTGAAGATATAAAAATATTCTAAAATTTTTGAAATTTAATGATCGGAGAAAGTAAATGAAGGTCAAATATTTTATTTTGTCAGTAACGTTGATATTTACACTATCGGCATTATCGAAAAGCAAAGCGGACCTCATAGCGTACTGGCCTTTAGATAAGATTGTTGACGGCAAGGTACTCGATGTAACTGGTAATGGGCACGACGGCACGGTAGTCGGCAATCTTAAGGCTATAGAAGATGCCAATCGTAAAGGTTTATATTTTGATGGCGGCGCAAGCTATATTGATTGTGGAAGCGATGGGTTTGATGAAATCAACGACCAGATTACTATCTCTGCGTGGATAAAGATCGATAAATTTGATAAATGGATACAAACTATAGTAGCAAAAGATGGTGATATCTGGCAGTTACAGCG
>CAZBKA010000245.1:0-2169 GCA_964492365.1 uncultured Pirellulales bacterium | reverse complement strand
GCTTACGCGGATCTTCGTTTCTCGTCGGAATTACTACTTGGTTTTTATTATGTTGTGCAGGTTGTGGTGTGTGATATAATTGATTTATAATTATATCTTTTGCTTGATTTAAATGGTGGCTGTCCCTGGTTTTCTTTTCTATATAGAGGATTTGGTGAGCAACGGTGTGAACCCCCGCTGAAGCGGGAGCTAAACGAGATAGGATATTATAGTGTATTGGCGGAAAAGAGAAAGGTTAAATGATAATGAAAAGCAGAGTTTTATCTTTGATAGTTGTTGTGTTTGTTTGTGGCAGTGTTTTGGGTGGTGAGTCTTTGGCGACTACTGATTCGGGTGATAATGCAGCTTTGTTGTATCTTAAGGCTGTTGAGCAGTATGAGCCTACCGATGATATGATCAATAGTTTGATAAAGTTGAGGAAGGGGGACATTGGATTAAATGATGAGATAAAGGAATTTGTTCAGAAGAACAAATGTGTAATAGATACTGTTGTTGAAGCCAGTAAAATAGAAAAGTGTGACTGGGGGTTGGATAAGTCGGTTAATTTTGATATGGGGAAACTTCCACTTGCTAAGATCAGAGGGATCGTTCATTTAATTAATGCTGATGCAATGATCCTGGCTGAGAAGGGTGAGTATGAAAGTGCGATGAGCAGATATGTATGTATTTATAAGATTGCAAGTCATGTAAATGGTAGTTATATAGTTTCTTATTTAGTAGGGACGCATTTAAATTCGGTGGCTAATATGGGGCTGATAAGACTTCTGTCTGATATGGAGATAAATGTAAAGACGCTGGAAATGTTTCAGGATAAATTAAGCGAAATTGATTCTATTGGTTTTTCTATTGAACCAAGTTGGGAATTTGAAAAACGAATGACATGTTCATATTTTACATTAGAAAATGTTGATGGTCTTGCAAAAGACTTGGGGATGCCTGAGATTAAAGAAAAAGTTCTTGGAGAAAATGAGGCTTTTTTTGCTAAGAACAGGGCATGTTGGAATCGTGCTATGGATGATGTGAAAGCAGCTTTTGGGCTTGGGTATCCTGAGGCTTTTGCAAAGATTGAGCAGGTTACTAATGAGGTGCGCAAGGATGTTATGAGAACAGAAGCGCCATTGGTTGGACTGTTTTTTCCAGCGTGTGAGCGAATTTATAGTTTAGATATTAAATGTCGGAATGAATATAATGCGGTAAAGGCAGGGGCTGCGGTTTATATGATTAAGGCCAAGAGCGGTAAGCTTCCGGATTCATTGCCAGTGGGGTTGCCGGTTGATCTGTTCAGCGGTAAGGATTTTGAATATAAGAAGAGCGGTGATGGTTTTGTTTTGAAGTGTGTGGGCAAGGACCTTTCGAAAGATGAGATTTATGAATATAAGTTTAAGGTTAAAGATTGATTGATTTATGGTGTGATTGGCCTTGGCAGAAATGATAAAAAGAAATGGATTCCCCCGCATGCGTGAGGATGACAAAAAGGGTTTGGGGTATGGTTTGAATAATATAGAAGAACACCCTGTGAAGATGGGGTTAAACGATTTGGATATTCGCATTTGCGGACGGCAGGAAATTACAGGTTAAGAGAATAATGGTGACAGAATGATATCCAAAACATTTTCATTTTTAATAGTTGTTTTTTATATTGTGCTGATTTTTTTGATGCCAGAGCAAAAGTCTGATGTGGTAGGTTCCTGTATAGGGTTAGCATTTTTTGGGCTTTTGCTGGTCTGGTTTGCAGATTATATGGAATATGTTGTTGGGTGGTTCGGCCATTCTTTTGTGGATGGATTTCAGCCTGCTATAATCATACAAATACTTGGATGGATAATTATTGTTTTTCTAGCGCCGATATTGTATTTGATTCTTGATTGTGTTTACTTTTAGATAAATTTAATTGGGCTCAGGGGGTTGGTGGGCAACGAAGCAGCCCGGCGTGCGGATATGTGTTTAAAAGGTTAAAAAAGTGGGGGGAAAATGTTGGCGGTGGGGATAGGATGGGGGTATAATCTGCAATTACGAATTATGAATTAAAAATTACGAATTGTGGATTCCTGCCTTCGCAGGAATGACAGAATAAATGCAGGAATGGCAGGTTTAATAGTGGATTCGGTTGTTTGCGTGAAGAGGCCCCTCTAAAGAGGGGGCTAAACGAGATTGGTTTCCGCAAGCGGG
>CAZBKA010000244.1:0-2217 GCA_964492365.1 uncultured Pirellulales bacterium | reverse complement strand
TAAGAAAATATTTCCACCGGATTGGGTTCAAAAATATAATCCATATTAGCACTTGGTAACGCATCATAATCAATATCCATTTCAGGTGCGATAGGAAGCAACTTCACAACTTCAGGTTTCTGATTAGCAGAAGAGATAACCTTTGTATAAGAAATATAAACTTCATGAATTTCACCGCTTACGAAAAACTTTGTTAATTCTTCGCCTAATTTAGCAGCTTCATCAAAAGAAAACTTATCTTCACTATTCTGTGCTGACTTGAACATTGAGGTTTTAACAAAGTTATAATATGATATTGCTTTCTTTCCGATTACATAGAGTAAAACCTCTTTACCTTCGGATTCCAGCTGTTCCTTCAAAGCAAGCGTCTTATCAAGAACCCTGGTATTATAACTTCCGCACAGACCCCTGTTCCCGGAAATCTGTACAATAAGACATCTATTCGGCTGAGCAACTTCTCTGAAAAGCGGATGCTGAATAGTCGAAAAGCCTGCAGACATAAGATTTTTTATTATCTCATTAACCTTAAATTCATAAGGCTTCGACTGATTCAGACGACCCTGAACCTTTTTCATTTTAGAAGTTGCAACCATCTCCATCGTGCTTGTAATCTTTTTAGTATTACCGACGGATTTAATCCTTCTTTTTATATCCCTTTGATTAGCCACAATTCAATCCTCAATCATTTATTTTATTGAATCGAGATACTTATCAACAAATTCAGCAACAATTTTCTTCAATTCATCAGCAGATTTAAGTTCTCGGGTTTCATGTATTTCCTTGATGATATGGCTATGCGAATCATTTAAATATTTAATAAACTTCGCTTCAAAATCTTTAACCATATTTACTGGAACCTTATCAATAAGACCCTGTGTTCCGGCATAAATTATAGCAACCTGATCCGCAACATCCATCGGCTCATAATTTACCTGTTTCAGAATCTCAACAAGACGAACCCCTCTATCAATCTGTTTCTGAGTTGCAGGATCCAACTCTGTCCCCATCTGGGCAAAAGCCTCAAGTTCACGGAACTGTGCAAGATCCAACCTTAGAGAACCAGCGTACTTTTTCATCGCTTTAATCTGTGCAGCACCACCTACTCGAGATACCGAGATACCTACGTCAACAGCCGGCCTAACACCTGATGCAAAAAGGTTTGGAAGAAGATATATCTGACCATCAGTAATAGAAATAACGTTTGTCGGAATATACGCCGAAACCTCACCAGCCTGTGTCTCGATGATTGGTAAAGCTGTCATACTGCCTGCACCCATTTCGTCAGACAATTTCGCCGCTCTCTCAAGAAGTCTTGAGTGACAGTAAAAAATGTCACCAGGATACGCTTCACGTCCTGGAGGTCTTCTCAGAAGCAGAGACAACTCTCTATAAGCATTCGCTTGTTTTGAAAGGTCATCATATACGCAAAGTGTATGACCTTTTTTGTCGTACATAAAATACTCAGCCATTGCACAACCTGCATATGGCGCTATATACTGTGATGGAGCAGGATCTGAAGCATTAGCAGCAACAACTATTGTATAATCCATCGCTCCTTTTTCTGTCAGTTTCTCAACTACACCAGCAACAGTAGATCCTTTCTGACCTATTGCTACATAAACACAAATAACACCTTTACCTCTCTGGTTAATTATTGTATCAACCGCAATAGATGTCTTTCCTGTTTTTCTGTCGCCAATTATAAGCTCACGCTGTCCTCTACCAACCGGTGTCATAGAATCGATAGATTTTATACCGGTTTGCATCGGTTCATGAACCGATTGTCTTGCTGCAATACCCGGAGCAACAAACTCCAGAGGTCTGAATTTTGAAGTGTTAATAGGTCCTTTACCATCCAATGGTTCACCAAGCGGAGATACAACCCTACCTAAAAGCTCCTCACCAACCGGAACAGCAAGAACTCTGTTGAGTCTCTTTACTGAATCCCCTTCAGCAATCTTGAGATAATCTCCAAGAACAGCACAACCTATTGAATCTTCTTCAAGGTTAAGAACCATTCCCTGTACACCATTCTCAAACTCCAGCATCTCACCAGACATCGCATTACTAAGACCGTGAATTTTCGCGATACCGTCACCAACCTGGATAACAGTACCAACTTCACTTACATCAAGTTCGGACTTATAAGTCTCGATTTCTCGCTTTATAATTGACTTAATTTCCTCTGTCTTAATCTTCATAAGCCATTTCACTCCT
>CAZBKA010000243.1:0-2221 GCA_964492365.1 uncultured Pirellulales bacterium | reverse complement strand
TTGGTGGAAACCATAGACCGGGAAAGCAGCATCACCAAACAGCAGTTCAACAGCCTGATCTCCGTAGAACGGGTGATCAGTGCAGGCATTTATGCAACAAATAAATGAGGATCAATACCTTGGAACTTCCCTGCTTCCTTAGTTTTTGCCGTATATTATTATATCCTTGGGGCAGGCTTCAACACATTGGGCACATAATAAACACGTTCCCCGATCAATAACGGGAAAATCTTTGCGTTCTTTTACGATTACCGCTTCGGCGGGGCAGACATTTTTACATTTATAGCATCTGGTGCAGTGTTCTTGCTGAACGAAATAATGCTTGCGAGCTTTTTTCCCGGTAAAGCTTAAGATAGTTCCGTAGGGACACAAGTATCGATGCCAAAAGGCCGGAACAAAAAACAGACTCAATACTATTCCCATGACAGTCAATATTAATAGAACCGGAATCTTCATTCCGGTAGTTATCATCACTACAACCGTGGCTAAAAACAAAGCCAACACGAGATATTTTAGCCAGTTTTTTTTTGCCCAGACCGGAACTTCCCGTCTTTTTACTCCAAGTATCTGGTAAAGCTTATCGACAATATCCATGCCGGTGTTAATCGGGCATAACCAACCACAATAAAAACGTCCCCACCATAGTGCGCCAACAATACCCACTAAAAACAGTAGAAACCAAAATTGTTGTTTGCCTAGGATCATTAAAAAGATAAATATTCCTAGAAAAAGTCCTTGGACAACTCTTCTAATTTGCATATTACCAAATTCCCCCTTCTGTTAAATAAAGTCCATAGTGTATTATATTGATTAAACTAGATTTAAAAATCTAATTCAGTACCTTTGGTTACCAGTTAGGGGGATTATTTGTGAAAAAAATAAAATACCTTTCCAAGATCAAATCCAATCAGCTTTTCAGCCACCTAACGGATAATGAGCTTTTAGAAATAATTAATCATTGCAGCATCAAGGAATACTCCAAAGGGGGTATAATCCACTTGCAAAAACAGCCGTGCAATTCGTTGGGAATCGTATTGGATGGGGATGTGGCAATCCAAAGGCTTGATAATGATGGTAGGGTTTTGACCATAGTGTATTTAAAGATGGGTGAATCTTTTGGGGGAAATCTTATTTTTGCTGATCAAGTTAGCTACCCTATGACGGTAAGTGCTAACAGTAATTCGGTTATTCTTCACATCGACAAAGATACTATCTTAGAATTATGCCAAAAGGATAAAACCTTTTTGGTTGAATATATACGTTCTATTTCCAATAAGGCCATTCTGGTAAGCAATAAACTAAATACTGTTGTTATGAAGAGTATTCGGGAAAAAATCATATATTATCTAAATCAGGAATATGCCGCCCAGCAGTCCCAGCGTATTATTCTACCTTTTATTAAAAAAGATTGGGCCGAAAGTTTAGGTATTCCCAGACCTTCTTTATCCAGGGAATTAAGTAAAATGAAAGCTGATAATCTTATCGATTACTCTAAAAACTGGATTCTTATTAAATGGAAAATTCCCGACGATACCTGTTAAAACAAGATGCTGAACAGGTGATCAGTGCAGCAAAATCCAACATTACCGAAGCAGAATATGACGCCGAAGGAAATCTGACCAAGGTACGCACAGGCTTAAACAGCTGGCAGCATGTATTTTCAAATCGCTTACCCCGCTGTAAATACTGACCTTCAGTGCTTCAGGCAGGTAAATAGTATTGTGCTGGCTGTTTATGCCTGCCGGCATAAAGCTTGCCGAGCGACTGGATGTCATTTATTTGTGCATAGAGCAAACTCAACTGAAGTGTATTTGTTTCAACTGCCTTCCTCCTTCCACTTTTGTTTGATCATGGCCTGCGCCCGATAGAGCCTTGATTCTACAGTTTTGACAATGATGGCGCCGTGTTGGGCAATCTCTGCATAAGACCGAGATCCCTTGCCCTCTTTACCTATAATAACGTATTACTTGCACAAAACCCTGTAGGTTATACAGCAATAAATTTATATCGGCAAACAAAAATGCCAGGTAGAAACCGTGCTTATTGACATTAAGCAGCCAATTACATAGACTTAAATGAGTATTTAGTTATTAGAAGCAGGATCGGATGTCGCATCTGACAAAAAACCTCATTGGCAAAAATGCTTTGTTGCTGGTTTTATCTGATCAGGAACCCGAGCAGGAATACGGTATTCTTCGGGAAGATCTTCATTGGCGCTGTT
>CAZBKA010000242.1:0-2230 GCA_964492365.1 uncultured Pirellulales bacterium | reverse complement strand
CGATCAAGACGGTTTTGGCGGCAGGATCATTGGTTAAGGCAGCATTTATTATATCCTGTAGCGAGAGACGGGGGATATCCTGCGACTGCATGCTCAGATCCAATGAGGCAACAATTTCATCCGCTTCCGGGTTCGATGGCGTTTCACTTGCGTTTGCTTCTGTCGCATCATTTTGTGATGAACTATCATCCGTGATCTCAGCATCGGCTGCATTGGAATTATTCGTGTCATCAACAACTGTATCGTCCGTAACTGATGTATCATCACTGACAGTTTCATCATCAGACATGTTTTGGTTGTTTTCATTGGTATTATCTGTGGTATTTTCAATTGAATCTGTGGTTGTGTTTTCTGTTACGGGTTCTTGACTAGAGATATCATTATCTGAAGGGGTTTGATCGTTGGTATTGGCAGAAGTGTCATCGGTGTTGTTTGTATCGGTCGAAACTTGAGAAGAAGTGCTATCATCGGATGTGTCCGAGGCAGACGTATCCTGGGAATCACTGGCCGAAGCAACACTATCCGTACTTGCTCCGGAAACTTCTCCAGAAACAGCCGTATCTGCTTCTGCCCAAACCTGTTGACCAGGAAGTGCAATAACCAGCAAGGCTGCCAGAAAAGCAACACAGAATATCCTCCCTAAAGTATTTATCTTAATACTATTCATTCTATTAAAAAACATGGACACACTTCTCCCATTCTTGTAAATTACCGATACTATCCCAGTTTACCACATTTTTCTTCAAATTCGAAGTGCTTTCCATGAACTAAATTAATTATACGTAATAATTCTTGTTATTTTATGGACATGCTATTTTTTTCCAAGAGCATCCAGTGCCTTCTGCGCATCTTCGGCTAATTTGGCGTTGGATGTTATTTTAATCACCTCCATAAAATCATTTTTGGCATCGTCTATTTTATTCAAATATAAATACGCTAGGCCACGGTTAAAATATACAATATCCTGCGCGTTGTTATGTTTAATAGCCAGGGTATATTCAAAGGCTGCCTTTTCATATTCCTTCTTCATAAGATAAAGATTACCGCGCTGCGAATAGACCAGACCGTATTTAGGATTCGCTGCAATTGCTTTATCCAAATACTTCAAGCAAGTATCGTATTCTTTCAAGTTGAAGAAAGCCAGGCCCATTCGATAATACGTTTCCGCATCACCGGGGACATATTTCAAGTACGTCTGCCAGTCAATACTGGCTTCCTCATATTTTTGCTGATAAAACCGTGCCAGTCCTCGTTGCTGATAGGCAACAGCCAAATCAGGTTTGCGATTTATAACGATGGTCAGATCCTGTTCTGCCTGTTGGTAGTTCCCCTGCTGCAAATAAATTAAAGCACGATTGTAATATGCGTTGGTATAATCTGCGTTTTGGGAAATAACGAAAGAAAAATCGCTCAGGGCAGCATCATAATTGCCTAAAGCCAGATATATACTGCCACGATTATTGTAGGCGTCAATATAATCGGGAATCAATTCGATCGCCTTGGTAAAATCCTTTAGGGCTGCCTCCAGGTTTTTTGACTCCCGGTAGGCATTCCCACGGCTGAAATATAACAGCGCATTGTCAGGAACCAGTTCCAACGCTTTATTAAAATTATCTATAGCCTGGGCATAATCCTTTTGAGTGTAATATATGTTTCCCAGATTAAAATATATCGAACCCAGGTCAGGTTGAAGCTGTGATGCTTTCTTTAAATCTTGGGCGGCCAGATCATACTCGCCCAAAAGGCTGTAGGCATTGGCCCGATTCAGATAAAACATGGACTGTTCAGGTTCAAGCTCGATTGCCCGTGACCAATCGGCGATCGCTGCTTTTTTATTATCCATTTTAAAATAAGTATTACCTCGGTTATAAAAGGCAAAAGCATGGTCAGGATTCAGACTGACCGCTTGGGAAAAATCTTTTAAGGCCGATTCATAATTTGTTAATGATAGATAAATACTTCCGCGGTTGTTATAGGCTTCAAAATATTCAGGATAAAGACTGATGGCTTTATTGTAATCGGCAAGGGCTGCCTGGGCATTATTATCATCACGATACGTATTGGCGCGATTAAAATATATTTGCGCGTCATCTCCTGCCAGTTGCAAAGCTTTGCTGTAATTTTGCAGCGCGCTATCATATTTTTTCAGCTGATAATACAAATTACCCAGGATGTTGCAGGCCAATTCAGAATTCCCATCAATCTGAATCGCTTTTTGCATATCAGCTAT
>CAZBKA010000241.1:0-2231 GCA_964492365.1 uncultured Pirellulales bacterium | reverse complement strand
ACAGGTAACAATCAACATCACAGGTAGCGTTAAGCATTTTTTTATCATCATATTGCTTTTTAATGTGTGAAATAAATGCCCCCAGGTGCTATGTTCCGGTAGAGTGAAACATCAGTACAAAGGAGTATTTTAAGGTAATACAGTGTTATTTTAAAACGTGTGCTAAGGTAGTGGAAAATCAAATGATGGTCAAATTTTCTTTCTTTCTTTTTTGATTCTTCATCAAACCTTCATGAAAAAATGTGATTGCATGACCTTCCATAATTAATGATTTTAATAGTAGTGTTGGGGTGTTTTAATGGTTTTGCACAATTAAAAATATCTGTGTGGCAATTGTTGTGTGTTTATAAATGTTTGAAAAAATAGTGATTGTAATATGCGTTAGTGATATTTAACTATAATAATTAGCATTTTGGTTTTGCTACAATTAATTTTGCACAACCAAAACGAACGTATTTATGTCAGAATTCCTCAGGCTCGATAATCAGTTATGTTTTCCTTTATATGTTTTGTCACGGCAAATAACCGGTTTTTACAGACCGTTGTTAGAGAGCCTTGAACTTACCTATCCTCAATATTTGGTTATGATGGTGTTGTGGGAGCGGGAAATCGTTACTGTAAAACAGTTGGGACAATTGCTTTGGTTGGATAGCGGAACGCTTACTCCTTTGTTGAAACGGATGGAGGCCAACGGACTTCTTACCCGTAAACGTTCTGTAGATGATGAACGTTCTGTAGATATAGCACTAACAGAAAAGGGGCGTCAGCTGGAGGAAGAGGCAGAAAAAATTCCGGCGCATATCAAGTGTCATATTAAAATGAGCGATTACGAGATAGTAACTCTGAGAGAGTATTTGAAGAAAATCTTATCGGTAACGACCGAAAATGAATAGCTAAAAGAAAAAGTATTTACTAAACTTTAAACAAGAAACAAATTATGGCAACAGTAACATTACAAGGCGAGTTGAAAATAAAAGTAGGAGGTGAACTTCCTGTAGTTGGCAGTGTAGCATCTGATTTTACACTGGTAAAAGGAGATCTTTCTGAAGTATCATTGAAAGATTTTAAGGGTAAAAAAGTATTGCTGAATATTTTCCCAAGCATCGATACCGGTGTTTGTGCTGCTTCCGTACGTCAGTTTAATAAAGATGCAGCTGGTCTTGAAAATACAGTGGTGCTGGGAGTCTCTGTGGATTTGCCTTTTGCTGCAGGTCGTTTTTGTGCTGCCGAAGGTATCGAGAATGTGGTTACAGTTTCTGCATTCCGTAATCCTGAATTTGCAGCCAATTATGGCGTATTGATGGTGGATGGTCCATTGAAAGGACTGCTGGCTCGTTCAGTTGTAGTGGTGGATGCAGACGGTAAAGTTGTTTACACCGAACTGGTGCCTGAAGTAACACAGGAACCGAATTACACTGCAGCTTTGGCAGCGTTGAAATAAACGGGTTTAATAAATAGGGTTGTGGATAAAGGTCTTTGGTATTACCAAAGACCTTTTTTTTGTGAGATGATGTCGCAAGCTTCCATTTGAAGGAGATATTGTGGTCGTTTTTTGCAGAAAATGCTAAATAAATTGTAAGTTTGTGAGTTGATTCGATTATGAATAATTCGCGAAAAATATGTCAGATATCATTAAACAGCCGTTAAATTTTAATAGTATAGTTTGCGGATGTCTCGGACTGTTTTTGTGTGTGTCATGCAGTACGTCGAAACATATTGAAAAGCAACAAAATAAAGCAGTGTATGAGGCATTAGGCTTGTATAGAGACAGAAACGATAATACAGCCCTGTATAAAGCAGCTGCTTCCTGGTTGCATGTCCCGCACGTAGATGGCGGTATGTCGCATAGCGGGGTGGATTGTTCCTTTCTTGTGTATACTATTTATAAAACCGTTTATGGTAAAACTATCGAACGCAATTCGTTAGCAATGCTCCGTAAAAATTGCGAGAGAATTAGTCGAGACAAGTTGAAAGAAGGCGATCTTGCGTTTTTTAATACAAGTGGTAAGTCATCGGCATACGTTAACCATGTGGGAATTTATCTGAAGGATCATAAGTTCTTGCATACATCCACGTCTAAAGGTGTTGTTGTAAGTGATCTGGATGAAGATTATTACCGGAGAACATGGGTGTGCGGTGGTCGTGTAAGATAAATAGGGGTTTGTAATTCTGTAGTTAACTGCTTTAGAAGTGGTAAAACAATGTCTCAGCAAAAAGATTGAGTTTTGTGG
>CAZBKA010000240.1:0-2257 GCA_964492365.1 uncultured Pirellulales bacterium | reverse complement strand
ACCCGTACCGTTACCGGGGTTACAGATATGACAGCGAGACTGCACTGTATTATTTGCAGAGCAGGTACTATGACCCGGAAATTGGTCGGTTTATTAATGCAGATTCACAGCTGAATCCGGGGACAGGGTTGACGGGAACAAATTTGTTTGCATATTGTGGGAACAATCCTGTTGGCCGCATAGACCCGTATGGTCATTACTGGGATTCGGCAAACGGGCTTTTAATGTGGTCTCCTTATATCTCGCAAGGTAGTACTGCGTCCGCGATTAATTCATCTAATTCCGTTAATGCAGATAGTACCGGAATATCAAACACCGGAAAAACGGTAACAAAAAAGATTTTATATACCGCTGGTAAAACTGTTGTAAGTGCAGGCGAAGGTGTTGCTGACGTAATGTTTGGAAACGCAATAGATCATTTGCCGGATGTAAAGTATGGTTCGAAATTAATTTTTTTAAACTCCTCGAAAATAGGAATAAAAGTAGGATTTGCAGATACGTTAGAAAGCACAGCATTACTGAAAGGTGCCTCGAAAAGTGTTGGTGTGTTGGGAGCTTTCGGCTATGTTATTGATATTGGTACAGATGTATACAAATATCACAACTCAACATCTGACTTAACTACAGCTTTAGCTATTACTGGTACTGGTATTGCTTTCTGTGTTGCGGCAGGTCTAATTTGCACAGGGGTGGGTGCTCCAGCAGGGGTTGCTTTGGGAATTGGAATAGGAACAGGAGTAATTACCGGTTTTGGAGGATCATATGCAAAAAAGAAAATTATTGGATATTGAATGAAGTGAGGGTTATCAAATGAGTCTTATTTTTTTACCATTACCACTGTACATAACTATATGCTTATTTCTATTCGGTTTAATGATTTATTTTGCACTTTCAAGGCGAAATAAAGATAGGAAAGGGCTAATTGCTGTTTATATTACCTTCTCTTTCGCATTTCCCTTTATCATCTTTGGAAGAACGGTTCAGACATACTTTTTAGATGATATTAAATATTACGATTTTGCATCAATTATTTGCTATTTAATTATGCTAATTGTTTTTATTGAATTTACTGTAATGGCAATAAATGATTACAGAAAAGGCAAATTAAAAAAGCAGACTTTATTTGGATTGTTTCTTGGTTGGCCATGTGTAATATTTTTTCTGCTAATAGTATTTGGTGTTTTAAAACATAGGTAACTCTCATTTTATACGTTTTATAAGCAGCACGGGTGACAATTCTGTGATATTATTACCCAAATACACGAGGGTACGACACTTAAAGTGACCTATACTTACGATTCACTTAACCAACTCGTTCGAACAACACGGGGGCGAACAACACGGGGGACGGTTCTATGATTTGACAAATCATCTGCATTATGGTATAGTCACTTTGAGGTGATAAACCATGCCAAGGACCGCAAGAAGAAAAAGTGAAAGCGGAATCTACCATGTAATGCTCCGTGGAATCAATCAGCAGGTAATATTTGAAGACGAGGAAGATAATCGAAAATTTCTGGAAGTACTAAACGATTGTAAGGCAGTATGCGGATATAAACTGTTCGCCTACTGCCTTATGGGCAATCATATACACCTGCTGATTAAAACTGAGCAAGAAGACTTGGAGCAAATATTCAAACGCATCGGCGGAAGGTTTGTTTACTGGTATAACGGTAAATACAGCCGTGCTGGGCATTTATTTCAGGATCGGTACAAGAGTGAACCGGTTGAAACAGACGAATATTTCTTGGCAGTGCTGAGGTATATACACCAAAATCCGGTTAACGCCGGGTTGTCAAAAACGGCTGGTGACTATGCATGGAGCAGCTACAATGCATACATCAATCCAAAACCAGCACAATTAACGAATACTGAGTTTGCGTTGGAAATGATTGGCAAGGTTGAATTTGTTAAGTTCAACAATCAAGTCAACGATGATAAATGTCTGGAAATAGAAGCTATCAAGTTCCGATTGACCGACGAACAGGCAAAAAAGGTTATAATAAAAATATCGAAATGCAACAACGCAAGTGAATTTCAGGTGCTGGATATAGAAGAACGGGATAAATATATTAAAGCTCTCAAAGAAAAGGATTTGTCTGTGAGGCAGATCAGCAGATTGACGGGGATAAACTTCGGGATAGTGCGAAGGATTTAGACGTAAATCATAGAACCGTCCCCCGTGTTGTCCCCCGTGTTGCATGCGGGCGATTTTAACGGAGACAACTTCTCCGACATTGCAGCAATGTATAACTAT
>CAZBKA010000239.1:0-2266 GCA_964492365.1 uncultured Pirellulales bacterium | reverse complement strand
CAGGCTTTAATGACACATCCTTAAACTCAACCCACTTGTAAGGCCGAGTCTGGAATTGAAATTCTTTAATCTGTTTGAGGTTCAAACCTGGAAAAATTGCAGTTGTCTGCCGTAGGTTTTGATTTGAGACCGAGCCTGAACTAATCGTGTGAATGTTGCCATTTTCATCAATAGCTACTATTCGCTGGACTACTTCGTTTCCTAAACCATCAGTAACAACAATTCGTACTGCACCATCGGACTCATAAGCAGTGGCAAAAGCGATACCTTGAGTCATGCACATACTTTTACCGTCATGACTGGCAACCTTATCCCAAGGCCCAGTCGCTATCCCAACTCTGATATCAGTTGCTGCTTCTTTGCCATCATGTTTCCTAATAATAGCAGCTTCAAAACCTTCAACAACACCTCCCTGATCATCCAATACCTTACAGGAACTCCACAAACCTCCGGTTCCTTTAATCGCCTCCCATGCAAAACTCAAATCATTTGGGCCATCAACTTTAAGAATAAAACCATATTGACCGTCACTATAATCTCGCTCCCTTTTGACATACAACTTTTTCTCTGGCTCTGTCCCATCGGGCCGCCAACTCCTCGGCCTATCCCCTGGATAATCACAAACACCAACCAACTCAACAGTAACACCGCCATCAAGTGTAACTTTATAATCACCACTCTCAGTTTTACTGATAGAATTTCCGTTTGTACCAGCTTTGCTGCTCACCGCAAACCCCGCTGGTATCGCAACCAGCACCAAAAGCAATACCGCTGCCGCCGCAGTCAGCAAACTCTTCTCACCAGATATGTCTCCATCTTTTCCAAGCAGTCTTTTTACCCTGTCAAACAAACTCCCACCGCCCCCTGCAACCGCAAGCTTGTAGCCGCACCGAACCTCTTCCATCGTAGTCAACGCCCGCGCATAAATAACCTTATCGCCAGTCACTGACACCGCCAAATCATCACAGCAATTCTCCCTCTCTGTCCTTATCTTAGCTGAAACCCACCATATAGCAGGATTATAAAATCCAACAATCTCGACAGCCGTCTGAATAATATTAACCAGATAATCACACCTCTTCACATGTGCAAGTTCATGCGCCAATATCGCCTCAAGCTGCTCAGGTTCAAGCCCCGTCAAAGCACTCGCAGGAAGCAAAATCACGGGCTTCAACCATCCAACAACCATAGGCCCCTGCACCAGCGCAGACTCCATCAGACAAACCACCTTCTTAACACCAATCACCTCAGCAAGCTTATTCATCGTAATAACAAGTTTTTCACTAACAGGCTTAACCATCGTCCTGCGAAGCCTTTGTAATTGTGCCCACCCACCTAAATGCCATAGGCTCAAACCAAATACACCAATAAGCCATCCGGCAACTATATAAGGCAATGCTGGTTCAATAGCTTCAACAAATCTATCTTTCAACGCCTCCCTTGACGCAACAACAGCTTGTGCTGGTGGTAATTCTATCTGTGGCATTTCCAAAACAGCTTGAGCACTCATATCTGTTCTTGGTAACTCAATCAAATTGGCCTCTGCAGGCACTGCTGTAACAGCAGACACATCAATCATTCTTATTGTTATTACCGGCATTAAAACAATCAAAGCTAAAGCCATACAGGATATTATATAACGCATATTGGCCGATGTTTTATGTAACAGTTTAAGTAGCATCGCAAGAATCATAGCAACCGCAGTTCCCTGCCATACGAAATGCACTAACGTCCAGCCGAGTCTTTCAACAATCGCTTCTGAAAAGATATTTTGCAGAGTTTCCATTTTATTTTCCCTCCATTTCATCAAGCATTTTTCTTATCTTTGCCAGCTCCTTCGCCGATACTTTCTTAGCTGAAAGAGCCCTCATTACCAGCTTCTCAGCTGAACCGCTGAACACCTTTTCAAGTAGGTTACCAACAACCTGCTTTTGTGTATTCTCTTCACTGACCGCTGGTTTGTAAACATGTTGAAATTTAGAATCGTCCCGAACAACCAACCCTTTTTCTGTCATTATCTGCATAAGTTTAAGTGTTGTTGTGTAGCCGGTTCTTTCCTGCTTACCCATCTCTTCATTAACCTGCCGAACGGTGCTTGGTCCATTATTCCAAAGAATACCTAAAATTGTCAGCTCCTTATCGGTAGGCCCCGATACTTTTTGTCTCGCCATAATTCAATCCCTTTCAAATATTGTTTATCCGTCTTCAAACAAATTATACGAAAACGTTCGTATAGTCAACGAAAAAATTCGTATAATTAAAAAAA
>CAZBKA010000238.1:0-2271 GCA_964492365.1 uncultured Pirellulales bacterium | reverse complement strand
AAAGAATTTGCTGAACATGCTGATTATATGATTGAAAAACAGAGTCTATTGGTGGATATTATTCAAAATGAAAATTCATAATATAAATCCTAAAGAAATTCTGAGTGCTTTTGCGGTTGTATTTTTGTTTTTAACTTTTGGTTGTTCAATCACGCAAGGCGAAGCTAGGCCTTGTTCGATTGAAAAAGAAGATGGTGTGATTGAAGATGGCAGGATCGATGAGATACTGGATAAGCTCACAGCAGAGACTGCGAAGCGTGAGTTTTTTCAGGCAGATATCGAATATCTTGTAAGTCAGCCCCTGTTTGAGTCAAAAACATTGCGTAAAGGGCAGATGTACTATGTGAAGCAAAAGGACCTTTCAGCCCTTAGGATAGATTTTAAAACTGTTCAGCAGGACGATGAAAAAGAACGCAAAGAGCTTGAACAGTATGTTTTTGACGGTGTTTGGCTGACCAGGGTTGATTATCAGATGAAGTCTGTTAAAAAAAGACAGTTTGCTGATGTTAATTCACCGTTGGATCCGTTTGAACTTGCCAGCAGGGATTTTCCAATCGTCGGTTTTATTCGCACTGGTGAGCTTAAAAAGGATTTTGATATGACGCTGGTTGCAGAAGATGATGACCAGATACAGCTTAATTTGAAAGTTAAAGAAGGTTCATATTACAGCGACGACTATATTGTTATTGACTTCTGGATAGATAAAAAACTGTTTATTCCGACAAAAATAAAGGCGGTTTCAACGGAAGATGATGTATTCCAGATCGATATTCTCAAACCAAAGATCAACCATAAGTTTGACAAAAATGTATTTGAAATTCAATATCCAGCAGATTTTACTATTGATAAAGTAATCAAGCTCGAAGAAACCAGCAGTAAATAGTTATATCTGATTTTGATACAATAGTTGATACGGAAATTTTCGGGCTTTTTGTGGATAAATTTTCATGTCTAATCAGAAAAAATAGCCGCTAATGGCATAAAAATGGGCGTTTGGTGGCAAAAACAGGCAAATAATGAGCTTTTTTTTGAAAAAAACATAAAAAATAAGGGTTTTTTCGCTCATGAGCGGCAATTTCCTTTGACAAAGTATTCATATGAGGTTAGTTTTAAAGCTGTAGTGTTGGTTTTAAGTTAATAATTTTGGATTTGGACTGGAAAGTGGAGGTTTGTTCAATGCAGGAATATGAGAATCTTAAGACACTGGTAGCGGAAATAGAAGCAGACATCAATAAAGCTCAAGGCGGCAATAAAGCTGCTGGTACTCGAGTGCGCAAGCAGATGCAGGATATTAAAAAAGCTGCACAGGCTGTGCGTAATTCCATTCTTGAGATTAGGTCTGCCCAGTAATTTTAACAAAGCATTCGGCAAAAGTTGGTAACAGGAAGTTTGGTAACTCTGAGTAAAACTCAGAGCCGAAGCAGGTGGTGTACCGCCGAGATGTATACGAATGCGCATTAGGTATTGAGGTGATAGTAAATGCCACCATTGTTGCTTTTTGATTTGTCAAATATTGATTTGAATGCGAAGTCTCTCTTTACTAAAGAGGATATTCTTGAAGTAAACCCACAAAACTATGAAATGCAGCAGCTTGATGGCATTTTGTGGTACAACGCGAATGATCATCAGATATTGGGTTACAAAGACCTAACGGACAAAGAGTTCTGGGTTCGTGGTCATATACCAGGCAGGCCTTTGATGCCGGCGGTTATTATGATAGAGTCGGCAGCTCAGTTATCGAGTTTTTATGTTAAAAGAATCTATGGCCTTGAAGGTTTTATTGGGTTCATGAGTGTTGATTCAGCAACGTTCAGATATCCAGTCGAGCCTGGCGACCGGCTTTTGATGCTGGCTCATATTACAAAATTCAGGAGCCGAAAATACACCTGTGAAGTTCAGGGGTTGGTTAAGGTTGGTGATGAATACAAAATGGCTTTCAATACCGTTATTTCAGGCGGTAGAGTATAACATAGCATAATCAGCGAAAAACTGATGTTAGAACATTGACAAAAAGGGGATAAAGAAAATGTTTCTTTATCCCCTTTTAAATTTTCAACATCTCATCATTTTATTCAAATGGTTGCTACCAAATTATTTAGCAGGTGCAACTGTGAAGTTAGCCTCATTAAGGATAGACCACTTTCCATTATTAAATTCTCTTACTTTAATCGTTACGGCATTAGTGATGCTTATGGGCGCGGTATATATCTTGGCAGTTGGACTAACTGCTCCGCCGTTCAGACGAGGATCGGTGCCATCGGTTGTATAATA
>CAZBKA010000237.1:0-2289 GCA_964492365.1 uncultured Pirellulales bacterium | reverse complement strand
GTGTTGAATACAATTGTTGCCGATATACTTGGTGAAATGGCAGATGAGCTGGAGGGTGTTAGAAACATAAAAGCCACACTACAGAAACTGCTGCAAAAAATTGCACGAGAGAACAGCAAAGTTGTATTCAATGGTGACAACTATTCGAATGAATGGACAGAGGAAGCTCAAAGGAGAGGTCTTCCAAATATACGCTCTACTGTTGAATCAATTCGTACAATAATAGACAAAGAAAATGTTGATCTGTTCATCAGACATAAAATTCTTTCCGAAGCGGAACTTCATGCAAGAGCAGATATCCTTCTTGAAAATTACAGCAAGACGCTCAATATTGAAGCCAGGACAATGCTCGATATGGGCAAGAGGCAAATATTACCGGCAGCATCTGCATATTCGGGCAGACTTGGAAATTCTATTAACAGTATATCCGGTGCTGGCTCCGTTGCAGGAGCACAGAAAAAGATGCTTGATAAAGTTTGTGTTCTGATTGATTCTCTTTACGATAATATTGAGAGCCTTGAGGCTGTAACCGAAAAAACAAGCGGTATGAGTGACGTTGTCAAACGAGCAGAAAAATGCCGTGATGAAATGATCCCTGCGATGAACAAGGTGCGTCATGATGCTGATGAGCTTGAGAAGATTATTGATGTTGACCTGTGGCCATTGCCAACTTATGCAGAGATGCTTTTCTTACGATAATCAGCCTGCTTTATCTGCAGTATAAATTTCGGCCCTGAGTTTCGGTATTTTCCGGTTAACCCAGGGCCTTTATATTTAAGTTGCAAGCGCATGGTTAAAACAATAATATATCGGCTATTGATTTCTATGCGATATTAAAAGTAAAAGGGTATTAGAATGGCTTTGAACGTGGCACTGGTGCAATTTAATGCTTCAGTGGGTGACATCAACGGTAATATTAATAGTATGCATCGATTTTATAATGATGCGGTTAAGTCTGGCGCGGAGTTAATCGTATTTCCGGAATTGTGTGTATGCGGATATCCTCCGGAAGATCTGCTATTGAGGCCCCAGTTCATGCAGGATAATTTCGATGCTATGAAGAAATTTGCCAAAAGCTGTTCGGATGGTATCGTTGTTGCTGGTTTTGCTGAGTATAAAAATAAAAAAAGATTTAACAGTCTTGCAGTAATAGAAAAAGGTCAAATACGAAATATCTATCATAAAAATGTACTTCCGAATTACAGCGTATTCGATGAGAAGCGTTATTTTGAAAAAGGAGATGAGCCTTTAGTTATAGAGGTTAAAGGGATTAAGATTGTTTTTACCATATGTGAAGATATATGGTGTTTCGAGCACCTTGAGAAATTGAGACCCGATATTAAAAACTCACTGATATTGAATATATCTGCTTCGCCTTTCAATCTCGGTAAAATTAATCAGAGACAAGAAACATTGAGCAAATGTGCAAAACACTTTGGCTGTGCAATTGCTTATTGTAATCTTGTCGGTGGGCAGGATGAACTTGTCTTTGACGGCAGAAGTATGTTCGCAGACAGCAGCGGTACTGTTATTTCACAGGCGAAAGCTTTCGAGGAGGATATTTTAACTGCTGATATCGGCTGTGATGATTCAAACAAAGTCAGTGTTAAAAGTATACAAGCATACAAAAGATGTCCTGAACCAATGCAGCTTGAGCCTATAGAGGCTGTTTATAAAGCACTGATGCTTGGCACGAGGGATTATGTTAAAAAGAATGGCTTTAATAAAGTTTTGATCGGCCTGAGCGGCGGGATCGATTCATCTTTGACTGCTGCTATTGCCGCTGATGCACTTGGGGCGGAAAATGTGATTGGTGTGACAATGCCATCAAGATTTAACTGTGCCGAGACCATAAGCGATGCAGAAAAAACTGCTTTGAATATGGGAATTGAATTTCATACCATCGCCATCGAAGATATTTTAACGACTTTCGATAATACGCTGAAAGTGGTCAATGGATGGAACAATAAGGGGCTTGCTTTTGAAAATCTTCAGGCGAGAATAAGAGGCAGTATCTTAATGTCCATGAGCAACCAGTTCGGTTATCTTGTGCTGACTACGGGCAATAAAAGCGAGACAGCTGTCGGGTATTCAACTCTTTACGGTGATACAGCGGGCGGATTTGCGGTAATAAAAGATGTTCCCAAGACTATGGTTTATGAATTGTCAGACTTCATCAATGATCTGCACGGGAAGGAATTTATTCCTGTGAGCGTCATAGAAAGAACACCAAGCGCGGAGTTGAGAGTTAACCAGAAAGACAGTGACAGTTTGCCTGAATATGATTTG
>CAZBKA010000236.1:0-2295 GCA_964492365.1 uncultured Pirellulales bacterium | reverse complement strand
TGGCCTTTTCAACATTCGTTTACGACACACTCGATGTTTCAACTCGTCTTGCAAGGTATATATTTCAGGAACTTACGGGCTGGAAAAGTTTTGCCGGCGGCTGTGCTGCTACGTTTGTCAGCTTGTGTCTGCCTCTTGCTTTTATACTTCTGTCTGAAGAAAAAGCGTATTTGCTTGCCTGGCCTATTTTCGGAACAAGTAACCAGATGCTGGCGGGTTTGACCCTGCTGGTTTTATCTGTGTGGCTTGCAAAGTCGGGTAAACGCGTATTTTACGTTGTGCTTCCGATGATTTTTATGATGACAATGACAATTATAGCCTTGGTTCTCCAGATAAAACCTTTTGTTACAAGTTTGCCGGGGTATTTTAATGGCGGTAAAATCCAACCTGACGTGATGATTTCGGGTATATGCGGCGTTGTTCTTCTGGGGCTGTGTATCATGGTGATATTCACATATGTACAGAGTCTTGTGAAGCATAAAAAAGCGAATATAAAAGCAGAATGATTCAGGATGGATGATTGCCTTGATTTTGTTGATTCTGAAACATGGACATGCGGTTTTCAGGTCATAAAAGCCCAATCGGTATAGTTGTTCAAACAGAAGAGTTATACATAGAGGTCAATTACACTACCTGGCAGCTGAAGCCGAGGAAGTCTGCGTATAAGAGAGGGGTTGAGTTTTGGTTTAGTTTTTCTTGCTTTACGGACTAAGAGACGGTACAATTTGCGGAGTAAATTGGATAGCGTTTTTTAAGGAATGAAAAATTGAAGCGACAAATAGCTATATACGTGATTGTCTCTATACTTGGACTGGGAATTGGAGTAGGCAGTGGAGTGCTAATTACAAATTCAAAGGTAAATAAGGGTAAGGTAATTATCGCTGATTTGCAATCGGAGATGCAAAAGTCAGAGATGATATCGCAGGAGAGGATTCGCAATGCTGATGCGAAAGTAGTGAGACTAAACAGTAAGCTTACGCAGGTCGAAACAGAACTTGAACAAGTTAAAACAGAACTCGAACAAGCCAAAATCGGAGGCGGGGGGGCGGCTGTAATCAACCCGGCAGCGAATACCGATGTGAAGGATGTGGCGGCTTTAGCGATGGATAACGCGCAGAGTGCCGCAACAACGGTTTATATAGTAAAAGATGGTGACAGCCTCTGGGGGATTGCGGCAAGTCAGCTTGGTGATGGTAATCGCTATAAAGAAATAATAAAGCTAAACCCTAATGTTTCAAATAACAACACAAATCTTGCTGTTGGGATGACATTGAAAATACCGGCCCGATAAAGATGATAAGAAATTGCTGCTTGATACTAATAATTACTTCGGTAAAAGCTGCTTTGTCATTTTGCTCTTTTTGATGGGGTGGACGATGAGTTCAGTTATAATTGGTTTGGTAACTTTTGTGTGTGTCTTCGGCGGGGCGATGCTGGGTTTGTTCCTTCGTAGTATTTTGCCTGACCATCATCTGCGTGATGATTCTAAAGATGCTATGAAGACGGGGGTCGCAATTATTGCCACACTGTCTGCCCTTGTTCTTGGTCTGCTGATTAGTTCAGCAAAGAGTTCATTAGACGTGATGAATACTGCCTTTACGGAGACCGGCGCTAAAATAATCATGCTTGACCGTGTCCTTAACTTCTACGGACCTGAAACAAAAGAAGTCCGTGAGCAATTGCGAGATGTCGTACAATCAATGGTCGACAGGATGTCGCACAAAGACAAGACCAAAAAGATTAAAATGCAAACCTCGGGGAAGCTTACAAGGATGGAGCTTGTTGTAGATAAGCTGCGGGTACTGGTCCCGCAAAACGAATCTCAGCGGTCACTTCAAACTCAGGCTATGCAAATAGGCAACGAACTGTTGCAATCGCACTGGCTGATAATAGAGGAGGCGCAGATTACACTGCCTGCAACGTTCCTTGTGATACTTATATTCTGGCTTACCATTCTTTTCATCAGCACCGGCCTGTTCTCCCCGTATAATTTAACGATTATCACAGTTTTTATGGTATGTGCGATGTCGGTATCATCCGCAATTTTTTTGGTTGAGGACATGAATCGTCCATTCGATGGGGCGATGAAAGTTTCCAGTGCTCCATTTGTCAAAGCCCTCGAACATCTCAGCAGGTAGTATGTCAGACAATTTGCATAACAATTTGCATAACAACAAAATAGGCTAAAAAAAAGAGAAGTCAACGACTTTTCTAAGTCATTGGCTTCTCAGCACTTACGTAACGGAGCAGGAGGGATTCGAACCCCCGTTACCTTTCGGTAAAACGGTTTTCAAG
>CAZBKA010000235.1:0-2340 GCA_964492365.1 uncultured Pirellulales bacterium | reverse complement strand
TAATGGATGGCAAGAGGGTAAAGTTGTCAGAGGTTACAAATAAGCTCGGTTCAGCAAGCGCCAAAAAACAGGCGGTAGCTTTTATAAAACTTCGTGATGTTTATCAGATGCATTTACAGTTGATGCTTGCCGAAGAAGCTACCGATGAGGAAATAATCCAGTCACAGAAAAAGCTCAATGATGCCTATGACCAATATATATCCAAACATGGTTACTTTAATTCAAAAAACAGCAGTAAGTTTGATTTTGACCCAGGTTATTATCTGGTTGCTTCGTTGGAAACGGTTACCAATATCAGAGATGAAAAAACTGGTGATAAGAAAAAGGTCATAGAAAAAGCAGCAGTCTTTACACAAAGGACAATTGAGCCTGTTTCTCCGCCAGCTTCAGCCGATACACTGACAGATGCAATGCACATATCACTTTGTTATCACGGTAAGGTTGATATTCCTTATTTAGCTAAACTGACAAGCAAGACCGTAGATCAGATCAAGCAGGAACTATCTGAAAAATCAGAAGCTTTTGAGAACCCAGAAAACGGTCTATGGGAAACTGCTCAACGGTATCTAAGCGGCAATGTCCGTCATAAGCTCCATGTTGCAGTACAAGCAGCTAAAAGTGACAAACGGTTTGACCAGCATGTTGAAGCCCTTACTGCTGTTCAGCCTAAAACCGTTGGTATTAAAGATATTCATTTCAGGCTTGGCGCTGCATGGCTTCCATCACATATCGTTCAGAGCTTTGCAAGGGAAATACTCGACAGCAGACATGGTGAAGTTAAATATATACCAGCTCTTGATGAGTGGATAGTTGTTGGAAATACGTTCTATGGTACGGCCAAGAACTTAGAAACTTTTGGTACAGCAAGGTTCACAGGTGATAAGATACTTGAAAAAGCCCTGAACATGAAACAGATCAGGGTGATGGATACGATAAGAGAACCTGGCGGTGGTGAATCCCGTGTGTTCAACCAAAAAGAGACATTAGCTGCTGAGATGGCAGTTGAGAAGATGCAGAAAGAATTTCTCAAGTGGATAAATCAAAACGATCAATTCTCTGAAGAACTTCAGGATGAATATAACAAAAACTTCAATTTCTATGTTACACCTAAATTTGACGGTTCGCATTTGGAACTGCCCGGTTCAAGTAAAGTTTTTAATTTAAGGAGTTATCAGAAAAATGTAATCTGGCGAATGATTCAGGACCGCTGCGGCATGATCGCCCATTGCGTAGGCTCTGGCAAGACTATTGTAATGGCGGCATGTGCTATGGAAATGAAACGATTAGGATTAGCTAATAAGCCTCTTATTGTTGTTCAGAACGCAACGTTAGGCCAGTTTGCATCACAGTTTCGGGCTATGTATCCGACAGCTAATATCTTAGTGGCTACGCCGAAAGACCTTGAAGCTAAGAAACGTAAAATCTTCATGGCCAGGATTGCCTCCGGTGATTATGACGCTGTAATTATGGCCCAAAGCAGTTTCGATCTTATCCCTGATGATGGTGAACGAGAAAAGCAGTACATGAACGAGCAGGCAGATGAGCTGAAGGAAACTCTTTATAATGCCAAGGCGACAGACGGCAAGGCAAGTCCGACAGTTAAAGCCATTCAGAGAAGATTGAAAGCCCTTGAGAAGAAATTAAAAACCTTACGTGACAAACTTGCCAAGAGACAGGATGATGTTATTACCTTTGAGCAGTTGGGAATCGATGCAATGTTCATCGATGAAGCACACGCCTATAAGAAACCGCCATTTAGTACGAAGCTGTCAAATGTTAAGGGCATTGATAACAGTCCAAGCCAGAAGGCCAGCGGATTGTTTTTAAAGACTCGTCATGTTCAGGAAAAATCAAACGGCAAAGGTGTAGTCCTTGCGACAGGAACACCGATAACCAATACCCTTGGTGAAGCATGGCACATGCTCAGACTTGCGACACCTCATTTACTGGAAGAATTTAATATTACTACCTTTGACAGCTTTGTATCGGCATTTGCACAGGTACTGCCGACAATTGAGATGAACGCAGGCCAGAGATGGGTACAAAGACAGATACTTGCAAAGTTTGCTAACGGCCCTGAATTATCGAAGTTGATCCAGGCTGGCTGGGATGTCATCAATCGTGATAAACTTTCAAAAGAGCTTGAAAAATCTGGTCACAAACTGCCAATATTAAAAGGCGGTAAAACTCAATCAGTTTCCGTACCGCTATCGGAATCGGTTCAGGAGTTTAATAAATTTCTCAGAGGCATTTATCAGCAATACGAAAATCTTTCAGGCAAAGTAAAGATGCAGTATAGCTGGATTCCCGTTGTAACTTACAATGCAGCCAGGGCAGCGG
>CAZBKA010000234.1:0-2381 GCA_964492365.1 uncultured Pirellulales bacterium | reverse complement strand
CCTGAGAATATTGTTTGCCAAGAGTTTCATACGCCCTGCTCATGATCAGCAGCACTGTTTTCTTGAAGTTCTCTACGACTTTCTGGTAATAATCAAAATAAGAAGTAAGGGTTAATGCAGTATTTTGCAGGCCTTCGATATTTTCGTAAATGTTCTTTGCTTCAGCAAAAATGGTGGAGTCAGCTTTTTTAGCCTGTTTCAGCATCATGTCGGCGCAAACCATACGGTTGATCTCATTGGTGCCTTCAAAAATCCTGTTGATGCGTGAATCGCGGTAACACCTGTCAACAGGCATTTCAGCTGAAAAGCCCATACCGCCATGGATCTGCACCCCTTCATCCACGATATAATCCAGTGATTCCGAACCAAATACTTTTAATATGGCTGCTTCCATGGCATATTCACCGATAGCTTCGAGGTAAGCCTGCGACTTTTCTTTTCCCTGGCTGACGTTGAAATCTATGGTATCATCAACATATTTGCTGGTACGGTACACAGCCGATTCCACAGCAAATCCCCTGATCACCTGCTCAGCCAGTTTATGCTGAATGGCGCCAAAGGCAGAAATCTTCGAATTAAACTGTTTACGCTCGTTGGCATATTGTACCGATTTATTGGTGGTAAACCTGCAGGCGCCTAAAACATTTGCGCCAAGTTTGATACGGCCTATGTGTAAAATGTTGAGGGCAATCCGGAATCCTTCACCTCTTTTACCAAGCAAATTTCCGACGGGAACTTCGCAGTCGTTAAAGAAAATCTGAACGGTTGACGAACCTTTAATGCCCATCTTTTTCTCTTCGGCGCCAAAGGATATTCCCGGAAATGTACGTTCAACGATGAAAGCACTTAAAATGCGGTCGTCGTCAATTTTTGCAAATACGGTCATCACATCGGCGAAGCCACCGTTGGTGATCCACATTTTTTGTCCGTTCAGTTTGTAATGTGTGCCATCTGCAGAGAGAACCGCACGGGTTTTACCTGAATTGGCATCCGATCCGGCGTTAGGCTCTGTGAGGCAATAAGCTCCGGCAAATTCACCGGTAGCCAGCTTCGGAAGGTATTTTTGTTTCTGTTCTTCGGTACCATAATATAATATAGGCAACGACCCAATACCTGTATGCGCCGAAAATGCCACAGCAAAGGAAAACCCAGCACCAAGCCGGTCGCTGGTGAGCATAGAGGTGATGAACGTCTGGCCAAAGCCATTATACTGTTCAGGAATAGAAATCCCCAAAAGGCCTAACTCTCCTGTTTTATATAAAAGTTCCCTCATCAATCCCGGTTTGGCAGCATCGATATCATCAAGAACCGGATAAATTTCTTTTTCAAGAAAATCGTCACAGGTTTCTGCAATCATTTTTTGTTCTTCGTTGAACTCCTCCGGAATAAAAATGTCGGAAACAGTTTTGGTGATAAACTCACCGCCTTTCAAATAATTCTGATCAGTCATAATAATTATTGTAGGTTAATAATAACAATTCTAACGGCAAAATTAGCATTTTTTAGCTTTTGGTCTTCCCTGTTAAAGATGTTTAACAACTATTAACATTTTTTGGATGGGGTTATAAAAATTTAAGTATTTTTGATTTTATTTTCATCTAAACAAATTATGAAAAGAGTTTTGACCCTTGTTATTTTATTTAGTTTGGCCTCATTCACAGGTTTTTCGCAAACAAATGAGAAGGACACGACCTATTGGGGGTTCAGTCTGTATGGTTGCGCCGATTACAGTTTGCACATGGTAAAAGGGAGTACTTCTTCCGGCCAGGACGCTGCTTTTATTAAAAACATCGACCTGCCGCGGTATGGTTACCTGCTTGGTTTTTCAATAAACCGCCCGGTCAGCAAAAGGTTATCTATAGAATTTGGCGTATCCTTTCAAAGCCAGGGATACCGCACAACTACACTTGCTGACACCATATTGAACTACCGCGATTCTATCCTTGGTATTGAAGATTACCATAAAGCTTACAGGTATTATTCTGTAAATGTTCCTGTTCTTTTAAAAATCACCCTTTTTCATATTAAAAAAGCAACGGTTGATTTTGGTATTGGCGTAGCTCCTGTTTTTTCAGTTGGCAAAAAGCAGGTCTTATTTTTTGACGACCATACCGAAATCATCAATGAAAAATCCGGGGCAGATATTAATGTGCAAGCCATTGGTTGTTTAAGTGTTAATATCCCCATGGGCAAAAAGATGGCGCTAACACTCGAACCGACAGCAAGATACAATATCCTGCCTTATAAGGACAGTTATTATGAAGGAGTTTCGCGTAATTTTTTCACGGCAGGGCTTGGGCTATATCTGACCTATAAAGTTACCGATGAAAGCTTGTATGACTATTATTACAAAAATATTTACCGTGCAAAAAATCCCCTGC
>CAZBKA010000233.1:0-2450 GCA_964492365.1 uncultured Pirellulales bacterium | reverse complement strand
CTGTTGGCTTGTGCGGATGGGGTAAATCCAGATTATCCTGTCCGCATCTTTTATTATGAGGATATTTGATTTTTGAGGCAGGGGGATTTTTGTATCGGTGAGGAACTTGCCGACTTTCTTTTCGGTTTTTTGACCTATAGGTATGAAGCGGTCGCCTGTTTGTCGGGGGCGTATTGTCAGAGGTAATGTCAGCTTGTTATAGTCGAACCATTCAATGTGGCTGGTTTTGTCGGCTTTGAATTTTTGCAGGTTGCAATCTTCTATAGACAGAATTTTTGTTTCTATCAGGAGGTTATTGAATTTTGTTTGGCCTGTGATGTTAATCTTGGTTTGTTTAAAATCTTTGGCAGCGGCATCAGGGACAGAGGTTTTTTTGAAAATAAGTTTGTTGTATTGTCTGGAGACTTCGAAGTTGTTGGGCAGTTCGATGGTTTTGCCTGTGATGTTCTTTTTGGTAAGCTCGATGATACGCTGATAGTGCTGAGCGGTGATGTTTTGCAGACCTGCGTGCATGAGAGAAAAGGCAATTCGGATAAGTTCGACTTGCAGTTCGGGCAGTTTGTCTGCGAATTCATCGATGTTAATTTCAATCTGGTTATCGGTGAGGGTTGCGATCTGCGGCCATAAGCTTTGTGCTGATTTTTCAATTTTTAGATAAAGCTTTTGTGCGGCGGCTGAAAGGTTGAAAAGCAGTTGCGTGATGTCATTTTCAGCTTGCTGCTGCAATTGGGGCAGGAGTTTATGACGGATAAAATTGCGTCTGTATTGGCAATGGTCGTTGGTATAGTCGTTACAGAAAGAAACATTTTTTTCGGCGAGGTAGTCGATAATTTCGGGTTTTGTAACGGATAGCAAAGGTCTTATTAAGGTAACATTGTCTGGGAATGAGCGTTTGGACCAGATTCCTGCGAGGCCTTTGAAACCTGTGCCGCGAGTGAGTCTCTGAATGATGGTTTCTGCGTTGTCGTTGCAATGATGGGCGGTTGCTATTGTTGAGCAATTATTGGCTTTTGCGGTTTCGAGGATGGCTTTAAGTCTTTCATTGCGTGCGGCGGTTTCGATTGAGAGTTTGTTTTCACGGGCAATTTTTTTTATGTTTATTTTCTTTGTTATTACCGGCAGGTTGAATTTTTCTGCCAGTTCGATAACGAATTTTTCGTCTGCATCGGCGTCGGAGCCTCTGAGTTGATGGTTGATATGAATGCAGATAAAATTATTGTTCAGGAAATTTTCAGATTTTAGTTTTGCAAGTATGTGTACAAGGGCTGTGGAATCGGCGCCGCCTGAAATTGCGAGCAAGACGTTATCGCCTGGTGCAAAGATGTCGCATTCCTTTATGAATTTAATTATTTTGTGTTCGAAGTTATTCAGCATTTTTTTACAAAAAAAAGGGCCTGTTTTTTTCTCAGGCCCTGGTTGTCAAGTAAAGCGTCACGGTTTTATTATTTTTCAGGGCTAATTACCTTTGTTAATTCTTTTGCTCTGGTATTAGCGCAATCACGATAAAATGCGGAGACATTTTTATCTTCTGCAGCCTGCTGGTAAAGTGGCAGGGCCTGATCCCTACGGCTTAGGTGGTAGTCCAAAATCCAGGCAGCTCGATATTTTGCGGGGTAAGTAGTCTGCTGATCCCACTGGTAAGTTCTCTGGTAATAGACGAGAGCGATTTCGTAGTCCTTGAAGTGCTCATGTATTCTTGCCGAGTTGTATGCGGCGTCATCTATTTTGTCGCTGGTTGGATAAGTTTTTATGAGCTGGTTATATTTTGTAAGGGCCAGACGAAGATTATTGTTATCCTGCATTATTACGATAGCGCTTGCTTTTTTGTCGATCTCAGAAGCCTGATCGTATAGTGCGTCTGCCTCGGCGATTTTATCTATTGCTTTTAGTTCTTCACCGGCTATGGAAGCTTCTGAAATATAATTGTATTGTGCCTTTTGATCGAATTGCTGGAGCTCATTTTTTGCCCAGTTCATTTTCATGTTGTTTCCAGTGTTGTTATAATAATCGACGAGGGCATTTAATCCCTGCCGATACTCTGTTCTGCTTTTTGCCATTTTTTCTACCAGGTCTGTTTCTGTGGCATCGGTGATATTAGAAGACAGGTAGGCAGCTTCGGTGATTTTTGTTTCCTCTACCAGCAATGTACTTTCACCTTTATTGGCCTCATTGCAACCTGTGAGAATGGCTAATGAAGTTATGAATATGAATGCCAAAAATTTTCTTACCATAACGGTCTCCTTTAAAGCTTTTATTTTATAATTTGTACAACTGCATTCAGTAAAATCAATTTCAGTTGATTCGTCAAGCTAAACTTTACTTCAATGCATGGTTAATGCGCAAAAAAAACAGGGTCCGTTTAAAACAGACCCCGTCATAATCAACTATTTAGAATTTTTAAACAGCTTTGTTTAGTTATTTTTCTTCCTGAGAAGAGCAAGGCTACCAAG
>CAZBKA010000232.1:0-2503 GCA_964492365.1 uncultured Pirellulales bacterium | reverse complement strand
ATGGAGCGGCAGTTGGAACTGGTCCGACCCGAGGACTCTGGCTGCTACAAATACCACACCTTGGCATCCACATCGTGCAATGAGCGAATATCTCGGCGGCTACATTACTGATGCAAGCATAATGTTTTGCCCAAGAGCCCCCCAGAAATTTAAATATCTACAGGAAGCATGGGACGCTGGTGACGAATGGAATAATCCGGATACAACATTTGATATATTTGCAGTCAGAGGAACGTATTGTTTTTACTGGAATTATACAGGCTGGCTTAATAAAAATAGACTTTTCAGGGGTCCTGGTGGCCCGTCCTCTGGCGGCTGTCATCAAAGCAAATTGATGATGACATGTTATTTTGGATATAACCACAGGCGTACCCCTGGAGCTTACGGAAGTTGCGAGAAGCTCGAAAATTCGGAACTGGTACCAGAGAGTTTAAGAGAATCAGCCTGGTGGTCTTGTCCGGCATCGTGTGTGGTTGATTTGGACGAAATTAAGGTAAAACTGCACGCTGCTTATACTGATGGTCATGTGGAAATTTTCACACCTTCACAAGCTGTGCCAATGAAGATAATAATAGACCCTGTTACAAATGAGCCTTATACCGAGGATGGTGAGAGTCCCGGAGATTTTTATATTCCAAGAAACGCGTTACACTGACCCCAAAATACCATTTATGCTTCTGTGTCATTTTTGATTCAGATGATTATCATTCTTTGCTCCTGTACAGTGCAAATATTCATAGGGCTCAAATTGTTGTTCTCTTGTTTAAATAACCGTGTAGAACACGTGATTGCTTAACATTAGCGTTGACATAACATCTTATGGATACAGGAGTTTGCGACAGGAAAACACAGACATGCGAGAGTATGGGAAAAACAAACAAATGGGCCGGGCAGGATTCGAACCTGCGTAGTCTTACGACAATGGGTTTACAGCCCATCCCCTTTAGCCACTCGGGCACCGACCCTTGATGCTGATTAGAGCACCAAAAGTGCCAATTTACTGATTTTTAAACAGATTGCAAGGAAAAAGATTGAAACTAATGGTCATATTCATAAAAAATGTGGTTCTTTCCCGGGTATTTCTGTTTTTTATTTTTTAGAGGGTTTTGTAAAATCTTTATATCTAAATCTTTAAGGTGTTTGAAGATTTAGCATTAACGCTTAATGGATAAATTATTCTTGAATACACTTTACAGACAGATTTGTTTTTGATACAATGTTTCTATTGGTAGAAACCAACTTGAGACAGGTTTGTTAATATTAGGAAGAAGCAGGAGAAAAAATGGCACAGGTTTTAAATAAATTACCAAACAAAGATGGTTATTTTGGTCCTTACGGGGGGCGTTTTGTTCCTCCTCAGCTTGAGCCTATACTTGCTGAGATTGCTGAGGCTTATCAGAAGATAAGAGAGGAACCTGATTTTAAAGCAGAGCTTTCATATTACTATAAGCATTATGTAGGCAGACCCAGCCCAGTTTTTTATTCCAAAAACTTATCAAAAAAAATAGGCGGAGCACAGATATATTTAAAGCGTGAAGATCTCAATCATACCGGTGCCCATAAAATTAATCATTGTCTAGGTGAAGCGTTGCTGGCTAAGAAGATGGGCAAAAAGAAAATAATAGCAGAAACAGGTGCCGGTCAGCATGGTGTTGCATTGGCGACGGCGGCGGCATTGCTTGGGTTGGAATGCGATATATACATGGGTGAGGTTGATATTGTTAAAGAGCATCCTAATGTTGTTCGTATGAAGATTCTTGGTGCAACGGTTGTGCCGGTAAAAAGCGGTTTAAGAACACTCAAAGAAGCTGTTGATGAAGCTTTTATTGGCTATATGAAAGACCCTGTAAATCAATTGTATGCAATAGGTTCTGTGGTTGGTCCTCATCCGTTTCCGATGATGGTCAGGGATTTTCAGCAAATAGTCGGCGAAGAAGCTAGAGAACAATTCCGCGAGCTTACGGGCAAAATGCCTGACAATCTTGTGGCGTGCGTTGGGGGTGGTTCCAATTCGATAGGGCTGTTTACGGCGTTTCTTGATGATAAAGATGTGAATATCTATGGTGTTGAACCTGCGGGTGTTGGGTTTAAGGTTGGTGAACATGCGGCTACGTTGAAAATGGGCACACCTGGTACCATTCATGGATTTAAGTGCTATCTGCTGCAGGATGAAAAAGGTGAGCCATTGCCGGTTTATTCGGTGGCATCGGGGCTTGATTATCCAGGAGTGGGGCCTCAGCATAGTTATCTAAAAGACATCGGAAGAGTTAATTACGAAACTATTAATGACAAAGAGGCTATCAGTGCGTTTTTCGAGCTTTCAAGAGTTGAGGGCATAATACCGGCGGTGGAAAGTGCTCATGCGGTTGCTTATGCGATGAAACTGGCTGCTAAGCTTGACAAGGATGAAACGATTCTGGTTAATCTTTCTGGCAGAGGGGATAAGGATATTGATTTTGTGGTTAGTAAATATGGTAAAGATTATGGCGTAGTTCTCTGATTT
>CAZBKA010000231.1:0-2526 GCA_964492365.1 uncultured Pirellulales bacterium | reverse complement strand
TTCCCTTACCTCTACTAACCGACTGAATATTAACCACAGAGCAAATCTTATCACCAACAATAACCGCTAATCGATGATGTAAATTCTCACTTGTAAACTCATAAAATAACTCTAACCCCTTTGCATCAAATTCAAGCTCAACCACAGGCTCGCCCATACTATCTTTACCAGCATAAGCCCTTTGCAGCCACCATTCACCGTCAGCAACCATCTTCCTGTTTTTCTGATTACAAACCAGTACATAATTCTTACCCTCATATTCCTGCTCAATTAACACACCAACCTTAAACCCATCACGCACTTCAATCCAAACATATTCATCACCTATTATTTGCCCCGCCGCAGGCCCATTCTTTTTCAAATCCTCTTTGTAACGCCTCTGCTCATCCAACTCCAAACGCAAACCAGCAAAACTCGATATCGAAGGCTCCACCACGATCCGAAACTCCAGCTTTGAAATATTACCAGCATCCAATTTCCAATCTAAAGCCTTGGATTCCCCTGTCACATCATTATAAATCCGCTGTAATTCCTCAGCAGACAATGCTCTCTTATAAACCGCCGCCTCATCAATAAACCCCTTAAAAGCAAACTCATCTCTCCCCCCTTTCATCTGACCACCAATAGTAATACTATCCCAATCTCTCAGATTACCAGAATAACTCCCCTTGCCAACAACTATCCCGTCAAGATACAACTTGTAACCATCTTCAACACCATTTTGCATAGTAATCGCAACATAATGCCATCTGTCATCATCCAAACCAGCATCCTTATAAGTAAGCCTTGTATCACCAGGCAGAATATGACTTCCCAAATCGCCGCCAATATAAACTTCAATATGCGGATTATTATCATTCTGGCGAAAATTAAAAATAAAAGGAAAAGACCCTTTCATCACATCAACCTTGAACCACGCCGAAATACTGAAATCATCCGCCCCAAAATCAAAAACCTCAGAGTCCGGAATCGAAATACAGTCACCATCACCCTCAAAATAATAACACTGCCCCTTTACACCTTTAGCTAACGTAGCACCATTAACCACTCCGTCATTGCCGCCGACCTTATCCTTAGCCACGCCATCAAAATCCCAATATCCAACCAGACCGTCTACGTTTTCCACACGTTGTTTTTGCCGATCAGCTTCACTGCCATCTCGATTAAATTTACTAAACAATTCTTTTACCTGCTCTACAGATATCGCTTCATCATAGACAGCCACTTCATCGATCACTCCATTAAAGCCGTCTTTACTGTCTTTACTACTGCTGCCGATCGTTATCATATCCCAATTATCTAATCTACCAGAATATGTCCCCGCACCAACATTAATCCCATCCAGATAAAGCTTATACCCATTCTCAACACCATTTTGCATTGTCACCACCGCATGATGCCATCTATCATCCCGAATCCCAGCATCCACATATTCAACTCTCGTAAATCCAGGCAAAAGATGCGCCCCAAAATGCTGATTAACATAAAGCTCAATATGCGGATTATTATCACGTTGCTTAAAATTCATCAGAAAATTATTTGTCGGACACCCCGTCTTAAACCATAACGATAGCGAAAAATCCCCCATCCCAAAATCAAAAACCTCCGCATCCGGAATCGAAATACAATCCCCGTCACCTTCAAAATAATACCCCTGCCCAGAAACACCATCTGTCAAAGTAGCTCCATAAACCACCCCATCATGACCACCAACCGAATCCTCCGCCCCACCATCAAAACCCCAATATGCTATAGGCGCAGACTCTACCGTCAGCTCAATATTACTATCACTCCCTTCAACATCAACCACACCTTCAACATTCCCTTCACTTTTAAATTTCGGTTTGAGACAAACATTCTTAAACTCAACCCATTGATATTTTTTAGGCCGAACATCAACTCGAAACATCTTTATATCCGCCAATTTGATATTTCCGAACAATGCAATATATATTTCTTTGCCATCAGCATCCTTGGCAGATTTCACATTACCTTCCTGCCACAAATCTTTTCGACTGTCTTTTGCATCAAAATATTGAGCATTAACTCTTACCTCAAGATCGTCACTAACTTCAAAAGCAAGTTTTGCACATCGAGTCGTGTCATAAGATTCAATAACCCTGACCCTCTTATCAAACCCCGACACAGTATACTTACCGTCATAATACGATGCTGTTAACCACTCATTAGGCTGTATCCGAAGCTTAAGGTCAACAAAATCTCTTTCAACAACAAAACCATCGTGCACAAAATAATTATCCCCTTCAATCAAACGCCCAGTTTCATCGAATGCTCCATAATTTCCCCTTAAGAATTCTATTCCTGACAAATCATCAATATTCTGAAGCGTATTTTCAAGCCCTCCTTTTGTTGAACGAAAGACAAAGCCAATAAATTTTGCAGGAGTTTTTTCCAAAGAAACCCTACTGTAAATCTGGCTTTCAGGTTTTGAACCATCTGGATTCCAGCATAGCTTTTCTTCTTTTGCATCATCATGAATATACTGACAAACCCCAACAAGCTCTA
>CAZBKA010000230.1:0-2543 GCA_964492365.1 uncultured Pirellulales bacterium | reverse complement strand
GAGCATACATCAACTCCGGAAAGACAAATATCTCCATATCAGAAAGGGTTATCGCTGAACTGTACTTCTCTAACTGTTTTTCTTCCATTACGTCAACCCCGATCTTTCAGATTGAAATATATTATCTGTTCTCAACCAAGCAGCATTGATTTGAATTCTTCAAAGTCGATCTTTTCCAGCATCGCGCCGATTCTCTGGTGGGGATTTGCATTGGCTTTGTAGTAGTCTATAACTTTTTGTATCAGTGCAAGAGCCTGATCCGTGTCGAGGTCTTTTGCTAATTCAACTGCCAGCCTTGCTTTTGCTCCACCGTTGCCGCCCACCAAAAGTCGCCAGCCGCCAGGCATACCAACCAAAGCGATATCTTTAATACAAGTCTCCGCACACTGGTTTGCACAGCCGCTGACACCGATTTTTAATTTACCCGGCAACTCCATACCGTGATAAATTTCATCAAGCTTCATCCCAACTGTTAAGCTGTCCTGTTTGCCCCGCTTGCAGAATGTTGTGCCGGGGCAGGCTTTTACACTGCGAACGCAGAGGCCAACTGCTGCTCCCTGATTCATACCCAGATCAGCCCAGGCTTTGTCAACATCTTCTTCTTTAAGCCCAACAATAGCGATCCTTGCCGCCGATGTTATTTTCATCGCTGCCGCGTTATATTTTTCCGCAACATCTGCTATTTTCCTGAGAGTATCTGCACTAACCACCCCGCAAGGCACATGAGGTGCCACAGCATATGTTTCTTTATCTCTTTGTATTATCGCACCCTTTTCGCCATCATTCAACATCTGCACTGCTCCATTATTCAAAACCAAAAACAATTCATCCGCCTCCCTGCGGAATTTATTATAACCACCACCACGATTATGACAACAGTTTCCTTTTTGAACTTTACTTTCTTAATTTACCCAGCCGAGAACTTTTGGTTCGATATTCAGTTTTATATCATCATCTGTATTTTCAATCCTGTCAGGCCCCGGGCTGAATATTTTTTTGTTTTCAATGTCGATGATGTATTCATCACTATAATCACAGGCCTTCAAGCTGAAATCTTTGCCGAGCCTTTTGTTTAAAACAATCTGGAGCATGTCCTGATATATTTGCAATTTTGTTGAGACCTCGTAAATCGTCTCAATAACTGGCATGCAGGTGATGGTCATTATCGCCCCTACCGGATTGTATAAAAATTTATACACAAATGTAATTTCACAATTTTCATCCATTCTAACATTGCAGCTGCTTGGCAATATCCCCGGCCAAACTGAAAGTTCTCCCTTTTGCTTGTCCTGCTCATTTGCATCACCATAAAGTTTCATCTGCTCAATTATATAATTACGCAACAATCTGATGGCAGAATTACGTTTAATTGCCCATCGGCCTTTTATTTTGAATAGTTCAGAGGCATTGAACATCTCTCGATAAAACATATAGTCAAATAATAACCCGTTCCTTAATGACAGCTGTTCTTGTGAGAAAGATGGGAAGTTTTTTGCTAATCTTTCAAGCTGGGACTGGGTTGTTCTGCTGTCATTGACAATAAAATCAGCTGATTCTATACAGATAGAGTTGACTACAACAGAAACTGATTTATTTAACGTAGATCTGGCAGTAATACTTAGCTTTCTAAAGACAGAATTTAAAACAACAAGTTCATCTATTGCCTCATCAATATTACCTTGTACCGTTTGTAAACATGTATATGCAGAAAAAAGATCACACATGTGCCGCATATTCTTTGAATAAGAAATCAGTTCCTGGTTCGATGCAATCAGTACCGGCTTCTCCAAATCAGCAATTTCCTCAAAGCTGTCCAGCTTTTTTATTACATCTCTGCCCTTTTGAGCTTTTTCCCAAATTGATAAAATCTGATTCCGATGATCTGACAATAACTCCGCTATCTCAGCTCTATTGGAATTTTTAGTTTTCTCTCTAATTGTTGCAATCTCATTAACATCCTCAGCCGCCAAACCTATTAGCGGTGCACCGCCTTGCTTGTAACTGGTTTCTTCTTGATAAGGTTCGGCTATACTCATCAAAATATCATAGCTTTGATTGCAACTGGCCGGCGCATTTCGCAGATCATCTAAAGTATAGTCACCATCTATTGCAGGTGCATCCAGACCAAGAAAAATTAAAAATGAACAGATAACTAAAAGGAAAACAATACTTACAGCCTTGAAATACAATTTCTTTTTGCCACCGCCTTTAACTATATCGCGAACCATACTTACCATTTGCACAATGGTCAATATCAGAAAAACAACAATTATTACCTCATTAAAGCCCAAACTTAACAATATCCATATAGCTAAAGCAAGAAGAATAGTGAATATTGTTTTTGCAGAGAACTTTTTCTTCTTCTGCTTGCCTGTAATTTCATACCCGCAGTTATCACATACCATCATTGTTTCCGTGGTTTCCTGGTTGCAATCAGGGTCTTTCATTGGATTTCCCTTCCATTGCCTGTTTTTCTATTTTCTTTATGAAATCTGATTTCGCATCGCAGTAGTCATTTGAATCCTGCCAGTCTTTCTTAGCTA
>CAZBKA010000229.1:0-2544 GCA_964492365.1 uncultured Pirellulales bacterium | reverse complement strand
CTGGTATTGTTGAAAAAGTAAATGGCGAAAAAGTTACCTATCAGACTGGTGCAACTCCTGCTCAGGCTGCAAGTCCGCTGAAAGCAAGCATAGCTGCCGCTTTTGCACTTACGACTGCCCAAGTTGATGCCGCGATGACAGCAGCAGGCGTAGCCACAACACTCTTTGATCAAGTACAGAGTAATGCAGGTTCCTGGGGTGGATTTGTCAACACTACCAATTTTACTGACAAAGACATCTATGTTCAAAAAGATGGCAAACCGGCCGTCCTGGCTGATTTGCAGGAAAATGACACCCTGAGTGTTCTGGAAAACTATCGTGGTTGCGACTACTATTTAGTAGCCACCAGCACCAAGATCACCGGAACCCTGGCTTCTGCTAAATACAACGGCGCTGGTGTCACCGCACAGGTAAAATCAGTTACCGTTATGGGTATGAGCTTTAAAGCCGCATATTCCGATTTAGCTAAAAACGTATATCAGGCTCGTTATACTGATGATCAGGAAACTTATGCCAAACTGTTACAGAGCATTCTCGCCAATGAATATGATGCCTGGAATACTGATGTCACATTGCTGCTGAGTGCAACCGGCAAGGTAGCTGGCCTCATCCTGGGCGATACCGAAAGCTCCAAAATGTATGGCGTTGTCACCGACTGGTCCGGAGATATCACTGCTGCCAATGGTGATGCTGTACAGAACGTAACCATTATGAAAGCTGACGGTGAAGAATATACCTACGGACTAGCTACAGATAGCTATCTGCAGGATGCTGCCACCGGAACCCGCACCAAGGTCGAAGATCTTGCTGCCGGCAGAGCAGCCGATTATGCAGCAGCCCAGGCTTTGCTGGTACCGGCAGCTGGCGCAGCTTCATTTAACAGTGGTATTCTGGTAAGCGTTTCTCTCGACTCTGACAACTTGATTAAAACCATCAAGTATTGGACTGCTGGTGCAACGGCTGTTGCTGCTGCCAATATGGATACTGATGAAGATCTGTTCAAGGTCGGCGGAATTTGGTATGATGCAGCTGATGTTGTAGTCTTCAATCTGGTCGGAACCGATCTGGGTGATACCACGGTTCTGGGTTGGAAAGAACTGAAAGAAGCTGCTGGTGCAAATTACTATGCATACTATACCGACAGCTCCAATAAACTTGAATATGTTGTAATCCCGACAACTGCCGCAGCAGCACTTGCATCGGATACCAAGTATGCCATCTACCAGGAACAGTATTCAGATTCTGATGACTGGATCAAGTTCGTAGGCATGGATGCATTTAAAGTGGACGCTATTGTTGCCGGTCTGACCAAAGGTGATGTTGTATCCTACAAACTGAGTGGCGGTAAAGCTACCAGTGTTACCAAGAAAGTTGCCTATGGTGCTGCCAGCGCATTGACCATTGATACCCTTAACAAAGGAACCTTGGTCCTTTCGGATGGTACTTCCTACAAGACCGACTCCACAGACACTATATATCTGGATAACAGTGATGACAAGAACCTGCAGGTTCTGGAAGGAATCGCTGAAGGAGATACCGTCATCGTAATTGATGAAAACGGTGTGGTTAACGGCGGTGGAGACACAGCTATGGCAATCATAGTTGTTGACTAAGCGACTGTTAAAAAAGTTAAATATCTAAAATAAAGAATCCCCCGGATACGTCCGGGGGATTCTTTTGCAAAAAAATATTACGACAAATTACGACCAAACAATTACCATAATATAGAATGAATGAATAAATTAATGATATTATGAGCGAAAAGCACCTTGATATTAAACAAGGTGCTTTTAAACATTTATTTTTTTATGTTCTTGAAGCGTTTGGGAATCAAAATAACGGTTCCGCTAGCCAGCACACCCAGTAATACAATAATCCCGGAGTTAACATAAGGCGCTTTCTTTTGTTCCTCGAACTGCTTGTTTTCGGCGGCTATCATTTGCTCAGCATTCTGTGGCTTAAAATTCGAGAATTTTTTCTGAATTTTGGGGACTTCAACCTTCCAAAATTGTAAAGCATTTTCATGACGCTCGACCTGCCTTTGCCAAGCAACATATTGCCATCCTATTCCGGCCAGAACCAGGACCAGGATACCAGCACAAATATATTTTTGTATTCGATTCATGATTCTCCTCCTAACAAATATTTACCTCCATATTCTCCTACCGTTAAAATAAAAAAGCAACCCCTCGTCAGGAATTGAAAAAACAAATATATGGTAATCATTTTGTCGAAAATAAATATATTTCAACGATAATCTATATAGTGGAAAAAGGAACCAGATAAACTTGTTAAACGTCAGAGCATACAGACTAAATAATAATGAAATCAGCCATTGCAAAACAACGAAAGGGGGAATCTGACAAACATAACAAGTGCGAGATCACCTATTCAATGCTGTATTGAGTCATCAATACGATTACCTGATGAAGTTATATTGAGCGATCAATATGATTATCTAAATTAAAAAACATAAGGAGGAAAACACAGTATGTTAAAAAAACATAACAAACTGATCATGCTGCTGGTACTGGTAACATTTAT
>CAZBKA010000228.1:1348-2545 GCA_964492365.1 uncultured Pirellulales bacterium | reverse complement strand
ATTGTTGATAGATTCGGTACCATTGTTTCGAATATCAATAGTATATTGAACTACATCTCCAGGAAGTACTGACTGCCCGGGAACATAAGGATTCCCATTAACCTTAATGACCGTATTAAGACCTTCTACGTCAGGTATATAAGCATCCACAGCCATCGCAATACAGAATATTATATAAGTATCCTGTGTGGTACCATAATGGAACTTGGTTGAAGTCTGATTGTTTGTAATTACTGTATTGTTTGGGTTTGGGACATTAAACATTGCAATATCCAATCCGGTATTGTTCACTAAATTTGGAGTACGGGTATTCCCTCCGGTATAAATTGAACTATTGAAAAAATTTCCTGTAGAGTTTCCTCCGTGACTAAGTGTTTCCCAGGTGGTGGTCTGGAGTTTCTGCACTTCAAAATAATCTCCGGAAATGCTTCTGTCTCCTTCACCAGCCATCAAACCCAATTTCATATTCACATTGCCGGTTTGTATGGTATTAAAACCAGAAACTGGTAATTCATAAGCAGCTGTAATACCTCCGCCTACATAGGCATGTCCATCGAAAATGGTCACATCACGCCAGTTCATTTTAGAGTTTTCATACACCACTATCATACCCCAGCCACCATAGTAGCCAGTGCTGGGATTATTACCATCAATACCTTCCGTACAAGCAATATCGGCTACAGTGTAATTTCCAATGCCATGATCGCGTACATAGTCAGTAACCTCAGCATAAGCAGAATACATATAACCATCAGAGGTGGTGGGATAATAGATTTCTTTTGTAAAATTGGCATCAGATGCGCTTATCGTTGTGTAGCCCGATGCATTTGCATGTTTGAGGTAAACCACACTCTTGTCAAAAGTCTTTGTAACACTACCTTTGGTGACTGTAAAAGTATTACTGGAAGGACTCGAATTGCTCGTACGTCCTGTCCAGTACAAACCGGCATAGATAATATTGGAACAAGATGGATTAGCCCCGTTTTCTGTTGAAAATGTAAGTGCTGCAGAAGAAGAATTAAGGGTACTCGTGATACCATCTATATCCACATAGGCCATGGAACTGCTGTTGTTGCCGTTATCGGAGTAACTCGCCAGGGTCAAATTGGTATTGCCTATCATGGTAAAATCACCCTTGATATTATAAATGGTTTTAGAGGGCGAGTATTGAGATGTTCGCTGAGTAAACGGAATCCG
>CAZBKA010000228.1:0-1248 GCA_964492365.1 uncultured Pirellulales bacterium | reverse complement strand
CTGAAAACAATGTATTTCAGATTCACAAATGACGAAAGCTTATCAAGATCAAGCAATGCAGAAAGATCTGTTAGATTATCAATACTGATCCTGATTATGGCAGTCTTAGAAAAAAGCGGATTTTCCTTATACAGTAATTCCAGGGATAAAACGTCAGAACATACCAAAACAGGGAGGGATTCACCATATTGCTTTACAGTACCTTCTTTTAAAAAAAGCGTTGGATTTAAGCCATATAACATCTTTTCCAATGCTGCTTTTTCAGACCTGCCCTCTTCTGTATTCAGATTATAAGAGGCTAACAGTGCGTCTACATGCATGATTTCCTGCCCGGAGATCCTGGAAACAGAAGAAACAAACAACCCAAAAAACAATGCAAATGTCAGAAAAGTTGTCTTTTTCCTGAATGCCAGCAATTTCATTAAGAATAGGTTTTTTTTCATATTGTTAAGAATTACAGTTTATTAGTGTATTATGAATTATTTGTTTGGTTAATAGGTCGTATTAATGAATTCAAAAACCGAATCCAATTGATAAAATGACTAATCAAATTACCAAATACAAAAGAATCGCTGAGTAGAAACTTGTTTTCTCCGTGTGCCTTTGTTACATATACCTCATTTTTTTCCATGATAGCAATGAACTACATAAAAAAAAGGGCATTAATTAGAGTTTAAATAAGTTATTAAACTCTTCTTTTTAAAAATTTTTAAATCCCACTGTAAAAATAAAAAAACAATTAATAAAGAAAAAAAAATCGAAAATATTTTTCAAACATTCGATTAGATTATTGGGGAGAGTTCACTATCTCTTGTCGAGGGTCAGCTTTTTCACAAAGGTATGGTCATCAGCTTTTACCTTCACCAGACAAATTACGGCCGACTGTCCCGACAAATCGAAGGGGATTTGAGTACCTGCGGCATCATTAGTGTCTAATAATTTTATCTTAAAATTCTTTAGTGGGGTTGACGTTGCTTACCTGCAGAAAAATACAGAAACAGTTAAAATTCAACGCTTTGAAAAATTATAATGCTTTGATATATATCCTGAACCGCTTATAAACTTTCCCCCCGTTTCTTTCCATTTCTGCCCTGACTTTCACGTTCTGCTCCAGTTCCAGGTGGGAATCCATCACCGTTTTCCCGGTTTTACGGGCTGACTCCAGCAGTTTACTCCCCATGAGCATATCCAGCCCGCGCCCCTGGTAGTCGGAGCGGACAGCCCCCAGCAGCAGGTTGAGCTGATTGG
>CAZBKA010000227.1:0-2549 GCA_964492365.1 uncultured Pirellulales bacterium | reverse complement strand
GTGCGGTTAGATGTTACAGAGGGGAAATAGTTGTGTTTTAAAACCTTGATATTAAATCAAAAACGGCGATTTTAACCGAAAACCTACACTTTTAAATTAATGACAGTTTAACAACGACTTATGTGATAAGCAATCGCCACTATGCCTGTAAACAAGCATTTTTGTTTCACCAATACCATCTCGCTTAATAGTAAGATATCGACAACAGACACTATGATCGCTTTACGATGAACGATCCACAAACCAGCATATTCTTTCCTCTCCTACACTATTTCTGTATTGCTGTTTATACCATATCGGTTCTGCATTCATTCGCAGAGGCAGCGGTAAGTTTTTTCATTTGAGCATGACCACTTCTTATCATATGAAGAAAATGATACCCAAATATAGAATAACGAACCACCAGCGGCAGACTTTGAGGCTTTTTGAGTGACCAGAGCATCAGCTTCCAATAGTAAAATCTACCTTTGCCAATAATGCCGATTTGCCACTCCCAACGAGTAACGCACAACCAAAATCATGCATAGTATCATTGCCTAATTTGTCAATTCATAGTGGCTTTATAAGCAAACTGGCCACAGAGCCTTTTAGCTTTCCCCAAAAACCGGGCTTGCTACCCTCGGCATAGACCGCAACCAATTATTGGTTCGTCTGTGCTTTTATTGAATACAAAGGTGTTAACTCAGGCAACTATAGCATTATATTCATTTTCGTACGTATACTTTCCATTTTTAACAAATTTTAACGGAGTCATACGATACCCATTTTTTATAAGATATAGAGGAAACTGTCTTATTTACAGGGAGGCATAACGTCTTTAAGCTTGGCATCTTTTTCAGTATCTGTCAATTTTCCCCAGGCTTTCGGACACGCCGGACAACAGAAACCAACCTTCATACCTTTGTACATCATGGTACACTCTTTCGGGCAGTTCATCTTGTCAAATGACTTTCCCGTAATAGGACATTTGGCATTATTACATGGCATCTTCTCCATATTGTCCTGCATACACTTGTGCGTGATTGACAGAAGTGTGTTTGCTCTTTCCATTTCAATTTTAGCAGCATTTGTATCGCCTTTGTCTATGGCTTCGATAGCAGTCTTGATAGCTGCTTTTGCTGCGGATATATCTTCCATATTAGTCTGGCATGTTTTCATACAACCAGCCATACATTTGTCCATATCTTCCATTGTACATTTGCGAATCGGCTCGGACGTCGCTGGTTTGTTGGGTTCTTCTGCCTGCACCGACTGCACCGGAATCAATCGCAAAACCGAAACACACACTATTAAAGCCCCAATAAACAACAATACGGTGAGTAACGATACAGTTCTTTTCTGTTCCATTGCTTTTTCCTTTCAATTTCTGATTTTTAAATTACTTTAATTTATCCACAAAACTTTTGAGATTCTAAGCTTTCTTTTTGCTTAATCACAAAATAAATCAGCCCACCCAGCAACAGAAAGCACATCTCCAGATTTGCTGGTAAACCACAAATAAAATAAAAAAATAATGCTGTACACTAACACATTATCTTTTATTGTTTCCCTGAGTGCTTTCGTTTTAATTCATCGAGATATCTTGCCGCAGCATCTTTACCGCCCAATCCGAAAGCAAGCGACAAAGCCAGAACAACGCCGCCGAGGATAATATTGAAAGTTGCAGTTACCAAAAGTGGTGCAATGCCAAGCTGTGTCAGTGAAATTGTAATGGCGAAAATTATAATCGCCCATCGGCTTATACCAGCCAGAAGCTCAGGTTTGGGCAAATTGGCATTACCTGCAGCTATCCGCACTATTCCCGACACAAAAGTTGCAAGAAACATCGCTACCACAAGTATAAATAATGCAGCTATGACATTTGGAACATATGCAAACAGACCAGAAAGAATATCTGAAGCCTTAGGCAACCCCAGTGCATTGACTACCATCACAAGCACCATAATGATAACCAACCAATAAACAAGTCCTGATAATACTTTTCGTGGTGTAATCTTTAAATCCCCTTTCCTCAGAACCTCTGATATTCCTGCCTTATTGGCAAGAGTATCAAAACGTACAGCCTCAAGCAGACTGTCAACTACCCATCTGATTATTTTGGCGACAATCCAACCAACAATCAGAATTATCAGTGCGCCGAGCAGCACAGGAAGATAGGCCATTATCTTGGTTAACATTTCGCGTACCGGATCAACAATAAGATTCCCCCATTCTATCACTGCTAACATTTTTAAGCCTCCATACTAATTGTTAATATTAAGTATCATTTTAACCCGCTTCTATTTATATATACCCCTTCAGTGTGACAGTTTGATGATAGCTGCAAGGATATTCTTGTAAATCAGGGTAGAGCCTGTTTTTTTTGTAAGACAATTTACCTACCATCCTGTCGCCAAAATCCCCCAGATTAACACAAATGCAATAATTCCAGATAACCATTTATTGAGAAATAACAAGTTGACAATCTGTTTCAATGTTGTCAGAATCTGCAGTGGTCTTTTTGGTTATTTCTTTAAGCATTAATATAAATACGTGATGTGGTTTTGAAT
>CAZBKA010000226.1:0-2554 GCA_964492365.1 uncultured Pirellulales bacterium | reverse complement strand
TTTGTTACTACTACCGATGTTATGAAAGAAAAACTTGAGCAGTCGGGCAAAACATATATCGTCGGCGAGTGTAATCATAAGCATCCATTCGCTGTTTTTAAAGTGCTTTTAAACTGTATTAAAATAGCTTTTAAAGAGAAGTTTGACGTCGTAATAAGTACCGGTGCTGCTGCTGGCTGTATGATGTGTTTTCTTGGTAAGCTCAAAGGTGCTAAAATTATCTGGCTTGACAGTATTACAAATGCAAAGAAAATGTCGCTGTCTGGTCGTATGGTCAGATATATTGCTGATTTATCTTTAGTGCAGTGGCCCCAGCTTACAGAAAAGTACAAAAATGTTGAATGCGTTGGTGCTGTAATATGATCTTTCTTACAGTGGGAACACAATTTCCATTTGACAGGCTTGTCAAAGCTGTCGATGACGCATGTGGAAAAGGCCTTGTCGAAGAGGAAATATTTGCGCAAATAGGAAAAACTTCATATAAACCTGAAAATTTCAAATATGCGGATTCACTGGGTAAGAAAGATTTCGACAATATGTTAAAAGGGGCATCATGTCTGATAAGTCATGCAGGGATGGGCACGATAACCATGGCATTAGAGCACGATAAGCCACTTTTAGTGATGCCGAGGTTGGCAAAATTTGGCGAGGTTGTTAATGATCATCAGGCGGATATTGTAAGTCATTTTGAGCAGCTCGGGCATATACTTGTTGCATATAGTGAAGACCAGATACCCGAAAAAATTAAAGAATTGAAAACATTTGTCCCTAAGCCGAGAAAAAATCAGGCACATTTGGTAGTTGACAGAATAAACAGATTTTTGAATGAGCTATAACAAGGAAAATATCAAAGCTGTTATACTTGCAGGCGGCTGCGATGTCAGGTCTTATCTGGCAGGGCAGAGTCTGCCGACTTCGTTATGGCCGATCGCAGACAAATCTGTTATTGCCAGCTTACTTGGTAATTTGTCTAAGCATGGTATAAAGAGGGCAGTTATTTGTTCCAATAGCGACGGAGTTGCACTGCTTAAATCGATAAATTTCGATAATTTTATTGATATAAAATTTGTAAATGAGTCACTGCCTTTAGGTCCGGCTGGTTGTATTCGAGCTGCTGGCGATAAAGATAATGATGGACTATTGCTGGTTTTTTCAGCTAACATGGTATGCCCGGTTGATATTGATGCAATTATCGATGCACACTTTGGCGGTGGGGCTGATATGACGGTTATGTTTAATCCTTCTGGCAAAAACAGCAAGTCACTCGGGGAAACGGCGGGGATATACGTTTGTGAATTGAATGTTCTGGAGTGCATACCTAAAGAAGGCTACTTTGATATAAAAGAAGGATTAATTCCGGCGATGCTTCGCTCCGGCAAGGCTGTTCATGCGGCTTCACTCACTGCGCCTGCTGGTAATTTCCGCAGTTGGCAGGAGTATTTACTTGCGATTGAAGCTTATTTTGAAAATTACGCCGAAACAGATTTAGAATTGCCAATTTTAAAACGTGATAATGCGGCAATAGTATGGGCTGACCATAAAGCCCAAATACATCCGAGTGTTCGGTTTTTTGGCCGGGTTGCTGTTATGCAAAGTTCCTGTATATCAAAGGATGCGATTATCTTTGGCCCGACGGTCATTGGCCGTGATGTAAAAATTGGCGAAAATAGTGTGGTTGTGAATAGTGTTTTCTGGGATAACGCCCAGATAGAATCGAATTGCGAGATTCAACGTTGCGTACTTTGTAATAATGCTGTTTTGCAAAGCGGCAATGTTGTGGACGATAAGTTTATTGCCCGCAAGTCGGGGAAAATTGCGACAGGGCCAATTGGGAGAGGTTTAGCAGCCGTGAAAGAAAATACATATAAATTAAAATCTAAGTTATTATCTTATATTAACAAGGTGACATATTTCCTGCCCGATTCTCTAAAGCCGCAAGAGAGAAATGTCTCTGCGTATCTTGCCGGTGGGTTACTTCTTGTTGTCTTCCTCTGGTCATATTGGCCCGGCATTGTTGATATGTGGGCCATTTGGCAGAGAAGCGACGAATATTCGGCGGGGCTTTTAGTTCCGTTTCTTGCTGTTTATATCTTATGGTCAAGGCGACAGTCAATTGCCCAGGTACCCGTAAGACCTTCTTTGTGGGGTCTGGCTGCCTTTGCTGGTGCGCAGGGAGTGCGGCTTTTTGGTTTGGCTTTTATGTATGGCTCATTAGAGAGGCTGTCAATTGTATTTAGCATTATAGCTTTGGTTCTTCTTGTTTTCGGATGGCAGATTTTATGGAAAGTTTCCACGATACTGCTCTTTTTGTTTTTAATGCTGCCATGGCCTAGTCGTGTTCAAGCCATGTTAGCATTGCCCCTGCAAAACTGGTCTACTTCATCAGCTGTATTTTGCCTTGAGACGATCGGTTATGATATTGTTCGAGAGGGTAATGTTATACACATTGGTCAGACGAGCGTTGCTGTAGCTGAGGCTTGTAATGGCTTAAGGATGATTACAGCATTTTTTGTGATTAGCGGTATGGTAGTTTTGCTGGTCAATAGAAAGTGGT
>CAZBKA010000225.1:0-2585 GCA_964492365.1 uncultured Pirellulales bacterium | reverse complement strand
TACAACTCCCGATTGATACTGGTCGTCGGATAGTTTTAGATTCTCAGCGGCCTGGGCTACGGCATCATTGGCAAAGCCTATCTGAAGGTAGGCTTCTTCTACTTCATTCCATGATTGTTCCATTTGCAGTAACATAAGCTCAGTTAAATCACGGCGGTTGTTCTCGGCTATCTTTTCCTGAATTTGCTGCTTTTTGATGTTGTGAGAGGCTTCCCACCAGGCAGATAACGGAATTTTGAGGGAGGCAAATAGGACGGCGTTGCTCTTGTTTTTCCCCATTATGTTGTTGTATAAATAGCCGCATCCAATACCTAATTGTGGCATGGATTCTCCGATGACCATTTTCTTTTGCAGATTTTGTGCTTTGACACTCAAATCCAAAAGCTTGCTTTCGGTGCGGTTGTGAATGACCGACTGATGCTCGATTTTGTAATTCCAGGGCTCTACGGGATTGGGTAAGGTGTCGCTGAAGAGTACATTGTCACTGTATATTACTCCGATATACTGACATAATGCCATTTTTGCCATCTCAATGCCGTTCTCAAGCTGAAGCCTGTTGGAACGCAGCTCGTTTTGCTTTATCTTGACTTTTAACAGGTCGTTTTTGTTGATGAGCCCTTGATTGTAAGCCAGCGATACATCTTTAAAAAGGGTATCAAGTAAAGTGGCAACTAACCTGACCGTTTTCATCTTTTCTTTTAATGAAATGACCAACCAGTAATTCTGTTCGGTTTTGAGGGTGATTTCATCCAATGCCAGTTCTCTTTTATATTGAGCCGCTTCTATGCCGGTGCCGGCAAGTTTGTTGCCGTTGATGATTCTGCCTCCGGCAAAAACAGGCTGCACGGCGGTGATTCCTCCGATTAGCCCCTCTTTCATCATCTGCATGTTGATGTTTACATCTGATAAGTAAGCTCCGTAACGGTCAAGCAAATTCTGCAAGATGATGTTATATTGCGAATTGGTGAGGCTGACGGATAAATCTACATTGCTGATGTCAATGTCTATGAACGGGGCATCAAATCTGAATGCCCCACCGTTGGCACTTACCGATGGAAAGAATTTGGTGAACGCAGCTCTTTTGGTCTGTATGGCCGATTGTACTTCCAACTCGGCATTCTGCGACTTGACATTGTTCAGTAATGCAAGCCGCTTACATTCTGCAAGAGAATAGGGCTGGGCATATAGTGATACCGATGCAAAGAATGTTAAAGTTAATAGTAACTTTTTAATCATGACTGCTTTTCTGATACTATATTATATTAGATACTTTTTTTCAACGTGCAAAAGTAATTAATATTATTAAATTCAATTCACTATGTCTTCATTATCCTGAAACGGGATTGCTTATTAGTAAATGTTTGTACACTCCATTTCTTAAAAAAACTAAATAATTAAATTATGATAACTGTATTGTTTAATTAAGTGTTACATTTGCCCGCTTAAACGTAGTATTTTAAAATTAAATTATTTAATCATGGAAATGAAAAGAAACAGAGAATTAAGGGCTTTAGCTCTTAAAGAATTAAAAGGAAACTGGTCTGACCCTGTTTTGGCCGGTTTTGTTTATTTATTATTGGCTTGCGTAAGCTCTTTTTTAACCAATTTTGGTAATATTTATGATCGTATTACCGGCTCTGAGCATCACATTGTCTTTTTTACCGCATCCATTGGCTTTTTCTATACGCTGTTTTTCTTAGTACCTCTTGCTTACGGTATGTATATTGTTTTTCTGAAATTCTATCGAGGCGATAAGGTTGACTGTCTGAGTAAGTTATTTGATACTTTTAAAGTTTATGGAAGAGCTCTTGGCATCGGGTTGCTGGTCTCTATTTATACTTTATTATGGTCGCTGTTGCTCATTGTTCCCGGAATTATCAAGTCTTATGCCTATGGAATGTCTTATTTTATCTTACACGACCATCCTGAAATGAGCGTGGATGAGGCTATTGATGCCAGTATTGTGATGATGAAGGGCTATAAAATGAAACTTTTTCTGCTTGACCTGAGCTTTATAGGCTGGTGCTTTTTGAGCGTACTCTCTGCGGGAATCGGCTTCCTTTGGGTTTTCCCTTATTATTCTGTTGCCCGCGTGGCTTTCTATGAAAATCTGAAAGAACTCAGAAATAGCGAAATCTCCGGAGAAGCTGCTCCGATAGCTGAGTAATATTGCGTTTAGTTATTAATACTAAGTAAAGAGTCCCGACTTTTTCAGTTAAGTCGGGGCTCTTTCTGTTAGGGATAATTCTCTTTTATCTCATCCTCTTGAAGCTTGTCAGTCGGGGCTGTTTCTATTTCCTTATTTTGGGGAAAGGAAGAAATCTGGCCACATTCTTCTGGTAGGTTTTATATTCGGGATATTTGCCGGCGCTGATCTCTTCACTGAAGTTGGAGCTGCCCTGAAATAGAATTAACAGTAATAGAAAGCCTGCGATGGTCCAGTTTAACCATAGCCCGCTGGCAGCAACACTGAAAAAGTAAAAAGTGCCCCAAACGGCCTGTTCGGCAAAATAGTTCGGGTGGCGACTGTATGCCCAAAGTCCTTTGTCAAGGAATCCCTTTTTATAATCTCCGGTGAGCTCTTC
>CAZBKA010000224.1:0-2594 GCA_964492365.1 uncultured Pirellulales bacterium | reverse complement strand
GCGTGCCGCACAAAAGGCGCAAGTGGCTCAAGAAAAGGCGCACCAAAAAGAGATTCAGTCACAACAGCGTGCCGCACAAAAGGCGCAAGTGGCTCAAGAAAAGGCGCACCAAAAAGAGATTCAGTCACAACAGCGTGCCGCACAAAAGGCGCAAGTGGCTCAAGAAAAGGCGCACCAAAAAGAGATTTTAAATGCCGAAAAACAGGCTAACGCACAGCGAAAGGCGGAGGAAAGAAAAGCCGCAAATGATTATAAAAACACTTGGGCCGGGGCGTTAAATTCTTATCAATTCAAGTTCAATGCTTTAGGTAACATTATATCTAATGTGGTTAGTACGGCTACTCGGATGTTGGCTCAACTCGGATCATCCGTTGTGACTATATCGAAGGATTTTGAGTTTGCCATGTCAGGAGTTAAGGCAATAACGATGGCCACGGGTGATCAATTTAAATCACTACAAAATGATGCTATCCGATTGGGAGGCCAGACAATATTTACAGCAACTGAAGTAGCTAAATTACAAGAGGAATTAGCTAAACTTGGATTTACGACAGAAGAAATAAGAACAGCAACAGATGGAGTTGTAGCATTAGCCGCAGCAACAGGTGAAGATTTAGGTCAATCGGCATTAGTTGCAGGAACCGTAATTCGTGGTTTTGGATTACAAGCATCTGAATTATCACGTATTGTTGATGTTATGTCACAATCTTTCAATATGTCTGCTTTGGATTTATATAAATTCAGCGAGACGATGAAATATGTGGCTCCTATTGCATCTAAAGTTGGTTTTTCTGTTGAAGAGGTTACTACCCTTATGGCAAAACTTGCCGATCAGGGGATTGTGGCATCTCAGGCAGGTACAGGATTAAGAAATATCATGCTTAGATTGGCTGATTCAAATAGTAAATTATCAAAAGCCATGGGCGGTCCGGTTAAGTCTTTACCGGAGTTAATAATTGGATTACAGAAATTAAAGAAAAGCGGTATTGATGCCAGTGGAGCATTGGAATTAGTTGATAGATATTCTGTTTCAGCATTCACAGCCTTAATATCCGCGAGTGACAAATTAGAAGGGATGTATGATGCATTGTCAGATAATTACGGCATATCACAAAAGATGGCAGATATACGGATGGATAATTTTGCTGGGTCTGTTGAAAAATTAACCGGTGAATGGCAATCGTTTGTATTAACTGTAAATCAGGGAAATGGTATTTTACGTGCCGCAGTAGAGGTAATACGCGGATTACTTGGCGGATTGAATAAACTATTTCAATCTTATGAAACAGCTGCATTAATTGCATCAAATGAGGATCTTGTTGCTTATAGAAAATCGATTGATGCTAAAATAGTAGCTAACAATAAATTATATTCAGAAGAATCAAAGGCACTAAACAAAGCCTATGAAGAATCTGTCGCTGCTGGAGAAGATGAAAAAAAAGCCAAAGAAAAACTATCAGAAGGGATAACAGATATTAGAAAAAGACAAAAGGCAGATGTTGTCAGAATAACAAAAGAAGAGTTAGAATCTAAACTTAAAATATTAGAATCTGAATTACCAATATTAAAAAAACATCAAGAGGAAGTATTGTCACTTACTGGATCTAATCCATATTTAACGCCATCTGACTATGCCGCAAGGGATGAAGCTGCCGCAAAAATAAAAGCTAAAGAATCAGAGATTGAAAGTATAAATAATCTCCTTACCCAAAACGAAGCAGAACAAACTCAAATTTACATAGATGGTAATGATGCTATTTATGCCGAAATGGATGAGGCAAGCAAAGAACAGATTAGGTTAGCCAAGGAGAAAGAGAAAAACCGGTTAGACTTGCTTCGTGAAGGTATGGAGAAAGAAATAGCGATCATTGAATCAAATTTTAAAGATCAAAAAGAACTTGCCATAAAAGATGGAAACTGGTCAGTTGAAAATGCAAGGAATTGGGAATTGAACAAACAGGATGCTATCAATGTGGTCAGGAAAAAATATGCAGACGAAGCAATAAAAATAGAGACGGAATATTATAAATCAATAGCTGAGATAACGCTTGATGAAGCAGAGTTAAAGGAGTTTAACGCCAGAGTAGTTTATTTTGAGCGTAAAAGATGGATTGATGAAAACATTAAAGACGAGATCAAGCGGGCTGAATTAATCGCAGCCAATGAAAAAAAACTTGCAGAGGCTGGGTTAATGCAAAAGTTGCCAAGTAAAGGTGCGAAGGTGGTTAAAAAACTGGCTAAAACTTCAACCCCGTTGGATGAATCCTACTATAACAACCTGAATATTTGGGAAAGATTGGGTATTGAGCCGTTTACGTCCGAGCAAATGAATGCCATGAAAAAAGGATTCAATTTCTTGGCTGATGAATTACAGAAAATGGCCGATAAAGAAAAGGAAATTGCTGACCAGAGAGTAGAAAATTCACAAAATTTAGTAGATCAATTACAACAGGATTTACAGACTGAAATAGCATTAGCCGAAGCAGGATTTGCAAGCAATGTAAGTTTAAAACAAAAAGAACTTGCAGAAGCAAAGAAACAACAGACTATTGCACTGGCTGAACAGGAAATTGCCTTAAAGAAGCAGCAAAAGT
>CAZBKA010000223.1:0-2649 GCA_964492365.1 uncultured Pirellulales bacterium | reverse complement strand
CATGGGCGTTCATGCAATATATCCTGGCCCCAACCTCAGCAAGCTGTTGCACGCAAAATATTGCATGCCTTATCTGCTTCGTGGAATTGAGATAACCGAACCCGATCAGGTCTGGGGCATAGACATTACCTATTTGCCCATGGGTAAGGGCTTTATGTATATGTTTGCGATTATAGACTGGTATAGCCGATGCGTTGTCGATTATGAGTTATCCTTAAGCCTTGAGAAATCCTTCGTAATGAACTGTTTACGAAGAGCTTTGTCGAGAAAAGCGCCTTCAATAATTAATAGCGAACAGGGTTCTCACTTCACTAATCAGGAATACCTCGACCTTCTGAAAGGGCACGGGGTAAAGGCGTCAATGGATGGCAAGGGAAGAGCTACGGATAATGCCAGAACAGAACGCTTTTTCAGAACGATGAAGTATGATTGCGTCTATGTGAGAGAGTTTGCAACCCCTCGCGATCTCAGGTGCGCTATCGACGGATACATCGACGTATATAATTATCAAAGACCTTGCCAAGCTATTGACTATGAATTTCCCGGCGTTAAATATGCTGAAAACAGCCTGAAAATGGCTGCTTGAAAAAACATGAAAGGAACCACCTTAATTTTTTCAAAAAATTGTCTTGACGGCGGGGGGCATTACATTTGTCCTCCATAGATAAATCTAAAATAAAGGTCTATCATGACAGCAATTCAAAATTGCAAACCATCCAAGTAGTCCTTTAGAGCAGCTTCCAGCTTGACCATTGTCTTAACCATTCTGGCCTGAATATCCGGCCATTGTGTGTCGGGGCTGCGGTAACCACCACCTTCGACAACACTCCTTATGCGGCAAGCGCGTTTATTGTCTAACCGTTCCCATGAAAGTGGCTCTCCGAATGATTTTTCTATTTCCTCTTTGTGTTCGAAAAAATTGTCAAAAATACGCTTGTTCTCGACAGCATCCCCTCTGTCGATGTAAAGCTCCGCGATCCCGTATTCCTGAACAATGGCATAATTGAAGCCCAGGCCTCGAATACCCGAACTGGCGCCTATCCAGTTGTAAACACCTGGTTTTATGTTTGCATGGCGTGTTTTGTGCTGGCGTGCCACGGCAACCAGTCCCTCCCAGAAGCGTAAACGAACGTCATATCGCTCTGCCCGCTGTTTTCGGCTTGCCTGGCCCTTTTCACGAAGTTGAACTTGATAGTCGTTGGCTTCGGGAAGAGGAATAATTTGTTGCACATCTATCAAGCGCTTGTCTCCATCTTGATACGGCCGGAGACGGATACATCTGATATCAATATCCCTATCACGCAGCCATAGAACCGCTGTGGTAAGCTCTTTCCCGAAATCTTCAGATACCAGCAAGATACGCACATCTGGCGCAAATTCTTCATCTTCGGTATTTTCCCAGCCAAGAAAATCGAGAATTCTATTTTCAGCATCATCTGGCGAGTCACCCATGCGTGACAGAAATTCCTTGTGAACCTGCACAGCACGATCAAAGGTCATGGCTGAAACCATGCTGGCATATCTGATTGCCTGCAGCTCCATGTGACCTCCATCGTTTGTTCTCTTCAACTCTATCACTACGAGGTTCGCCTGCTTGTCGATCGCAAGAAGGTCGATGCGGCGCCTACTGTCTTCCCAGTCACCGAACTCTTCTGAAAGAACGTAAAGATCATCACCGAGAACCTCGATCTGCGAGCGCAGCAGTCTCTGCAGGTCCCCGCGCTCACGCACCTTTAAGTCCTGAAATGAAGATTGATTCAGCGGTCGAAAGGCTGTCGGTGTCATTTCATAAAGTGGCATTTGTTAACTTCCTCTCAGTCTAAGGTTTATATTCAAGCAACGAGCAAAGAAGCCCCTCCGGTTTCAGTAGCGCAAGCATTGTTTTATCGATTTAATCACGACTGGAATAAATGTGCAAGAAATCACCCAGACAAACCCATTGCTCATGGCTATAAATTAGATCTTCATCTACCAGAGAACTGAAAAAATACTTAAAAATCACAGTATCACAGGCTTTTTTCGGATAGGGCCTGTAGCCATATAGATAATAATTATTCAGATGAATAGTTACAGAACAATCTATTCTTAATAAGCGTATAAGATAATTATCTGTGATACTGTGATTTCATAAGGCATTGCAGCTGACGGCCGGCTCCATTAAAGCGTTCCCATGGATCACAGTTTCCAAGCATTCTGCTGCGATTGCCTGTGATAGCTGTGATCGGACACCCCAGACCCTGAGCACCAAAATCACCAGCCGTCACCATCAGATTGGTGCTGTGGAAATCCTTTTCAGATAAGGGTTTTAAATGCTTTTCACCAAATTCACCAAGATTTAGAGTATATATGCCTGAATTCAGTCATTATCCATTCATCTGAATAAGTATATGTATATGCTGATTCCTGGTGATTTTGGTGACAAACCCCTGCATTGCCTTTATTTATGCAGACTTCAACATGGTTTTATTTTGGTGCTGGCCGTGGTGAATTGGTGCTAGCTACCAGAATTTTCATTTGACTTCCCGGCAAATCGTGAACATATTCTCACCACAGCCGGCTTGTGCGCAGCCATTTAATATGAGTGCGCCTTTGTAGATAGACTCTGCGTCTCAAAATGGAACTCACAACATGAGCAAAGACCTTATAACA
>CAZBKA010000222.1:0-2663 GCA_964492365.1 uncultured Pirellulales bacterium | reverse complement strand
TCCCTGTGGAAAATTCCCCACTTGCCAAAAACCACAGGTCAAAAGAGGGCTTTGTCGAGAGATTCGAACTCTTCTTAAACGGCTGGGAACTGGCAAACGGCTATTCCGAACTGAACGATCCTATTGAACAGCAAAAAAGGTTCGAAGAACAGGACAAGAAAAGAAAGTTAGGAGACCTTGAAGCTCAGACCATCGATTACGATTTCGTAAATGCTCTCGGATACGGAATGCCCCCTACAGGCGGCATGGGGCTTGGAATCGACAGGCTTACCATGATCCTTGCGGGCCTGGACTCTATCAAAGAAGTAATTCTTTTCCCGCAGATGAAAAGGGAAGACTGAGTTCAGATTTAACCTGGATTGATGTTCTTCTGGGAATTTATTCCCTCTTTTTTATGACTCAATCTAATCTTTTTGTCATTTCTTTTTGTTATTCGGTTCAGTTTCTTGTTTTTCACTGAGTTACTCTTTTTATTTTTATAAGTTTTAGGTTTCTATAAGCTTTAGATTTCTATAAGTTTTGTTCATCTTATCTTTTCCATACCCTTTTTTTCAGAACCTCTTACTATTTTCTGTTGCAATATTGGCATGTAGGCGTTTTTGTGAAAACTACTAATAAAACACTAAATTATTCTAACCAACTGTTCTAACCAGATTTAAGATCCTTATGTTAGTTATTTTTGGAAAACAAGAATTTATAAGTATACAATGCTTATTATAATATATATTTATTTATATATTTTACTCTAAATGTAATTTTATGAGGGCAAAACTCTTTGAAAAGGTGTAATTATGGGGGCACTTAGACGACTTAGCGCTATAGTTCTGGGAATGTCTATCACGAGTGGAATGCTTCTGTTTGTATCATGTCTGCCTGCATCGGCGCAGACTTACGACCTTGTCATCAATAATGGCCGGGTCATGGACCCTGAAACCATGTACGATTCCATTGCCAACGTCGGTGTCAAGGACGGCAGAATTGCGATCATCACAAATGAGAGCATCGACGGCAAGGAAAACATTGATGCCACGGGTCTTGTTGTTGCACCGGGTTTCATAGATACCCATTTCCATGCCGTCGATCCGTTTGCCACAAAACTTGCGCTCCGCGACGGTGTCACTACAGGCATGGATCTCGAACTTGGCGCGTTGAACGTCAAGGAGTGGTATGACAAAAAAGCGGAAGAAGGCTGGCAGATTAACTACGGCACCACAGCCAGTCTTAACATTATCCGCATGCTGGTGCACGACCCGGAGGTCAAGATCGAAGAACCGGTGGACTACTCCAACATAATTCATTACATCAATGAATCCACAATTGACGGAATCCCGGGATGGTCGGTGAACCGTAGCAATATTTCACAGATGAACAAGGTCATGAAAAAGCTGGATGAAGAGTTGCAGCAGGGAGCTATTGGTGTGGGTGTCGGAGCTGCCTATATGGCAAGAGGTCTGACGAGCTACGAGCTTTTCGAGGCTCAACGGACTGCCGCTCGTTACGACAGGCTTGCTTCAGTACACACCCGTTACCACCTTAGCAGCGAGACACCGATGGAAGCTCCTATCGCCCTTGACGAGGTGTTTACTAACGCAGTTTTGCTCGATGCGCCACTGTTGATGGCACATGATAATGATTATGGTTGGTGGGAGATTGAAGAAAAATTAAGGTTGGCTCGCTCCAGAGGTCTCAACATGTGGGCAGAATACTACCCCTACGATGCCGGGTCTACATCAATAAGCGCTGATTTTCTGAGGCCTGATCTCTGGGAGAAAAACTATGGCTACAAGTATGAGGAGACTCTCTATGATCCTTCGACCGACAAATTCCTTAACAAATCAGAATATGAGACATTGGTGAAAGCGGACCCTGGTCGCAACATCGTGGTGTTCATGCCTGCGAGGACAAAATGGTTGCCATACTGGTTGACAATCCCTGAGATGACTGTGGCAACGGATGCAATGGGTGGTGTGGGTACTGATGGGAAGTTGCTGCCGTGGAATGCAAACTATTCTGAGTATGCAGGTCATCCGCGAACAGCGGGATGTGATGCTAAGGTCCTTCGACTCGGCAGGGAACAGGGCGTACCCCTTATGTTCACACTTTCCCAGCTTAGCTACTGGAGTGCAAAGCATCTGGGCGACGCCGGCATTGAGTCAATGAAAGAGCGCGGCCGTGTGCAGGTAGGCAAGGTCGCAGACCTGACTCTTTTTGATCCAAACACTGTGGCTGACCACGCGACATATAAAGCCGGAGAACAGGGACTACCCTCAACTGGCATACCTTATGTCATCGTCAATGGTACAATCGTTGTAAAAGACTCCGAAGTGCTTCCTGTCACGCCCGGGCAGCCAATACGCTATCCGGTTGAGGAGAAGGGGCGATTCGAACCAGTGGATGTCAACAAGTGGATTAGTGAAAACACAATCATATCGAAAGCAATTCCAGCAGTGGATGACACGAGTGCAGGCCAAGAGCTAAAAAGCTGACATTCAGAGTTTGTGATCGCTCCTGGCAGTATCTTCTTTATGGCTAACGAATTGCAGATATCATATCTAGTATATCGATTCTCAAATGCATACATAATGATAAAATAAATACAGTCTATGATGCAAATATTATTTTAAAGTCACATGGAATTTTGTAACACGGAAAACGCAGCCTGT
>CAZBKA010000221.1:0-2670 GCA_964492365.1 uncultured Pirellulales bacterium | reverse complement strand
AGAGGCAGGCGAAGTCTAAGCGGGAGATAAAAAAACGGTGGTGGCTTTATACTGTCAGGCGAGACGGGGATGAATGAACTGTTTTGGCGAATGATTTGTGCAATGAACAATTTATAGGACCTGACGTATTCGCTGATTAGGTGATTTTGTTGCGTTTCGGGTGAAATTTGTTGTTATATTGCTTTGAAATAAATTTTGGCTTTCACTTTGGTTTTACGGCGTGTAGAATGCCTAACGTAATTGAAAAATATTATTTTGATATATGGAGATGATATGAAATTAAGGAAGTTTTTAGTTATTCTTTTGATTATGTGTTTTTGCGGCGGCGCGTGGGCAAGCAGCGAAGATACCATGGCATGGTGGCGTGATGCTAAGTTTGCGTTGTTTGTACACTGGGGGCCTATCAGCATAGTAGGCGGGGAAATAAGCTGGTGCAGAGGGTTGCCGAGAACTGGCGAGGAATATGCGACGTGGGACAGGAGTGTGCCATCGGAAAAGTATGATTCGCTTTATAAAGAATTTAACCCGGTAAAGTTTAATGCGGATGAGTGGGTGCAGATGATGAAGGACGCTGGGATGAAGTATATTGTCTTTACGACCAAGCACCATGACGGGTTTGTAAATTTTGATTCCAAGTATACTGATTATAAAATTACATCGAAGGATTGTCCGTTCGGGCGCGACATTGTTAAAGAACTGGCAGATGCATGTCATAGAGGCGGTATCGGTCTTGGTCTTTACTATTCTCCGCCAGACTGGCATAATCCGGATTATCTTGGGCCTGAGCATGATACTAAATATATTAAGTATTTTCATGGGCAGGTTGAAGAGCTTGCTAAGAATTACGGGAAGGTTGATATATTCTGGTTTGATGGTCTAAGAGGCAATGCTGAAGACTGGCATGCACAGGAACTCGTTGATAATCTCAAGAAATGGCAGCCTGATGCGTTGATCAATAATAGACTCGGTGTTGAAGGTAATATGGGGACACCTGAGCAGAGCGTAGGCGGATTTAACAGAGCACAGCCCTGGGAGAGCTGTATTACAATCGGGACGCAGTGGACATGGGGCGGCAATGATAAAACCAAGAGTTATGAAGAGTGTATGAAGCTTTTGCTGAGCACGGCTGGTGGTGACGGTAATTTGCTTTTGAATATCGGACCTAGACCTGACGGCAGTTTTGAACCGACGCAGGTTGCTGTTGTTAAGCAGATGGGCGATTGGCTGAAGAAGTATGGCGAGAGTATTTATGCGACAAGGGGCGGGCCTTTCAAACCTGGCAAATTCGGTGTGAGCACATGCAAAGGGAATAAGATTTATGTGCATGTTATGGAATTTGACGGTGACAAGGTTCAGCTCGGTAAGCTGCCTGCAAAAATAACAAATGCGACAGTGATGACAGGCGGCGAGTGCAGTTTTGTGCAGAATGATAATGGGGTCGAGATTACCGTTGCTAAAGAATTTCAGCAGCCTGTTGATACGCTTGTTGCGCTCGAGGTTGATGCTGCTGATGCAACTGGTATAGGAATGATTGATCCTGTTGTTAAGGCTGAGAATATTAACCTTGGGCATAATTCTGAGGCTGTAAAGGAAATCGTCGGCAAGACGCCTATGGTTGTGTTTAAGAACGATTGTCATGAGCTTGTTGAAGTGCCGGCTGGTGTTTATGTTAACCATGACGGCAAGAAGATTAAGCTGGAGAAATATTATATTCAAAAGCATGAAGTCACTAATGCAATGTTCTGTGAGTTTTTGAATGGATGCTGCGATGCCGGGAAATATTATAATGACAATATGAAGATCGAAAAGAAAGATGCTGACGGCAAGGTGACTTATTCTGTTACGCCTGGAAAGGAAAATTATCCGATTATTTATATCAGCTACGCTGGCGCTGAGGCATATGCTGGATGGATGAGCAATAAAACGGGTAAGAAGTATTCATTGCCAACAGAAGAACAGTGGGAAAAGGCAGCAGGCTGGGATAATGAGAAGAAGCACTTCTATGCTTATGGAATTCAGACAGATGAGATTAGGGCTTTGGATTTTGCGTGCAGTACGAGTATTTATCTTGACCGGGATATTCCCGAGGAATATGCGGCTATCGCGGTTGGCAGCTTTGATGTCACCAGCCCTGTCGGCTGCTATGATATGAGCGGCAATGTTCGCGAGTGGACAAGCAGCAAGATCGGGGATAAAATGATAATGAAAGGCGGCAGTTTCTGGAATTATCATACAAGCTGCAGAACTTTTTCGCGGTTTCCGATAGAAGCAACTGGTGCAGGCGGTGATAGAGGATTCAGACTTATTGCTGAATGTGATTAGGAATATTTGAAAAGTGAAAATTTAGCCGGGCTCTTGAGTGAATCGAGGGGCCGGCTTTTTTTTGAGAATTTTTCAAATGTCGCAGGCGATACAGCTGGTTTTTGGGTCAGAGAGGTTAATTTTGATAAATTGTAATTGATTTTCTTGCATTTTTCTGGATTTTGTGTAAGTTATGCGGTCTGGTTACGCGCTCGTAGCTCAGTGGATAGAGCACCGGTTTCCTAAACCGGGGGTCACAGGTTCAAGTCCTGTCGGGCGTAATGTTTGTAAATAGAGGGCTTGCGGAATAGTGATGAAAATTACTGTTTAGGAGTTCGGACTATGCCAAGTCTAAAAAAAGGTAAATGA
>CAZBKA010000220.1:0-2672 GCA_964492365.1 uncultured Pirellulales bacterium | reverse complement strand
CTATCTTACCAGCCCCAGGAAGATCAACCGCATAATCCTCAGCAACATAAAATTCATCCCCAGATTCAATTGCCGATTCAGAACCTTTACCTTCAACCTGCAATCCCTTCGCCTTTGCCAGATCAGACTCTGCATCCAAACGCTTAATCTTAAATTCATTCAACTCATCTTCACTTAACCGCCCAGCCTGTAATAATAGCTCCCTGTTTTTTTCCTCCTCTAAATACAGCCCCACTATTTGACTCAGTATCCCAACTCGTTCATCAGCCGTTTCACAAAGCTCCGCCTCAACCCGCAACAAATCAACCTTAGCTCGCATAACATCATAACTACTCGCTAACCCACCCTTCATTTTCTGCTCCACCGTTTGCACCGTCTTTTGAAAAACATCCCTCTGTTCAATAAGCAATCTACGCGAATCTTCATTAACGCCTCCCTTCGTCCTTGTCTCATTACCTGCAGAAAGAAAATTCAAGCTATTGATATCGGCAAGACTATAATCAAAATCGCATCCATTCTCATCCGCTCTTAATACTCGCACTTTGTAATTCCTAGCCCTTATTTTAAAATAAAATTCCACAGGCAATTCACCAAACTTGAATTCTTTTGCAGACTCAAGAGTAATTATCTCTGAGCTTTCCGTCCCACTGCTAGATATGGTACCGTTAACTGATGCAAGATAAGATTTTCCTCCCTCAAAAACATAAGCCAAATCACCCTTGCCAAGCTGATGTGAATGTGAAAACATCCTTTTTTTATCTTTTCTGCTTGTCGTTTCAACTAAAACAATTGGCTCTCCATTTAATAGATCAATTATTTGAGCAAAATTATTAATATTCGGTAAATAAAATTCCTTTACCTTAGCATCTACCTCACTACTTTGAGCTTCAATTTCAACATCACTTTTAACCCCAGCCCTCAAAGAAACATTATTAAACGTAACCCACTCATAAGCCCGAGTCTGAAATTGAAATTCTTTAACTTGTTTAAGTTTCAACTTAGGGAAAAAATCAGTTGACTGTCGCATTCCATCACCACTAATGCTTGATGACGCTTTTGACCCAAAACCACCAACTTCAGAAGCACCATAATGAACCTTACCAGCCGAATCAACAACAATTAGCCGCCTATCTAATTCAATTAAGCCATCCGAGACAGTAATCCTCAACCCATCATCTGACTCCTGAGCATCTGAAAAAATAATATTGCCCCCGGTATTGTGTTGTAGATATCTCATTTCTTGGCCATCATACACAGCCTCTGTTTTCCAGTCTCCTGCTGTAACACCAATCTTAACTGATGTTGCTATAACATTTTTATCAATCAAAGCTACACAGGCAACTTTATTACCAATACGTTTTCCACTATCATCAAGTGCTAACCCGGAAGATATCGACTTCCGTGCTGCATCACTAGCATTATCCCATACTACACGAATGTCATCGCCACCCTCAATGCGAGCCACAAATTCATACCCCTTAAACATTACCTCTTCCTGAAGCTCTTCTCCATGCCATTTATAAACAGCCTTTTCCAGCAAATTCCCATCAGGCCGCCACCATTGCTTACCCTCACTCGGATGTTCACAAACCCCAACCAGCTCAACCGTAACACCATTAGCCAAAGCAGCTTTAAAACCATCAGCTTTTAAATCATCAGCTTTTAAATCACTAATCGTTGCAACATCATTTCCAGAAGTTTTTTCCAAAGCAAAATCAATCACCCTCTCTTGTTCCGAACCAGACAAACCAAACAACTTAGTATTAAAACCCTTTTGCCCCGATTCATAACCACCAGCTTCCGCACTAATACCATGTTCTTCATACCATGTCTTATATTCATAATTGCCATTAGAATCCGTAACAGCAAAAAACTTCCCGCCATTATACCGCTCGCAATCACCAACTTTGGCCCCAACTATAGGCTGCCCCGTCCCAGCATCAGTAACCCTGCCTTTAATAATAAATTCTGGTTGTGAATATTCCGCCTTCGCCATCGGCAGTAAAATTCCAGCAGCTATAATTATTATTGCCAGCCCCACCATCCCAAGTTTTGCTGATTTAGGAACCGGCCTATTAATAATATGCTTTATTCGACCTGCTAATGCTTTCTTTGACTCAATCACACCAACCAATCTTAAACTAAAATATGGCCTTGAGAATGCTATCTCAGCAATATCTATCAAAGTACCGCTGTAAATTTTAGCCTCATCGCCAAGCTTAGTCAGCACCATTTCATCAACTGCTTTTTCTCGAATACCCCTAACCACCGAATTAGCAAACCAAAGCAGCGGATTGTAAAAATAAAATATCTGCAGCATGGTCTGCATAAAATTAACCCACAAATCGCCCCTCTTTACATGAGCGAGTTCGTGAATCAAAACTGCCCTTAGTTTCTGTCTCGAAAGATTTTCAAGCAGCGAACCAGGCATCAAAATTATCGGCCTAAACAATACGCACACCGCAGGACTCAGCATATTTTTTGAAAGTCGAAGCTCAACATCTCTGCTTACACCAACCTGCTGACAGCATTGCTGGAGTGTTTCATCCAGCCGCCCATTCGCCTTGTCACTTTGTGCCAGAAGACTTTTTACAAATAATAATCTTTGAAAAAGCAATACAGAAAGCACTAACAGACCCACCAGCCAGACCAGAAAAACAACAGCCTGCCAT
>CAZBKA010000219.1:0-2714 GCA_964492365.1 uncultured Pirellulales bacterium | reverse complement strand
AAATTATACGAAAACGTTCGTATAGTCAACGAAAAAATTCGTATAATTAAAAAAATTTTAGAACACTCGTTCTCATCCTCTAAATTCGTAACACATGCTTGTTTCCCTTCTCGCCTTCTCGTACCTTGGCTGTACCAACTTTTCAATCATCCTCGATAAGCCCAGGTCCCCCCCAACCAATTCCCGCCCATCTATCATGCCAAACTTGATCCGGCAGATATTTATTTCGAACCAAACCTGAAAATAAAACGCCCAAAATATCAACCCAAACACCTATCCCCTGACAGCAAAAAAACTCAAAACAAAATCAATCAAATACGCACGTACGTAGCTTTTGCGACAACAAAAACAAGCTAATTGTTAATCAAAAATGCGAAAAAAAGGGTAAAAAAGCAGCAAAAATCATTAAAAAGTCGTTTTTTTTAACACCGCAAACCCCACTACATGCGTATTTGATTGATTTTTTACCCCCAAAAACCGTAAAAATGCGCAAAAAAAGAGCCCGCCAAAAACGCGGGCTCTAATTACGCTATGCTAATCGTCCGAGCTTGTCAGTTAGTTTCTTTTCACTTTTACCAGAAAACAAGCACCCAAACCAAGCATGGCAAGAGTAGCAGGTTCCGGCACAGATACTGACTGCGACTGCATTGCTGCAACAGCAGTAAGCGAAAAATTGTCAAGATCAGCAACCTCATTACGCAAAGAGTAGTCACTCCCATCATGCGAAAACGCTGCATAAATCACTAGGTAATCTACACTTGCGCCGACATTCACCGTACCTGAAACACTCGTCCATTCAGTAGCAGTTGGCAGGTAACTTGCGCTGCCGCCCTGGTCATAAACTCTGACAGCCGATGTGACATTTGAAAAAGACCCTGTACAAGCTGTCATACTTACCGAGAAATCTGCATTATCATCATCAACCGCAAAAACCCTAACAACACTGTACATATCGGAATCATCTGTCAGCCTGTAATCAAACCCGAAGTCATACAAACCAGCTTCAGGAGCAGCAATAACCTGAACTAAAAGCCTGCCCCATTGTTGTTTGCTGTCTGCGGTGGCATAGCCTTCGTCAGTAATCCGATAAAAATCTTTTTTGCCTTGCGAAAAAGTGTACCATTTATCAAGGTTGTCCGTGGTAATTGACAATGTATTTTTGTCGGCAGAATTCAACATGCCTGAGTCAAAGCCACCATCAGAAACCAGATTCTCCATCGTCGCAAAAGAAACTGAACCCAATAACAAAACTAACACTAATGCAACTACCATATTTTTCATGATCAACCTCAATTAAAATTCTTCATGACATTTCGTTTTTTTACACACCCCCCGCTGGCTGACTAAAATCAGCCTTTCACGGCTTCCCCTTCAAGGATCCTTCCCGTTAAAAATTTCCCTAACAACCAGCAACAGCACCACTGTCGCCGTCAACAGGGATTACTCTCTATTAAAGCCGTCAAAACTACCTCTTTATAAGACCTAAAAACAGCAACCATACCCCCCTTCACACTGCTCATAGTCTTCACACATCTCCGCATAAAGGATAATAATTAAAAACTATATTGCAAAATACAGGCTTTAAAAAAGAAAAATCATTATTATCAAATACTACAAAAATTTTAACCGCATTTATTTTTCTGTTTATTTTTTGAAAAGACCTTTTAAACTGTAGCAATGTATAAGAACATAATAGAACTTGAAGACGTCTGTGTAATAAACAAAGGCTGCTACATTCTTAAAGATATCAGCTTAACAATTCCCAAAGGCCGATGCTGCGCCTTGATAGGGCCAAACGGCGCTGGTAAATCAACTTTAATATCTGTACTGGCAGGCTATACCTACCCAAGCACAGGCAGAGTAACAATCAAAAACCAGACTTTCGGCCAAGCGGACATACGACAGTTACGCGAAAATATAGGATTGATAGAGACCTCCCGAATACCAACATTCAGACGTGATCTGACCGCACGAGAAATTATTGCAACTGGTTTATTTGGTACCTTAATGCTTCCTATAAATAAAGATGTCACTCCATGCCAATGGGAAAAAGTAGATGCCGAACTAAAAGCTTTTCAGCTTGACCGTATTGCTGGACAAAATTTCAATAGCCTGTCAACCGGTGAAAAAACGAAAACGCTTATCGCACGTGCGATCATAGCTGAGCCTGAGGTTCTCATCCTCGATGAGCCTACTGCGGGGCTTGACATGGCAGCAAGAGCAAAGGCTGTAAAGACAATTGAAGAATTGCTGAAAAGAGAAAACTGTCCAACAGTGATGATAGTTTCGCATCACCTGGCGGAATTGCCCGCAACAGTTGATGATGTAATACTTCTTAAAAACGGCCAAATACTAACAAAAGGAAAACCAGAAGTAATCTTTACTTCAGAAAATTTAAGCAAATTGTACAACTGCCAGATCAAAATTATTAATGATAACGGTCATTACTTCAGCTATGTAAGCAATATATAATTATTTCTGCTGTGTTTTTCAAAACCGCAGACAAATTTAAAGGCACTAACACAGCAGTCAACACAAATTTTGGTGTTATTCATTGCCATTCTTTTGTCATTAATATCCACTCACAATATCACGCCTCAAAAAGACACAAAAAAAAGGGCCCGGACAAAAATCCGGACCCTTGGGTTACTGCTTAATCGCAGATCGAATCATTTCAGCCTTTGATATTAGGGCCAAAGATCCTCAACCAGCCA
>CAZBKA010000218.1:1617-2801 GCA_964492365.1 uncultured Pirellulales bacterium | reverse complement strand
CTCGGAACCCCAACTTTTTTTTGTTTCTCTGTTATTTTTTGCTAATGAGGAAATGCTATTTCAGCTGCTGTCCAAATAATAATAAGCAGTCCAATAAGAATGGATAACAGCGTCAGTAATGATTTATCCTTGTTTTTAAAAAATGACACACTTCCCGCAATGCAACCCATCACTCCTATGCTGGCAATGACCGGGATTGGCAGAGGTAATATCCCAAACGTTACTTGCTTTATGACCATTGACACAATAAAAACCAGTAAAAAAAAAGCTGCCCATTTTCCGGCTTTTGTTTTTGACCAAATTAGGATTTTCATATTCCTTCCTCCTAACTCTATCAGCTTACTCTTAGACAATACGAAATATTCGCTGTATATATTCAAGGTCGCAATAACGATTTCTTAATTTCGTAAATCAAGTCAACCATGTGGTTGCAACCTTCCGCCCCGCCGGCCAGAACGGCAATCTCCTTTTTGCTCATCTGTCCAAGATTCATACCGATAAACTTGCCGAGATGCTCTTGGTTTTTATAACAAATCGGGTCCGGTGCATTGATAAAGTTGCCATGCGCTGACAGTACCAAGCCGTTTTGATTAATTTCCAATTGGATACCCAGATGATGAAAAGAATCCATAAAAGAAGCGGTGACAGTACGATTTACCTGCTGTTGTTCAATCGTTACCGTTTTGCTGCGGTTGAAAAGATTAAAACTGCGTTCCGTCGTATCCACCCATTCCGTCCACTGTTTTTCCGTGAGATCCAGATGACTGTAAAAACGGCATGCGCCAATACTATTCTGTTCGCAAAAGTCATCATATTGCTTGGCCGACTGAAAACCTCGCTCCATAAAAAAGAAGGTCTCCGCCTGTAGCACTCCCCGGAAGCATTCACTGATCAATTCATAGGGTATTTCCTGACCGGACCCGCCCAGCACTTTTTTTAAGGCCAGCCCTCCAGTAATATATGCTTCTATTCCAATTAGCTCAGGCAAATCAATTATGCCCGTCTCTTTTGATGACGAACGGTAATTCGCCCAACCCGCCCGGCTGATTTTCAACGTTTGCACATCCGCTTCAATCCAGGCAACTGCTTCGGTATCATTGCTAAGCAGCGTGCAATCAGCCAGGAGTGTGTCCCCGATCCGATTTACTTTTAAAAAAGTAGTGGCATGGTATATGAAAGACATC
>CAZBKA010000218.1:0-1517 GCA_964492365.1 uncultured Pirellulales bacterium | reverse complement strand
AAAACCGTTAACCATCGGTATAACCTGCTTCAGGTTTTCAGAAGTGAGGTGCTCGGGGTGAGCGAGTTTAGCAAGAATTATGTCATCAAGCTCACCTGTTTCGCCATAGGCCTTCCCCAGTTGGTAAAATCTTTTTAATACCTTGTCAACAAGAGCCGGTGGTTGCACCGTTAGGCCCTCACATCCGCCTTTGCATATTAAGCCGGCTGGTTCACACCCGAGCTTCCTGGCGAATTTCTCACAGTAACGCGCCACGAACCTCGTGTGGTGAGTCTCGGGGAATCCGCACTGTATCATGAACATCAGCTTCAGTCCTGGGTTTTTACCTTTCAGCGGAGCAAATGATTCAAAGAGCTCCTTGACAGATCCGGGCATCGCGTCAACGTATAGAGGGAAGGCAATAAGCAGTCGTTCAGAATTTTGAAAGCATTCCCTTTCCGGAGTAAAATCCGGTCTGTCTTTTATTGAGTGCAGTATCTCAACACTGTTCCCATCTGTTTCGAGAAATCCCTTTATGAAGTGCTCCAGAAGTTTTTCAGTATTACCCGATTTACCTCTTGGAGATCCATTAATGATTGATAATTGCATTGACTGCCTCCTCTACCGATGAATCTGTAAATTTCATGAATTTTAAAGAGCTCTGGATATTCAGTGCTGCTCTCTGGAATATGTCGTGTATTATCTCGATGTCCTCGCTATCTGTATCTTCCATTTTCTCCAAGAGCAGTGCCAGCGCCGGATATTTTTCATATCTCCTCATGTGGTGTACCTCACCGCCAAAGTCCTCAATGTACGGGTGAAGGAGAGGTATAATCCTGTCGAGAGCGTTTTTCGCAAGGGCGGATGGATAGCCCATGATGATTGGTGAGGCGAGTACCACCATGTCTGATGTAATAAACTCTCTGCAGATGGTGTCACCGTCATCTTTGAACACGCAGGTACCGGGTGTCTTTACCCAGCAGTTGAAGCATCCCCGGCATGGAGAGTATTTCATGTCACGAAGTATAAGCTCTTTCGCGCTATGTCCATCTGCTGCAAGAGAATCTATGGCAGATCGAATATAGCTGTTTATTCCGGAATCGCTGTCGCTCCCGTTTAGAAAAAGAATCTTCATTTTCTTCCCCCTTGGTTTTTTTAACCTGTGATCAAATAGGGTTGCTCTATTAATTCTTTGTGAATAACGTGATGTCCTTTAACAAAATAGCAATTGAAATAGTTTATGAACCCAGCTATTAAAAAAATAAAAATTTGTTTTGAGACCAATCATATATAATGAAATTATAGAGCACTTTACTGTTGCAGCAAACTGAAGGAGGATAAAAACATGATTAAAAATGTTGGTCCAACTGATAAGAAAATCCGCTATGTATTCGCTGCTATTTTTGTTTACCTGGCGATAAAAGTGGCCTGGTGGTTCTGGATCTTGGCCGTTTTGGCAGCAGGTACAGCGCTGTTGGGCACCTGTCTGCTTTATGTACCCTTCGGTATCAATACCAATAAAAAATAGCCGGCATAAG
>CAZBKA010000217.1:0-2827 GCA_964492365.1 uncultured Pirellulales bacterium | reverse complement strand
CGGGTATCCCTTGGGAGCCTGGACTTTTTACCACTGCTTCAAATCAATACACATTCTCAGTAGAGGCCAAGAGTAGTACGCCTCCTGGCACCACAAATGGTTACAGTTTCTGGATGAGCTTCAGCAATGGCAAGGTCATCAAGAGCGACCTGCCTTTCAGTGCTGATGGTCAGGCACGTTTCTCGTCTCCTGGCGGCTCTTGGGAAAACAATGCATATCATATATGGGATCCGGCATTTCCTGCAGTTTATGTAAATCCCGCAGCGTGGAATACGTACACTTTCACATGGGACGCAGACAACAACTATATCGCAACCTATGTTGACGGCGTATTAAGAGCATCTTATACCGGCCCAGCCGGGGATGTCCCTGCATTTGATCCAGGCGTAACCGTTACTGGTTGGGGTTTTGGTGACGGCTACTATGGCTGGTCTGCTCCTAAAGGTTGGTTCAAGAATTTTGCAATTTGGGATGATGCGAAAAATGCAGATGCTGTTATGGATATTTATACCAACGGAGTTCCAGAGCCGACAACGATTGCTTTGCTTGGTTTTGGCGGTTTAGCTCTTATTCGCAAACGCAAATAAGAGAGTTTTTTTAAAGATTGGAAGTGAAACAGGCCCGAAATGAGCCGGGCCTGTTTTTTAAGTTTAATGTAATTTATAGTGTGAATTTGTCTGTAATTATAATATAGCGTTTCAAACTTTGTTTAAGAGGTTTTATTGGTTGTTTTTTAGGAGATGAAAAATGAAGAAATTATTTTACGTCTTTATGGCCTTATGTTTGTTTACGAGCATTGTCAGTGCCGGCGTCCCAGGGCTCAAACTTTCCTGGGAGATGGACTCAGCAGATGACTTCAATCTGGGTGAGAATATTGGTGGATTTGCAGGCAGGACTTATGTAACTAATGCGGTCACCGGTGAGAAAAAAGGCGGCATGACTGCTGATGCAAGCGTTTATTTTGACGCTAAACAAAGTGCTTTACGTATGTCAGGTAGCGCTATTACCTCAAAAATTATGGGTCAGGAAGCCTCCAATCTGATTTTCACCAGCAAAACACAGTATACTTTTTCACTGTGGGCAAAGGGGGATCTCGATGCGGTAGTTGGAAACGGTTATAGTTTCTACGTATTTTGGAGTGATGGTATTAAATTCAAATGCGACCTTGGATTTAAATATAACCAGGCAGCGTGTTTCGCCGCACCAGGTAATCAATGGGCCGGTAATGCCTCAGGTGTATGGGATCCAAACAATACGGAAATATATGTCAATCCTGAATCATGGAACATGTACACTTTCACATGGGATGCTGACAACAACCATGTAGCAAGTTATGTAAACGGTGTACTGAGAGGTTCATTTGGTGATAATGACGGCAATGACATACCCGCACTCGCTGTGGGTGCTACCGTTACTGACTATGGTTTTGGCGATGGTTACGGATGGAATGCTCCAGGTGGTTGGTACAGAAATTACCGTGTATGGGATGAGGCTCTTGATGCAGCTGCTGTAGCTGACCTCGTAGGCGACTTCTTCATGAAAGCACAAGATCCATCGCCTGATAACTTTAGTGATTTTACTACAGATGCTAACACAATTGACGTAACACTGTCATGGCAGGTCGGAAAGTATGCAGCTTCACATGATCTGTATATTGGAACTGATTTTAACGATGTTAATAATGCCGATACAACCTCGGCTGTATTCGTTGGAAACATCGCTGACAACAGCTATGATGTTACCGTTGAAGCTGGCAACACTTATTACTGGAGAGTTGATGAAGTAAATGACATTGACTTGTGGAAAGGTGGTGTCTGGAGTTTTAATGTTGTAAAAGTACCGGACCCTGTATTATTATGGGAAATGGATTCTGAAGACGACTTCAATCTGGGACAAGATATCGGTGGAATTTCCGGCAGACTTTATGTAGATGACAAAGCTACGGGAGTACTTGCTGCTGGTATGACAGCAATGCCTGGAATCCAGTATGACGCTGACGAAGGTGCTGTATACATGGATGGTGTTCATCCCTGTGCGATTTACGGCCAGGAAGATGCCAATAGTATCTTTACCAGCCGAACACAGTACTCATTTTCGCTGTTTGCAAAAGGTGACAAAACCGCTGTAAAAGGAAATGGTTACAGTTTCTACCTGTGGTTTACTGATGGTTCTAAATTCAAATGCGACCTGTCATGGATTCCTGCCAATGCAGCATCTTTTAGTTCTCCTGGTGGTGGCTGGCAGAGCAGTGCTTATAACATCTGGAAGCCTGAAGTTCCCGATAGGTATGTAGACCCTGAGACATGGAACATGTATACTTTCGTATGGGATGCTGACAACCATAGTATCTCTACGTATGTTAACGGTGTTTTAAGAGGCGGACCTATGTTCGGCGGAACTGCGATATCAGCAAGTGCAACTGTAGAAAAGTTTGGTTTCGGTGATGGCTACGGCTACTCTGGCCCCGGTGGTTGGTTCAGAGATTTCAGAATTTATGATACAGCACTAAATGCAGACCATATCCAATACATTATGGGTGATTTCCTGCTTTATCCAAAAAATCCCAGTCCAAAAAATAATGCGACCGGTCTTGCTTTGGATGGTACGGTCCTCACATGGAAGCACGGCTTAGGAGCGGTTTCTCAGGATGTTTATTTCGGCATAAACTATAATGCTGTTAAAAACGCTGATACTTCAAGTACAACATACAAAGGTCAGATAGGCCTTGAGGATACCTTTGATCCAAATAGCCTTGAGCTGATGAAGACCTACTACTGGAGAGTTGATCAGCTTGATGTAAATGGTGATTTAATTGTCAAAGGTCCAG
>CAZBKA010000216.1:0-2899 GCA_964492365.1 uncultured Pirellulales bacterium | reverse complement strand
CTAAAACGCCAACTTCCTCAAAAGATGTAAATTCAAAAACGATATATATTAACTAATCTAAAAAAAATAGCGGATAAAAGATAAAAATAGCGAGCATCACTGTTAAACCAATACAAAAAACCATGCCGGCAAATTCCCACCAACTATCGAACCACCTTAATACCCTTTTCCGGCGAACTGCCACGCGTTCTGTTTTTAAGGTCTTGCTAAAAAGTGAAATAGAAAACATCACTAATGCAATGCCAATACCAATAACGCTTTCAATTTCGCCCGGCTCATATCCAACCCGGGTGCGGAATAAAATAGATAACCCCAAAAGAAGGTAAACTATCCTGCTCAAAATTGGAAAAATTGACAGATGAAAATCACAAACCCTATACTTTCTATTAGCATAAATGAGTAACCATATAACAGAAAAACTCAAACACCCACCTGAGAAAACCAAGACCAAATAGCCTGAGATAAACATGCTTACACAAAGCGTGCTTAGTATACAAATTACCATAAAAAAGAAAAATGTAACGATCTCTTTAACTTTTTCCCGCTTAACCATTTCCATTTTTACAACCTCTCGCTTCTAAAAATCACCTGCTTCCAAAATTGCTGCTTTAAGAAAAACATTATATACCTGACCAGAATAAAAACAAACCAAAAAATTAGTAATTTATCTGACCCGCCCCGAAAACCACCTTTCTCACCTTTCAAACTTTCCCCACCCATTCTTTTTTTGCCGCCTTTACGGAATCAACCGATAAATTTAATCTAAAATCCCCCCTAAAAAAATTCGTAATTAATCATTCGTAATTCGTAATTTATATCCCACCCACTTCGTGCTTCTTCGTGTCCCTCGTGATAAAAAAACACTCGATAGGCCAAAGGCCCATTCATCAATACCACTTTCAGCGTTCAAACAAAAAAATCAATCAAACACGCAAGTACGTAGCATTTGCGACAACAAAAACCCGTTAATTGTTGATCAAAAAGGTGAAAAAATGGGTAAAAAACCATCAAAAACCGTAAAAAAAGCAAAAAAATTTCCCCTAAAACCCCCACTACGCGCACCCCAGAGTCGATTTTTCCACCCAAAAAAAGTCCCACATGTAACAATTAAATCACCACTGACGCCAGGCAACTCCCCCACCAATCTACCCCGTTTCCATTTTTCAAAAATCAAAAATACCCCCAAAAAAAACAGGGAAAACATGAATATTACTGTATTTTCCCTGTTTTAATCTTAACTAACACCTTAAAAACTATTTTTACAGGCTTTTTCTCCTCCTCAGCCATCCAACAAACCAAACTCCGATGCCGCCAAGCATCACCGCCCCAGGAACAGGAACAGTAACGCTGCCTAACATGTTACCAACATATACATCGTAGTAGTCATTAATCAGATTACCAGAACTGTCATACTCACCAATAAGCCCGGTAAAACCCATCGTAAGGCCATTTATACTGTTAGGTGCAGTATTAGCACCATACAAATAACCGTCAGGGTTTCCCCACCACATATCGTCAGTATCAAACTCAATACTAACTGTAAACACCAGGGCCTCCAGTTCACATTGTGCGGCTTTTACGCTCAACCCATCAGCTCCAGCTACCCAATAAGGCATACCAGCATTCATTCCAAACGTCCAGCCTTGAGGCCCAGTACCAGAAACCCAGCTGAGCGGCTTATAATCCTCACCCCACTGGCCGGCATAGCCGTCGGTTCCCCATAAGTTAAACTGAAACAGAACCTCACTATCATATACGTTCCATACACTATTGAAATTGGTCACATCGGGATCACCAAGAAACGTAGCACCAGTAGCACCGCTGGCTGGACCAAGCTGCCTGGCACCCTCGTAATATTTCAGTGAACCATCGGAGGCACGGCCATAAGGGTCATATACGTTGTTTATCAAGTCTGCGCCTGTAAATGTATACGTTTGCGTAGTAATAACCGCCTGAGCAATTCCACTCACCACAAGCAGCACCACCAACGCTGAACAAACTGTCACCAGCTTATTCATATGTAAACCCCTTTCTTCTCTAAAATCTGACTTTCCAGCTTCTCGTACTACACCGTTTTCCTTCGGATGAGAACCAAAGTCAAAGCACCAAGTCCAAACAGACAAACCGTCGCAGGCTCAGGAACACAAACTGTGTAGATGCTAACATAATCAAGCTTCTGTTCACCGCCAGAGAAGTCATTAAGAACATAACAAATCTCCTCCTCTGTCGGATTCGGTTCGATACGGTAATAATCTCTTATTATGGTCCATACCTGCCCAGAATTATCCTGGTATTTATCTGTTTCTTGCTTATTTCTGCGAACACTATCTCCCCACGCTGTAACCGTAGCAAGGCTTATATTGCCCTGAAATCCAACCTCTATGACAACATCTTTATATGAATTTGGGGCCGTATAGCGCGTATTTGGAATAGTTGTCATAAACTTAAACGTTGTACCGGACCAAACTCCATTACTCCAAATGGGGGCACTGCCATTGGTACCCACACTAGAGATAAGAGCTTCAACATTGCCATAAATGTTATCACAATATTCAGGGATAGCCGGATTCACATCAGTTGTAAAATCCCATCTCTGGTCCGTGCTGCCGGGGGTAATAGTAGTTGCTGAAGCAACACTACAAACAGCACAAACCAACAATAAAATTAACATCTTCTCTTTCATCGTACTCTCTCTTTCCTATTTACCATTTAAGTAAATAAATTCTGCGGGAATTTCTAAAATTAAACCAAATGCGTTCTCCTCCTGAACCAACCGACCAGACCTACACCAATACCGCCAAGAACAATCGCACCTGGAACCGGAATAACGCAAAGAGTATCAACTGTAACATAGTAAATAAAGCATCCGGTGCCTGCACAACCGACTGTAATCGTTTCA
>CAZBKA010000215.1:0-2911 GCA_964492365.1 uncultured Pirellulales bacterium | reverse complement strand
AGCCATTTGGCAACATCTTCTACCGTCGGACCTGCTTTATGAGAATTGGCACTGAAAGGCTCGACCGTATCGACACCATGATCGACAAAATGCCTTCCACAAGCCATTGCAACCCAGGTATCACCGGCGCCAACCATGTGTGTACCGGAATGAAATGCAAAAATAAGCATTAATAACCATCCCAGTACGATTAAGCACCTAGAAAGAAAATCTCTCGGCCCATCTGACAGTTCGTTCATTTCCAATTCCTATATAATATTACATAACAAGTTATCAGAGTTTAAGTTATATCGCTATTTATGTCAAAAAACAACAACTATCAAGATTAATCTTATCGGCAAAAAATACATACTTCCCATACTATTTATTGCTGATGTTTACTATTAAAAGTTTTCTATCTGTCAGGAATTTCTGTAGTTTTTAGCCTGAAAAAGAAAAAAGCCGGCAAGTCTGAGAGAATATCTCAAATACATGACGGCTTTTCATATTTATATTTTAGTTTTTAACTAAGCCATTTCGCAAGCCTATCGAGTCCTTTGTCGATCTGTTCAAGTGAGCAGGCAAAGCTTAACCTGACATTTTTATCACAACCGAAAGGCTCACCAGGAACAAGTGCAACATTGGCCTGTTCCAGGAGTGTTTTGGCAAAATCCATACTGCCATTGATCTGTACCCCACCGATGGTTCTACCGAAATGAGCAGAAACATCAGGGAAGCAATAAAATGCCCCAGTAGGCTCAGGACAGATAACACCTTTGATAGCATTTAACCTTTTTGCCATGTGTATTGCGCGTTTTTCGAACTCAATTCGCATTGACTCAACAACATTGCCTGAATCAGCAAATGCACCAACCGCTGCTTCCTGGACAAATGAAACTGCGTTTTGTGTCATGTGCGACTGCAGGCGTGTCATCGCTTTGATAGCATTCAAAGGTCCGGCAGTATACCCGAGACGCCAGCCTGTCATAGCAAAAGCTTTGCTAAAACCATTAATTGTTAAAGTTCTGTTGTAAGCATCTTCACTTAAAGATGCGAAGCTGATAAATTTCGTATCACAGTAAACCAGCTTCTCATATATCTCGTCAGAAAGAACCATAACATCGGTTCCTTTAAGGACTTTGGCGATATCTGCAAGCTCATCCGGGCTATAAGTGAAGCCTCCTGGATTGTTTGGGGAATTAAGAACAAGCATCGCGGTCTTATCATTAATCGCCTTTTTAAGCTGGGCAGGTGTAATCTTGTAGCTATTAGCTGCGTCTGTCTCAATAATTTTAATAGTTGCACCAGCAAGCTTTATTGTTTCCGGATATGTCACCCAATATGGACTTGGCAGGATAACCTCATCACCAGGGTCAAGAACAGCCTGCATTGCTTCATAAATTGAATGCTTGGCACCGATATTAACAATGATCTGATCCGGTGTATAATTCAATCCATTTTCTTTTTTTAATTTTTCTGATATAGCTTTACGCAATTCAATTATCCCAGGTGTGGCGGTATAACCGACTTTGCCTGCATTGATCGCTTTAATAGCGGCATCTTTTATGTATCGAGGAGTATCGAAATCTGGCTCACCAGCACCGAAACTGACAACATCAAGTCCCTGTGCCTTTAACTCTTTGGCTCTGGAAGTAACCGCAATCGTAGCAGAAGCCGGTACTGCCTGAGCTCTTTTGCTGACTTTCATGTTAACCTAACCTTTCTGTTAATTTCACTCAAATAACCTTAAATTGGGGATTTTTAATATTCGCATGTGCCAATAAACCCGGGGTATTAGAAACAAAGTATATCAAATCGTCAAGAAAATTGCTTTTTTTACATAAATTTAAACCAGAAGATTTATCTTTTATATTAAATTACCTTGAAATCGCCCTCATCAGGTTGTATATTGCCCTGATAATTCTGAATTAGATAAAAGTTTAATTCTTTCAGATGCGCCCGTAGCTTAATTGGATAGAGCATTGGTCTACGGAACCGAAGGTTACAGGTCCGAATCCTGTCGGGCGCAGTTTTTTATCACAATTAACATTTCAATCCCAATTTAAACTTTACAGCATTTTTAAACAACCTGGGTAAACATAAGGCTTAGATAAACTCAAACTGGTGTTTTCTGCGTATTTAAAAAGCTTTTTTTTTATTATAAGTGAAAATAAGTAACAATAAAAAAAGGAGAAGTTTTAAGGCTTCTCCTTGTTAGTTTACAGTTTTAAAAATCTTAATTGCGTTTTCTTAAAGCAACCAGACCACCAAGACCTAAGAGCATTATAGTAACAGGCTCTGGTGTTGGTGTAAGAGTAATATTGCTTATGCCTGAAAACCGCTGACTGAAATCGTTAATGCTTGATGGTGTAACTGAGAATGTAATCTGCACGATATCACCAAGTGCACCGAAATCAGCAGCTAATGAACCACCAGTAACCTGCAGGGTACCAATTCCAGCCAATATGCCGCTATTGTTATAAAGCTCGGTAAGCTGAAGGGTCAAAATATCAGCACTCAGTAAGGAGTTAATTACCAATGTACCATTTGCAAACAGACCGTCGGCAATTGCACCAACTGAATTGTCCTGATACAGCGAGACATTAAGCATAAAAGCATTAGCTGGGTGAGTGGTTTGAACATTATAAATGTCCTCTACCACTATTTGAGCAGTATCGTTAACATTTAAAGCCCCAAGGCCATAAGTACCTCCTGTTGGAGTAAAAATACCCAAAAGGTAATTGGCATTTATGGATTCAATAGGCGTGGCACCAGCAAATGATGCAACCAGCATGATAATTGCAGTTAAAACTATAATTTTTTTCATCTCTCTTTTCTCCTTCTTCTCTAAACCTGTACAAACAACTCCATTACCCTAAATATCAAGAAAGACGATAAAAAAGAAATGTGAAACTAAATGTATTTCTCTCTC
>CAZBKA010000214.1:0-2923 GCA_964492365.1 uncultured Pirellulales bacterium | reverse complement strand
CCTTAACATAAGAATCAAGTTGACCAAAATCACGGTAGTCAATAGCGTTGGCATTAACCTGATACAGAATTTCTCCGTAAGCTAACTCTATGTATCTCTCTATGATTTGCGGATGATAATGACCACGAATGTCCGATGGCGCAGTTCCTCCCGCCAAATACGATATTATGAGGGCTGTAAATTGTTCTCTTGTCATATCCCCTTTTCTTTTATCATTTCGCTATACTGCATCAATGCCCCTTCTCGTAGATTTATTCCTATGTGTTGCAATATTAAAGCACATATATCCAATTTTGAAATTTCATCCCATTCTAATTCGACAGATTGAGATACAATAATTCCACTCGTTACCCCTGTTGAACTTTCCTCTCCTGCTAATAATACGTGCGTGGTGTTCGGGAGAAAGTAAACATACTCCCCATTTGCGGATATATAAAAATCATAAACAGGATCAACGGGTTTTCTGATGTATATGAAATCCACGTACTGCAATCCAACCGGAGCGAACCTTATAATGTTTGACTGATAGTTACAGATCGGATATTTGAGCGATGGTGGTCGTATTGGGTGTGAGAGAATTTCGTCAAACTGCTGATCCGTTGTAACCTCTACCGTTCTGTATTTAAACGAAACGGAACAATCAGTATTATTTGTTGCTTGCTTGTATAATATAGAACTATGATACAGGTAGTCGGATGGTAATACAGCTATTCCGTTGCTATCTATTGTTAGCGGCATTGTGTTTGGCGCACCCATCCATTTTTTTAGCCTTGAAAGAGAATCAGTAGAGTTTTGATTTTTTTCAAACTCCTGCTTTATTGGCGATCCATCAGGTATTTCGGCAATGCCAAGTTTTCTCTTTGCCTGTTTTAGACTGCATACGGATAGTATCTCGGTAAACTCAATAGGGCTAATGGAGTTGCCCGTTTGCTCTTTATTGCAAACGAATTGACAGTACTTTAAAATTTCCCCATTATTCATCCTTATGATTTTTTTTCTGCATATTTGCCTTTTTTGTAGCCGACACCTTTGCCCTAAACTCTGGCGACTTCCATAAGTCAGCTATTTTCTGCTTGTGTGCATCTGTTAACTTTTTACCTTTCTGCGATTCAGACATTTTTATAAGAGATTCTTTTGTATGCTTTCTGCCAGTACTACTATCCCTTAACTTTTGCCTTGTTTCTTCAGAGCAAACATAATTCTTTTTTGACGCCCTCCATTTATCTATTGTTTCTTGCGTTCTTTTTATGCCTTTATGCGACTCGCTTAATTTTTTCCTTGTTTCTTCCGAAGGGCTACTGCCTAATCTATTTTTGTTCCCCGCAAGACCGCTGCTTATTTTTTTTCTTGTTTCATCATCTACTATGCGCCCCTTTAATTTTTCAGAAACTCTTTTTTTGTATTCTGGATCGCTCCATCTCTCCTTTACTTGGCGAGAAATCCTATCTCTATCATCCTGCGTAACAACCCTGCCTTTCAAATTACTAACCCTACCGTTTTTATAGCTCTCCCTTACTTTAGCTGTTCTATTATCCACTACTTCCTGTGATTGTTTTCTTCCGAGATTATACTTATTTCCCCTACTTGCAAGCCCTATCTTCCTTTTCGTTTCCTCGCTTCTTTCGGTATCACAATTACCTCCGATTGTTAAATTTAACCCAAGAGGGTTGTTATCTCTAAACGAATTAAATAATGTAATATAAAATTGTTCAGCATCGTTTAGTTTTTCTGTTGAAACCTCGTCAAGCAATAGCAGTTCGTGATTTTCTAATCCGTACTTTCTTATAGATTTATGTATTAATGGCTGCGATGTTCTTTTGTCGTTTTTATACTCATTTAATCTTCTCGATATGTTTCTTGTTTGACCAATATACACCTTTCCATTGGGATTGGTAATTTTATAAATTAAACCAATACCATTTAATCCGTACACTCTATGTTTATTAGACTCTGTTATTCTAACACCTATAAAATCTTTAATATTAAAAGTTGTGTTTTTTTGCATATCGCAAAGATATTGTTTTTTTATGATTTTATAGATTATAATTATTCACGGTTTATTAGATTGAGAAGTTGTTATACCCCATGATTACCATATTTATCAAGCAACCATGATTAATGTCAGTATCAGCCACTCCCGTAACTTTAAATAAAACCTTTGTTCCCGAAATTGTAGGAGTTAAATCACAAGCAAGACCGCCAATGCTTCCGGCATCGTACTTTATGATGTTGCCAGCTACCGTTGTTATCCCTGCTGTTGTCGCCTGTGTTTGCGTTAATAAAGTTAAGGTATCCGCAAGGTTCTGAACGCTGAATTTTTGTTCCTGAACCATAGTATCTCCGGGAGTTCCAGCAACTCCACCTGTAACCAAAGCTACGTAGCGCACGTGAAAATCAACTGTTGAATCCGTAGGGATTTCAATACCTGTTGTTGCCCCATCACCTAATAGCATATTTGCGGCAACTGCGTTTGTGGTTGCTTTTTTAAGAAATAGTTTTAATTCTTCACAGTCCCCCTTAATAGAAAATTGCCCACTGGAAAATGCTGACGAGGCATATATATGCGAAACAGTATCAAGACCTTCCGCATGAGAATATGCTCCACTTGCAACGGAATTACATCCTTCTGCGTGAGATGCGCTCCCACTTGCTATAGTAGTATTTCCTTCTGCGTGAGATGCCGAATTGCTTGAAATTGTTTGCAATCCTTCAGCATGTGATTGATCGCTACTTGCAGTTGTTGTGTCCCCTTCAGCATGTGAATTGTTCCCAGATGCCGTTGTCAGAAACCCTTCAGCAACACTGCTATTGCCACTTGCATCACATCCTGATCCAATGGTCTGCACGGAATCAGTTCCACTTCCAGCCTCCCAAACAGCAGCCGGAGCAGGATCAAGCAAGATTGTCCTCCACGAACTCCCAT
>CAZBKA010000213.1:0-2927 GCA_964492365.1 uncultured Pirellulales bacterium | reverse complement strand
AAAGCATAAAGAAAATTCTCGTGCTGCCCGGCATATATCTTTTGGCAATTTCACCAACTGATTCCGCCTTGTGCCTGATTGAACCTATAAGTGTAAGATAATCGTGAACACCTCCGATAAATATAGCACCCAGGATTATCCACAGAATTGCCGGCAGCCAACCGAACCATATACATGCAAGTATAGGCCCGACAATCGGGCCGGCTGCGAAAATAGCTGAAAAATGCTGACCCATCAGCAGCGAGGCCTTAGCTGGAACATAATCAACACCATCGTTCATTTTATGAGCTGGTGTCTCGATACTGTCATCAGGTTTGATTTGGCGACTAATAAATCGGCCATAAAAATATAGGCCATACCAAACACAGCCATGGATATTAAAACACAACACTGATCATCATATTTAATCCACTACTTTCATGAATAGACTTGGATTTATAATATTATATGTCATTGCTCAACTACACAGCTGAGTTTACTTACATATTTATTATATCGGCAATTCGGGCTTAAACGTTATAAAATTATAGATTCACCTTTGCATAGTTTGCCATTCACCCTGATTTCCTTTAGGTTATCTAACTTTGGAAAATGAAGTATCGTTTTCCCTGGTTTATGATGAAATTTACTCGAATATGAGATATCAAGTTTGCTGCCGCCGTCTTTGGTGCGGAACTTCAGCGTAACTGGACCATATTCGGTAGGCATATTCTCAAACCTTGTTAGGTAGTCATCCCTGAACCATGACAGCGGCGCCATTGGCAATAAGTGAAGCTCGTTTTCAAACAAGCAGTCATCTACAGCCGCCAGTCGAAGCAAATCGAATCCCGCCGCCGAAGTCCATGGAACACCATGCATACCACCCCTGCTTTCACATCCGCTGAAAGTCTGATCGGAAATAGCCCCTGCAAAAATACTATACATGCTCTCCAGATAATGGTAGCGGTCATTCAATTGCCTTGAGTGATAACCAATCCAGCTGTAAACAGGCTCACAACCCGACATTTCATGAATCAGCATCAGCTTCCATGCGGAGCTGTATTCAGGCAGAGATTTGTAACCTTCTTCACGGAAAAATTTAGCTGCCGAGATCATAAGCGGATCATTGGCATCAAATATGCCTGCCCAAACCAGAAACAGTGGACCGGTATCTAAATAAAAAGGATGGTTTATGTGCATCGGCGTCTCATTCGCAGCGTTAAGCCATCTAGAGACTGTCACGTGCTCTTCACCTAGTTTGTCTTTCCATTTATTCAGTTTTTGCGAACTTTCCCTTATTGCTGCTGCTAAAACTTTTTTGAAATCATCTCTTTCTTTTTCAAATTCATCGGCTCTTGGGTGATCAATCCTCTTAAGCAGTTTCACCGCATAGCAAAGTCCTTTATAGTTCCACCCGTTCGCCCATATTCCCTGCATGGGTGTTTTTTCATCAGTTTCATCACCAGGCGGTAAAAGTCCCTTATACGCATCATGATTGGTCGCAGCCCGTGCTCGTTTTATAAACTCACAGCTTTTGATAATCGCATCAATCCATTTATCAATAAATTCCTTATCATTGGTAAGCAACCCATGCTTGCAAACCGTATAAAGTACGGCGCCGTTGTCACTCAGCCATGGAATATTAAGCATTGTTGAAGGTGCGCTGAAATATCCCTCATCTTTTTCATACAAAGGCCCAGGTGCTTTCTGGCTTCCCTGCGTTCGCCTGAAAACATCAGCATAAAACTCAACATCCTTATAATACCCAAGCTGATCAAGCAGCATGTGGCTTCCATATGATGTTGGTGTCACCCACAATGTATCGTAACTTCCTGAACCGGTTAATAAAGTATAATAGCCGCTATCCGGGTCGCGTTCCGAAGCCGTCAAAGCGAGCAAAACAGAATACCTGATAAGCCTGTTAATCTCCTGATCCGGAACATCGACAACTGTTTTTGTTGCCATCTCCTTTTGCCAGAACTTGTCACTTTCCTTAATCGCCTTTTCAATACCGACTTGCATTTCCGCCGAAACAACATCCTTTTCGTATGACAACATCGGCAGCAGTAAAACCGCCTCAGCTCCTTTCTTGGCTTTAAAAGCTACTTCCAGAACATAATCCTTTGAATCTGGTTTTGAGCTGGTTAGCTTATACTCGGCAGTTGTTGATGGCAAACAGACAAGTCTGACAGTTTTATTCTCTTCTAAAATATAACTTCCTTTTTCGCCGTCTGTCTCAAAGGCAACATCTTCAAGCTTGCCGTGATAATCCCTTCTGTCTGCTTTCATAAGCATGTTTTCATCGGCAATCATATTTGTCCGTAGTGCAAATTCACTGCTAAGTCGAATGCGCAGTTTGATTTTGCCGTCAGTACAGCCTTGTGGTACATCCTTAACAACATACTTTATCCAGGCAAAGATTGGCTCTATGCCTGTTTGTACTTGATTACCGCCCGGCACATGTGGAAATACCTCCTGTGTTACAACGAAATCCTGCTTCTTAAGTTCTGTCCAGAGCACAGGTGCCTGATGGCTATAGTTCCAACCCTGATTTCCAATACCGCCGTCAATTTTTGTAAATATATAATCGCCTTGAGGCTCTACATCGCAGACATCACCGACCGCCAGCGTCGGAACAAGCATAATCCCTTTGTCGATATACTTCTGTGTAGCTGGTTTTGTCCACATGAGGATCACATGCGGACTGGCAAGGACGGAGCCGTTATACAGCACATTGAAGCGGAACATATGATCTTTCCAACCCACAGGCGTCCAGACATTCTGCATAGGCTCCCACCATGTCTTTGCCTGGGCAAATGTTGGTTCATCAGCGGCAGTTAAATTATTAGGAGTAAAAAACAAAGTAAATGTAAACGCTATTATCGCAATACTAAAAATACTTGTCCTTGTCATTTTTCGTTCTCCTGTCTTGCTGAGAGTAAACAGCA
>CAZBKA010000212.1:0-2985 GCA_964492365.1 uncultured Pirellulales bacterium | reverse complement strand
CGATACCCATAGCCCCACAAGCACCACTAAAGCTGGACATCCAATTATTATTGCTATATCAAGACTGCTTAAAGAAAAACCACCCATATATCATCCTTCCTTTTTTCTCTTGCCGAACAAAAACCTAATACTTTACACTGTCTGCCATTTTCCAGTTTTATTACTTTTCAAAACAGCTTCGACAACTTTGTCGGCAACAAGCCCATCCTCAAAAGTAGCAAAATCAATTTTGCGTTTTCTATCTTTTATGTGACGATAAACATTTCTGCAGAAGTTTTTAACACAACTCGGATATCCTTCATTGTGACCAGCGGGGTAATGTGCATAATCTTTCACAGCGTCATCCATCAAAACAGCATCTTTGAACATCGATTCATTAGGCTGATTACGATGACCTATCTTCAATTCGTTAGGTCTTTCATGATCCCACCAAATGCTTTCTTTTGTACCATTAAGTTCAAAGACAATATGATTCTTCCTGCCCGTGGCAACCTGCGAAACGCAAACCATTCCTTTAGTGCCGTCATCAAACTGCACAAGAACATGACCATGATCTTCGGTATCTATTTTTACCTTAGTATATTGCGAGGCTTTAAGTTCCTTGCCAGCAAATGTCTCTATCTGGCCATTAGGTTTTTTTCGATACTCATGCAATGTAAGCAAATCAGCAAATACGCGGATGATTTTTTTGCCCGTAACAAACTGGATAAGGTCGAACCAATGCGAACCGATATCAGCCATTGCCCTGCTTGGACCAGCAAATTTAGGTTCAAGCCTCCAGTTCCAGTCCGTATCATACAAAAGCCAGTCCTGCATGTAGCAGCCCTGAACAGCAAAAACATTACCAAGAGCTTTATTTCTAACCATCGCCCATGCCTGCTGAACAAGCGGGTAATATCGATAATTAAAATTAACCGCATTTACCAGACCAGTTTTTTTCGCAAGTTTTACTAACTTTGCTGAATCAGCCACCGATGTTGACAGAGGCTTTTCACTAACAACATGTTTGCCCGCATTTAAAATATCGCAATTGACCTGATAATGCATGTGGTTAGGCGTACAGTTGTGCACAACATCAATGCCTGGGTCTTCGAGCATTTTTTTGTAATCACCATAAGCTTTTTCAATTCCGAGCATCTGTGCTTTCTGTTCTGCAACCTTCTGGTTTGCCTCGGCTAAAGCAACCACTTCAACATTGCCGAGCCTTCGCATCGCTTCAATATGTGCAGGCCCAATATAACCTGTCCCGATAACTGCTGCTTTAATTTTCTGCATTTTTAATTTCTCTGATTATTTTCCAAGTAAATGATTTATTATCATGAGATCGAGTTCTTCATAATCCCTGTCAGCAATAAGAGCCTGCATCTTTTTCTCATCAAGACTGCGTGATAACTCAAGCAAACGGAGGAAAATTTCTCTGCTGTTGCTGAGGTGCTTGGTAGCAACGTTGTCTTTCTGTGTTCTCATCGCTTTAACATCAAGACCAACCCACTCGCCATTTTTACCAAAGTCGTACTTATCAAGAATACGCACCTGGTTAAACGCCCTTCTCAAATCTACGGAACCAAAAGATTTATCCTGATCAAACTTCAAACCATTCTGGTCATTAAGATGGACAGTAAAAAGCTTCTTGTGAGCAAGTGCAAAACCCATCTCATCTGAGGGATCAAGACCAGCCAGTATTGCATGCGCACTTTCAATATTTACACCAACTCTGTCAGCATCCCTAGTCAAAAGTCCCAAAGCAATCGCATGACCAGTAGTTGGAATATATGTGTGATCCATAGGTTCATTAGGCTTTGGTTCAATAGCGATCTTTATCTTAGAATCGTAGCCTAGCATGTCATCAATGGCCTCAACTATCCGGTCAACAGCTACTTTGCTGTCTTTGGCTTCCCGGATATAAGTACCTTCTCTGGCAAGCCATAATACAATAAGCTTTGTACCTAATGCGTTTGCGATATCAATAGTTCTTCTGTTTCTATCGAGAGCAAACTGACGACATTGGGGGTCATTTGATGTGTATCCACCGTCGATGGTCCTTGTATCTTCCCACAGCCTTGGAGCTACAAACTCGGCTGTCAAACCATGCTCATCTAATTTTGCTTTAACCGCAGCAGCTTCTTTTATTATCTGCTCAGGGGTCATATTGTTCATATTCGGCACAGCATCATCATCGTGAAACTGAACGCCGTCATAACCAAGCTTTTTATACATCTTAAGCTTTTTATTAAAATCAATAGAATCTCTTACCTTAGGGCCAAATGGATCTGCCCCCTCATGTATGTTCCAGGGGCCAAAACTAAATCTAAATTTACCTGCCATTTTTTTCTCCAATCTATTTTGTTAATCTTTTTATGACTGTAAATATTTGAGAGTCTTTTTAAGAGACTTAAAATGATCTTTCATCTTCGGAAAATATTCCAATCCGAAACATCCTTTGTAACCCAACTCATCAAGCTTTTTCATAATTGCTGGATAGTTCACCTCGGTATCAAACAGTTCCGCTCTGCCGGGGACTCCAGCAGAATGAAAATGTCCAATGATATCTATGTTCTTCTCGATGAAGGCGATTATATTGCCCTGCATGATTTGCATATGATAAACGTCAAAAAGCAACTTAAGATTCGGGCTGTTAATTTCACGAATAATATCAGCTGCAGCCTGAGGACAATCAAGAAAATATCCAGGATGATCTACAAGTGTATTTAAAGGCTCAATCAGCAAAGTAAAATTCTGAGCCTCAGCCATTTTGGTAACTTTTTTGAAAGCCTTTAACAGGTTTTTTCGCATCTGCTCGTGTGTAAGGTTTTTGTCAACAGTACCCGAAAGAATAATCCCCTTGTCGCAACCAACAGATTTTGCGAAATCAATCATCTTTTGAATCTGCACAAAATACTTCTTATGATCCTCTGCCTTTACAGGACAGCCGCCTATTGAGCCATCCCATGCATGCATCGCAAAATCATTAATCTTTATGCCATT
>CAZBKA010000211.1:0-2991 GCA_964492365.1 uncultured Pirellulales bacterium | reverse complement strand
TGGGTGTGTAAGTTCCTTGTGCCACCCATATTTCATCTCCGTAATTTGATTCATCAAGAGCATCTTGCAGACTTCGATATGCATTTTCCCATGACGAACCATCACCAATACTATTAGCATCATCATCGACGTAAATCACCAGCGGAAGTCTGACTATCCACGCTTCCTGATCACCATCAGGATTTTTTCCACTACCAGCAATCACCCTTGCGTCACTGGAAATAGCACTTGCTTCCCATAACGTCCAGCCGGTAAGATCAAGACCATAGTCATTTACAAGAAATTCTTTAAGATTTCGCATGCCGTTAGTCTCATCCCAGATAAACGCCTCACGACCATACCATGACCCTTCACCTCCCGTTCCACTCCATCCCACTATAACCAACCCGTCAGCAGAAACTGCCTCTGCATAACTTGAGAAACCACCGCCTGGCAAGTCGCCCAGCCCAACCATACCAGTTTCTTCTGTCCAGCGAAATGCCTCCTGACCAGATTCAGAATAGCTATATCCTACAATGACTGAATCGTCGTCAGAAATACCATACGCATAACTTAAGAAACCACCACCAGGTAAATCGCCCAAGCCAACTATCTCACCAAATTGATTCCATAAACACGCCTCTGTCCCTTGATCAGATTCACAAAAACCAGCCGCAACCAAACCATCACTAGAAACAGTATAAGCACCACGATAAGGTCCACCACCTGGAAGAATACCTAATCCTACCGCACCAGTTTCTTCTGTCCAGCGAAATGTTCCACCCCTCAAAAAACGTCCAACCACCAACGAACCATCACCAGAAACACCATATGCTATGTGTCCTGATGTTTCGCCAGGTATACCATCTAAATAGAATTCAGGATGATCATTCAGTTTTTCATTCGGATCAATTAAACCATTGCCATTAAGGTCTACCCATCTAAACGAATGCCAACCGGTATCATCAGAATTATCAAACCCTACAACAGCTGAACCATCGGCAGAAACATCGTTTATACGACTCATCACTTGATCATTTAACGACTGAGCACCGCTTATACTGGTCCAGCGAAATCCTTTATGAGATGAACAATCAGGAAAATCAGCCCAGCCAAATCCAACCACAACTGAGCCATCTGCAGAAATATTACAAACAACTTGAGTCTGCCCACCACCCTCTATACCGCCTAACCCCTCAAAAGTTGCAGTCTCCCCAGCAATAACCAATGTCTGTAAAAATACAACCATCACCAATATAAAAGCTATCTGCTTATTCATCTTTCATACTCCTTCCACAATTTTTCCAGCAAACGCCATTAAAAGTAATTATCAATATTTATCCACCTACAGCTAAAGCAATTCAAAAAGCCACAGCATCCCGTTACTATTTTGCGATGACTGTCGAGAATTTTTCCGCGGCTCGGCAAAGTTGTCGCCAGCTTCATCAACATCCTGCATATAAGAAAATTCCAGCTGCCCTAAAACCTCACCAGACTCTGATAAAAACTTTATTTCATCAATAACATCAGCCTGCATATCAATAGTGTAGATCAGCTTAGCTTGGTCATAAGTCAGCTCAACTTCAGCTTTGGCATCGCCGGGTAATAATCTGGTCTCAAACCAAACGCCCTGCTGAGCAGCATCGCGTCTGACCGTATCTATCGTATGCAGTCCCATCCAGGGCCTAAGCAATCCTGTAAAACTCTCTGCATCTGCAATTTTAACCCCTGCCATTTTCAAATTCAAAAAGGGATAGTGCGCCATGCTCGTTGCATACACAAATGGTATTCGCCCAGTACCATAAACTTTTTTTCCGTTAACCTCTCCAGTAATTTCAAAATATGTCCAGCCCCGCTTATGCATTGCATCGCGGTTATCCACTATTGTGGTATCTTTGGCCCAGCCATATCGGAAAAACTCCTTATCTAACACATCGCAACGCTGAGTTACTTGCGACAGATTATGGCTTTCATCTCGCTTCGTAGCCACCAGTAAACCATCGCCGTCATTGGAAACATATTCCAAATCCTGGCTTTTCCCCTGAACCCGGGAAAGGAAATCTGTCAATTGAGGACTATCTGCAGGCAACTGCCATACAGTCAGGTCATCGTGCCATAGATGATAGTTGTTTATGTAAATATTACTCTTACGTTTATGATAGTTCGCTTTATCATTTTGCAGACAGAGACTATATTGCTTACTATCGTCATCGGATTCAAACCTTAGCATCACAACCCCATTTGAATGCGATGGATAGTAATACCAACATTTTTCACTTGCGTTGCGTGACCGTTCCGTTTGGATCGCGACATATGGATTTACTGTCGGTCTTTGACCATATGTAACTACTGGCTTAGCAACGTCTAATATCGTGACGATAGTGCTGGCGACTAATAAACATGAAGTAATTAATAATGCCGTTGTTTTGCTGGCTATTATCCCCATCGCCGAAGCTACTAAACCAACTTTTGGCATTACCGATGTCACTGTAATATGAGCAGCTGCGGCCTTACTCGGAGCAGTCATCTTCCCAAATAAAACCAAAGCCATCAGCAGTGACTCTTTGCTAAACCCAGATCGAGAAAGCTGCTTTGACAGTGCTTTTTTAGCCCTGAGAAATTTCATCTGGGCACCAATCGTGGTACAGCCCATTACTTCAGCAATTTCAGAATATTTCAATTCTTCATAGCAACGTAGAAAGAGAACTTTCTGCTGTTGCGGATTCAACTTGTGCATTGCGGTAGTGACGCTTTGCTTTAGCTCTTTTGTCACCATCTCCGCAACATCTTCCTGTATATCATTACAATCGACCTGAGATAATAACATGGTTTCTCGACGTTGCTCATTCTTGTAGTGAGTGTTTATTTTATTGCTGGCGATCCTGAATAGCCAAGGCCAAAAACTATCAGCACTTTTTAATTTGTCTATAGATTTAAACATTTCCAATATGCTATCCTGTAAAATGTCTTGTGTCAGATCATCAGTAAACACGAGACGGCGAACATAGACGT
>CAZBKA010000210.1:0-2991 GCA_964492365.1 uncultured Pirellulales bacterium | reverse complement strand
TCGACATACGACGAAAGCAGGTTCTTATTGAAGCGATGATCGTGGAAATATCCCAGAGCGACGACTTGAACTTGGGCGTAGAGTTAAGCAGTGCCTTTGGTGATGGTTCTATTTTCAGCAGCTTTGGTTTATCCACTGGTTTAGATACAACATCAGGCACAAGAAATATAACAGTAAGTCCCGGCGGAACCGCTTCCATTTTTAGCCCCGCAAGCATTCAAATGATAATACAGGCCCTTAAATCAGAAGGTAAAGCAAGAATAAGTTCCTCGCCACAGATACTCGTAAACGACAATGCCGCCGGGTTTATTAACAGCATCGCTGAGGAACCAACAACACAAACAAATCAGGGGGAAACAACCACAACAACATCGTTTGCAGGGTTTGTAGAAGCTGGGACACAATTTACAATTACCCCGCACATTAGTGAAAAAGATTATTTGCGGGTGGAATATCAAATCACGCTTAACTCTTTTGGCGCAAAGCCTACCGACCCGTCGATCCCGCCGCCAAGGAACACCAGCAGTATACAAAGTGAAGCCACCGTCCCCAACGGCCATACTATTGTCGTTGGTGGATTGCAAACTTCAGATGAAGTTGAAAACGTCGATAAGATCCCCATGCTAGGTGATATTCCCGTCGTAGGATGGGCTTTCAAAAAAACCATTAAAGAGAAACAACACAAAACTACTTATCTCTTCATTACACCAATAATAATGGAAAGTGACAACTTCAATGATCTCAAGGATATAAGTGATAAAAAAATAGAAGAAATAAAGCCCAATGAAGAAAAAAAATAACACTTTCAAAAATTCACATCCCAGAATACTAACCGCTATACCGGTATTCAACGAATATCAGTATGTCAGCCATGTAGTTTCTGCTGTCAGGCAATTCACAGATAACATCCTGGTCATAGATGACGGCAGCACCGATGGAAGCGAAATATGGATAAGCAACTGTCCTTTCATAAGAAAAGTAATTCATCCTGGTAATCAAGGCTACGGTCAAAGCATTATTGATGCTATCGATTACGCGCAAAAAAATAACTTCAACTGGTTAATTACATTAGACTGCGACTATCAGCATCAGCCCGAATATATATCAAGTTTCTATGATGAAATAAAAAAAGGCAACTGCGATCTAATCAGTGGCTCAAGGTATTTAACCACCGAAAATAAAGGCCGCTTCGCCCCGCCTGCTGATCGTCTCACAATAAACAAAAGGATAACAGCATTACTGAATTGCTGGTTTAATCTGAATATTACTGACGCTTTTTGCGGCTTCAAGGCTTATAAACTGACTTCGCTATCGAAACTCAACCTCACCGAAAAGGGTTACGCAATGCCCCTGCAGCTATGGATACAGGCTGCCGGAGAAAAACTCAGAATAACAGAAATTAAGGTTCCTCTGATATACCACGACACCAAAAGAAACTTTGCAGGCGAACTCGAGAACCCTGTCTGCAGGATGAATTACTACATGCAAACAATTATCAAGGAGCTTTTTAATTATGAAAATAAAAACACTCCAGCAATTAGAAATACCATCTGAAAAAAACATCATCTTTCTGAGCCCCGAATATTCCAACTGGCAGAACATGCTTATTTGTAATCAGTCAGCTTTACAAAATTCACACGACAAATCAACCGCCCGCAGTCAGCTGTTGCAGATTGCCAACGTCTATACATCCCAATTACAGCCAAGCTGTTGCAGTCAGCAAAAAACAGAAAATTTAATTGTCACCGGACATCAGCCAATCTGGCATCATCCCGGAATATTGGCTAAAAATATTATAGCAGCTAAATTTGCACGGCAAATAAATGGCACTTGCATTCATCTTGTAGTAGATCATGACACCGGTGACAGTGACATGACCTTGCCTTTTTCAAATCACGATCAGATGCTGGATTTTATGAAAACACCCATTGAAAACAACCTGCACAATGTCCCCTTTGAATTCAGAAACAAACCTGACTTAAAAATTATAAATAATCTTATCAGCTCTATTGCTGAAAATTGCCCCGAAAATTTCTGCTGCCAATTATGGTCTGAACATATAAAAAACCATCCGCAAATAATTTCCTCACTTAAAAGCATCGCTGACATAATAACATTTCTGCAGGCAATTTTAAATAACACATTAGGCATTGAAATGCTCTATTTGCCAACTTCTATGATGTCACAAAGTGATAGCTTCCTGAAGTTTGTATCCTCAATTATAGAAAATTATGAAAAATTCACTTATATCTACAATGACGCTATCTTAAAAAATGCCACGCACAGCAATTTCAAAATTTTGGACATCGATAGCTCAGAAAAAGCTGCCCTGCCATTGTGGTTAGTAGCAGCCTCTGGAATAAGAACTTGTTTGTATGCAAAAAAAATCCGCTCTTCAAAAATCATAATCTCAACTTTAAGCAAAAAACTTGGCACATTGGACTTAACCGCTGATATCACTCAGCAGATCAAAAACATCTTGACTATGCACCAACTATTTTTAAGACCAAAAGCCATCACAATGATGCTTTTTGTAAGGCTGTTCTTATCTGACTTTTTTATTCATGGCATCGGAGGAGGCCTATATGAAAAAATAACTGATTTTATTCTGGACAATTACTACAACCTGAAAAAAACAGATACCGCAATTGCAACCGCTACTGCCGCCCTGCCACTATTTAAGCAACCTCCTCAGCAATATGACATAAATACCATGAACCAGAACATTCACAAAATCCGCCACAACCCGGAAAAATATATCGATAAAATACTGCTGGAAAATAATAGGGTTAAAAAAGACATCGAAACAAAAAAAAACATGATTCGCCATGCTTGCGACCCAACCAAATCGCCCCAGCAAAAACAAGACGCCTGGAAGAATATCAACAGGATCAATAGCAGGCTCATAACTTATGCTCAGCCTTTTATACAACAGCTGGAGAAAAAAATCCGACTTGCTGAACAATTTCAGCATACCACTGAAGTTCTGAA
>CAZBKA010000209.1:0-2996 GCA_964492365.1 uncultured Pirellulales bacterium | reverse complement strand
TGTCCCATTGAAAGCTGTCCGTCAGTCAGCATCTGCTGTATCTCTGTCGGCAGCTCCAATAGTCTTAAGTAGTTAGTGACAACCGAACGATTCTCGCCAAGCCTCTGCCCAGCCTCCGCATGAGTAAGCGAAAATGTCTTAACATAATTCTGATATGCTTTCGCCCTTTCGATCGGGTTCAGGTTCGCCCTGTGAATATTCTCCACCAAAGCAAGCTCAAGCATCTGCTCATCTGTCGCCTGCCGTATTATTGCCGGTATACTGTCCAGCCCCGCCAATCTTGAAGCTCTGAACCTCCGCTCACCCGCTATTAACTGATAACCATCTTCGAAAGGCCTTATAATAATAGGCTGAACAACACCATTAGACCTGATGGAGTTGGCTAATTCCTCTAATTCAACTTCATTCCAGACAGCTCTCGGCTGATAAGGATTCGCAACGATCAAATCAAGCTGTACTTCATGCAGAGATTCACGTAACTCCTTATCCTCAGGGAGCTTAAGACCATTTACATTGACTTTTATATCCTTGTTAGTCGCAGCAGGTTCTGAAGATATTTCTACTATTGGCATGGCAGGTTGTGACGGCTGCCTTGTCGCTGGTTCAGACATTTCCTGTGAAATAGGCAGCTCAATAGATTCTATAGTTAAAGGACCCAAAAGAGATTGTAATCCCCTGCCGAGATGTCTGACCTTTTCTTTGTTCTTAGCTGTCATATATTTTGCTCCTTCAATATTACCTAAGCCGTTGCTGATCTTAGCTGGTAGCCATTCCCTGCTCATTCAGCTGTTTAATTTTTGATAAAATAATTACTTGTTTTATAATTTAAAATTTTTATTTTTCCCAGCTTAAAATTTTTATTTTTAAAAAAATGTTCCACGTGAAACATCAAATCAGATTTCAATTGAAATCTAATTGTAAAACTAAATCATTTTATAATTCAAAAACACTTCTTTTTCCCGCTGATTTTCGAGCGATCTGGATGGGTATTTTTGAACATTTCTGAACACCTCCATGGATTGTTTTTGATACTCAATTTAGCCCAAAATTGGCAAAATACCCCTCAAAAAGGCCAGTTTTTAACGATTTTGGCCTTAAAACACACCAAAAACAGTTATTATAGGCCGTTTGGCAATCCGTGACAGTACCTAAAAAACCAGCTAAGCCAGAAATAAAAAAGCATGGTTTTCAACCAATGTTTCACGTGAAACATCTCAATAACAAAGGTGCGATAATAAAATTGTTAAAAACATTAAAAATCAAAACCACAGCAATGCGGTGAAGATAATAAAATTACAAAAAAATAATTTGATATTAAAAATTCTAAATCAAAATGGGTACAAATATTAATATACGGACATAAAGGCGTTTCTGTGTCGCTAATTCATTGTGCGGTATTTTGTTATAACTTGTTTAATTGCAAGATGTTACGCTAATTGTTAGTTTATTTTTCGAGGATCTCTACAAGTTCTATTTCAAAAATCAGGTCATTGCCTGCGAGAGGGTGGTTGCTGTCGAGAGTTACTGTGTGCTCATCGACGGCCGTAATGGTTACAATCATGGTTTGCCCTTGGCCGTTGCTGAGTTGGATTCTGTTTCCGATTTCTAATGGCAGATCCGGGTTGAATTGATCTTTGCGAACTTTTTGTATCAATGCCGGGTTGACTGGGCCGTAAGCATTTTTTGCATCGATGGCTATAGTTTTTATATCACCGACAGCCATGCCCAGAACGCCTTGGTCGAAACCAGATATTACCTGCCCTGAGCCTATCGTAAACTGGAGTGGTTCGCGATCTTTTGAAGAGTCGAAGATTTTGCCGTTTTTTAAGGAGCCGGTGTAGTGAATTTTAACTGTGTCGCCTGTTTTTGAATTTGCCATTATTTTTCTTTCTGCAAGGGTTTAGATGCATTTAGTGGTTTTTTCAATTATAAAAGCCTACAGGGTAAGAAAATCTGCCAGGCTGTTCAAGACTGTAACGTTGCATTTTAGTAGTTTTTCTTTTGGTTGGTGGCCGTCAGCTATTAAAATGCAGTCTGTATTAATCGCGTGAGCAACTTCAAAATCGTGGATAGTGTCGCCAATAAAAACGATTTTATCGGGCATTAGGCTTGAATTTTTCATGAATTGCGCGGCAGCATCGACTTTGCTGTGGGCGTAATCGTCTGTTAGGCCTACGATGTGGGTGAAATAATCGGTTAGTTTGAAATGGCAGATTATTTCCTCGAGTCTGAATTGATTATAGGCAGACAGAATTGATTGGGTGAGGTTTTTGGCTTTGAAATGCTGCAGTACCTGGATAGTTTTTGGCTGAAGAGGGCAGCTGAATCGTCGGATTTCGTATTGATCAATGAATTCGGCGGCAATGTTGTCGAAGGATTCTTTTGAGAAGTCGAAGCCTACTTTTTTATAATAATTTATTATGGGGAAGTCGAACTCGGCTTTGTATTGTTTGGCAGTGACAGGGGGAAGATTCCGCGTTTTCAGCATTGAATTCAGGATTTCAACGCAGATATGGTCATCTTTTAATAATGTGCCGTTCCAGTCCCAGATTATGTGGGTGTATTTTTTCAGTATTGATTCTGTCATTTCATTTTCCAGGTTTTATCAGGGATAATCCTGTATTATAGCATTGAAAAAGGCTTTGGAAAGCGGGAAAAGGAGAAAGTAGAAAAGCAGGATGATGTGCTAAGGTGAGCGTTAAAGGGTGGAAAGGGGTGAAATTTGTTAGGAGGGGGAAGGGTTTGAAAAGTGGGGGGTGATTTTGGTGACGCAAAATGACAGGTGGGGGGATTTTTAGGTTTTTAAAATTTGGGGATGGGGGGTGGAATGGGCTTAATTGGGCTGATAATTGGGGTATGAGGGATTTTTAGGGGGTTAAAATCGGCTCTGGGGTGCGCGTATTGGGAGTTTTGGTGGGATTTTTTTTGCTTTTTTTACGGGTTTTGATGGTTTTTTACCCATTTTTTCGCATTTTTGATCATTAATTAGCATGTTT
>CAZBKA010000208.1:0-3017 GCA_964492365.1 uncultured Pirellulales bacterium | reverse complement strand
AAAAAGTTTGTAATATGGCAGAAAAAATATTTTTAAATGACAGATTAGAAGATATCGACAGTGCGAGTATTTCGGTTCGCGACAGCGGGCTTTTGTATGGGGCTGGGCTTTTCGAGACTATGAGGAGTTATAATGGCAAAGTATTCGCCCTTGATGAACATATTAACAGAATGATTGACAGCGGGAAAAAGCTGGCGATCAATATTCCTGAAAAAGATTTTCTTGCTGAAGCAGTGAATAAGACAATTGAAGCAAACGGTCTTAAAGATGCTAGGGTAAGGGTTACAGTTACTAATGGTTCGATGTCTTCGGAGGAGGAAGGACCAAGGCCAACGGTTTTAGTAACGGCAACAGAAATGCAAAATTATCCACCACAATATTATACTGAGGGGGTACTTGTTGTGCTTTGTCCATACAGACAGAATCCGACTGATCCAACATGCGGACATAAGACATTGAATTATCTGCCTCGTATGATGGGGCTGAAGTTTGCGCATGAAAGAAGAGCAGCGGAGGCGTTGTGGTTCAGCATCGAAGGCAAACTGGCTGAGGGATGCATCAGTAATGTTTTTTTGATAAAGGACAAAAAACTTTTTACACCAAAAGTTGACACTCCTATACTTGCTGGGGTTATAAGAAGAGAGGTTATTGCGATTGCTAAAACCAATTCGATAGAAACACACCAGGAAGACCTTACAATCGATGATGTTTTAAATGCTGATGAGGTTTTCGTTACAAACTCTATAATGGAAATAATGCCGGTAAGCAGAATTGAAAAGCATGTCGTAGGTGAGTGTAAAGCTGGGAATCTGACCAGATTACTGTGTGATAAACTTAAAGAACTTATTAAAAATCAATGCGGGAAGTGCAAATGAAAGTAAGAGATATTGCTAATACGATCAGGAATATAGTTCCTCTTGAGCTGGCTTTGGACTGGGACAATGTCGGGCTGTTGGTTGGCAATGGACAAAAAGAAGTTAAGAACATTCTGCTGACAATCGACATTAGCAAAGATGTTATTGCTGAGGCTAAAAAATTAAGAACAGATATGATACTAAGTTACCATCCGGTTATATGGGATGGGCTGAAAACTGTTACCGCTGAGGGTTCAGGCGGCATCGTGTATGCACTAATCAAATCGGACATTGCGGTTTTCTCTGTTCATACGGCAGTAGATATAATGTTTGGAGGCGTTAATGACGGCCTGGCTGAAATGGTTGGGATAACTGATGCAAAGCCTATAGGTGATTTTGTCAGCAGCCCTTCACAGGATAATTATAAGCTGGTGGTTTTTGTGCCGCAAAAATCCCTGGCGGCGGTTACGAATGCTGTTTTTAAAGCTGGCGCAGGAGCTATCGGAAATTATTCTAACTGCGGATTTGCATCACAGGGTGTTGGAACTTTTAAACCTTTGAAGGGTTCTAAACCTGCTATCGGCGAACGAGGGAAAATTGAAAAAGTAGATGAAATACGTTTTGAAGCAATTGTCCCGGCGGAAAAGGTCGAGGGGTGTATTGAGGCAATGAGAAAGGCACATCCTTATGAAATGCCTGCATATGATTGTTTAAAGCTTTATGAAAGAGTTGATAAATTCGGACTTGGGAGAATCGGTAAACTTGGTAAGCCGACTCAGCTAACGGAAATTATAAAAAGAATCAAAAAAGCTACAGGGGCGAAAGCTTTCGGGTTTGTCGGTAATGAAAAACGACTGGTAAAAACGGCGGCGGTTTGTGCAGGGTCGTGCGGGAAAATAATCAACTCGGTTATCGCACAAAATGTTGATCTGTATCTGACAGGAGAAATAAAACATCACCAAGCTTTGGCTGCAAAAGAGGCTGGGGTAAGCTGTATCTGCCTGAGTCATACGGTTTCGGAAAGATTTGTGCTGAAAAAACTTGCTAAAGAGTTGCAAAATCAGCTAAAAGGTTTAAATATTAACATAAGTAAAAAAGATACTGACCCATTTAACTGGAAAAATATATGACAGACGATGAGAAAGAAGACATGGAACTGATTTCGACAGAAAACAGCAATCAGCCTGAAGACGATGGCTTTGATGATATTGAAAATGAAACCGAAACAGAAGACGAAGAGCAATATGATGACCAGGTTGGTACTGTGGCCAGTGATGAACAACAGGATGTTGCTGACGAAAATTCAGAGCTGATATCTGAGGCTAAAGAATCAGAATCGCCTGTAAATGATGAGGAAGTAAAAAATCAGGAACAAGAACAAGAGACCATCGTTGAAACCGACGATGATAATGATCTGGATTTTGAACCTACCATCGAATCTGTGATAGAAGCGATTCTTTTCGCAAGTGATGAACCTATTACGCCTGTAAGACTGGCCAAGATCACAGAGATCAGTATAAAAGAACTGAAAAAATATGTAAAGAATCTGAACTCGAAATACAAAACAAATGAGAATTCATTCAGGATCGCACAAATAGCAGGTGGATTACAGATGATGACGTTGCCGCCTTATGGGCATTGGTTGAAAAAGCTTATCCGTGTGCGCGGCGACAGTAAGCTTAGCCCCGCGGCGTTGGAAACTTTGGCTATCGTAGCATATAAACAACCTATAATCAGGGCGGATGTCGAGGCTGTCAGAGGTGTTGCGGCTGGTGAGATGATACGCAGTCTGATGTTTAAAGGTTTGGTGAAAATTGCCGGCAGAGCCGAGATACTTGGCAGACCAATGTTATACGGCACAACCAAAAAATTTCTGGAAATATTCGGTTTAAACTCATTAAAAGATCTACCAAAAATTGAAGAGCTGAAAAAGCCTGTAGATTAAAAAGTAGAGATATCTTCATTTTTCCGGCAAAAATTATGCCAACCCGAACCGACATTATCAAAAACGAGGAAGTCACCATCTGGTGTGCCTTTGACGGTTTTTTCGTCTATTGAAACAGACGGATCATCGAAGCCGAGCTTAGGAACATATACTTTTGCGGTAGTATTGGCGGGTATTTTCAAATTAAAATCTATCCGGCTTTTTGGTGTGTAAGAATA
>CAZBKA010000207.1:0-3024 GCA_964492365.1 uncultured Pirellulales bacterium | reverse complement strand
TACGATAGGTGGTCGAGGAGTTAAAGTTTCTGCTGGTGATATCATTGTAATGCCTGCTAATGTGCCGCATGCGGTTGCTGCGGAAGAAAAGTTTAAAATGTTGCTGACGATGGTTCGCAAGTGAAATTAATCCATTTTGACATAAGAAACAAAAACCTTATTGAAAGGGAAAGTCATGTTTTGTTATCAATGCCAGGAAACGTTAAAAAATGAAGGTTGCAAGATTAATGGAATTTGCGGTAAGAAGGGGATTACTGCTAATCTTCAGGATCTTTTGCTCTATGTTGTAAAGGGTATTTCTGTGGTTGCAGAAAAGGCCGGCACGGTTGATAAGGAAGTTGGCCATTACGTTGCGAAGGCTCTATTTACGACTATTACAAATGTCAGCTTCAATGATGATCGTATTATTGATATTATCAAACAGGGGTTGGCTCTTCGTGACAAAATCAAAAATAAGTATGACATTTCCGGCCAGCTGCACGATTGTGCTGTCTGGAAAGCTGAAACTAAAGATGAGTTTTTGAAAAAAGCAGAAACTGTTGGAGTTCTTGCTACAGAGAATGATGATGTACGTTCTTTGCGTAGTCTCCTCATTTATGGTTTGAAAGGTGTTGCTGCTTATGCTGATCATGCCAGTGTTCTCGGTTTTGAAGATAAGTCCGTTTTTGATTATCTTATCGAAGGAATGGCTTCGACGACCAGAGATATCAGTGTTGACGAGATGATTACCAAAGTAATGAAAGCCGGTGAGGCAGCGGTAAAAGCTATGGCTATTCTCGATAAGGCAAATACTGAAACCTACGGCAATCCTGAAATATCGAAAGTGAATATTGGTGTAAGGAAAAATCCGGGTATTCTTATTTCCGGTCATGATTTAAAGGACATGGAAGAACTGCTTGAACAAACACAGGGGACAGGTATCGATGTCTATACACACGGTGAAATGCTGCCTGCAAATTATTATCCAGCATTCAAGAAGTATGATAATTTTGTCGGCAATTATGGTAATTCATGGTGGCTTCAGGATAAGGAATTCGAGTTGTTTAATGGCCCGGTTCTAATGACTACGAATTGTCTTATTCCTCCGAAAGATTCGTATTTAGCCAGAGTCTTTACTACTGGGAACGCTTCTTTTCCGGGTATCAAGCACATTGCCGACAGAAAAGCAGGCGGTGTAAAGGATTTTTCGGGAATAATCAAAATGGCTAAGAGTTGCCTGTCACCAACGGAAATTGAGACAGGTGAAATTGTCGGCGGGTTTGCCCATAATCAGGTACTCGCTCTTGCAGATAAGGTGGTAGAAGCAGTTAAAACAGGCGCTATCAAAAAGTTTGTTGTAATGGCGGGTTGTGACGGCAGACAAAAAAGCAGGAGCTATTATACGACATTTGCTGAAAAGCTGCCGAAAGATACCGTTATTCTGACGGCGGGTTGTGCCAAGTATCGCTACAACAAATTGCAACTTGGTGACATAGGCGGGATCCCGCGTGTTTTAGATGCTGGTCAGTGTAATGACAGTTACTCTCTTGCCCTGATTGCTTTAAAGCTTAAAGAAGTGTTCAAACTTAAAGATATAAACGAATTGCCGATAATATACAATATCGCCTGGTATGAACAAAAGGCTGTAGCGGTATTGCTGGCACTTTTGTATCTTGGGGTCAAAAATATCCACCTCGGTCCGACATTACCAGCATTTCTCTCGCCCACTGTTGTAAATGTACTGGTGAAAAACTTTGGGATAAGCGGAATCGGTGATGTCGATGAAGATTTGGATAAGATGTTATAACTGAAGGAAACTTCCAGAATGGTTTTGCGTAACATCGTAAATATTGATGAAGAAAAATGTGACGGCTGCGGCCAGTGTGTTAATGCATGTGCTGAAGGTGCAATTCAACTAGTTGATGGCAAAGCGAAACTGATCAGTGAAGTATATTGCGATGGTTTAGGGGCATGTATCGGTCACTGTCCACAGAATGCAATAACAGTTGAACGTCGAGATGTTGATGAATTCAATGAACAGGCAGTTAAGGTTCATATGTCAGAGAAGAAAAATAAGTCTCAGCTGGAGTTTGTATGTCCGGGGATTATGACCAGGAACCTGCGGGACAGGGCAAAGACAACCGACTCTGAAAGTGTGGCTGTTGCATCTCAGCTAAGTCACTGGCCTGTGCAGTTGAAGCTTGTTTCTCCGCAGGCGTCGTATTTTGCCAATGCTGATTTGCTTTTGGTGGCGGACTGCGTTGCGTTTGCGATGGGTGATTTTCACAATAAATTTTTGAAAGGCCATACCATCGTTATAGGTTGCCCGAAGCTTGATGACCGTGAGTATTACATTGACAAACTGGCAGAAATTTTAAAAGTTAACAAACTGCGCAGCTTAACGGTAATTCACATGGAAGTACCTTGCTGTTCCGGCTTGACTTCTATAGCCAGAGAAGCTATTATCAGAAACAATGAAGAGTTGTCTTTTGATGATATAGTAATTGATTTGAGTGGCAATGTTATAAGAACGGAAAAAATTAGTCGATCGTTTTAGGAAAGGCAGGTTCATTATGGAATTAAAGGGAAGTAAGACAGAAAAGAATTTATTAACCGCGTTTGCAGGTGAATCACAGGCGAGGAACAGATACACATATTTTGCAAGTGCCGCCCAGAAGGAAGGCTATGTTCAGATCTCAGCAATTTTCGAGGAGACAGCTAATCAGGAAAAAGAACATGCCAAAAGGCTTTTTAAGTTTTTGCAGGGTGGCGAAGTTGAAATTACAGCTGCATTTCCAGCTGGGGTTATAGGCACTACCGTTGACAACCTCAAAGCTTCAGCTGCCGGTGAGAATCATGAAACGACAGAGATGTATCCTGGTTTCGCAAAGATTGCTGACAATGAAGGTTTTGCTGATATTGCGAAAGTTTTCAGGAATATCGCAGTAGCGGAGGCTCGTCACAGGGACCGGTACCTCAAGCTTGCAAAAAATATTGAAGACGGTGTTGTTTTTGAGAAAGAAAAAACCGTTCGCTGGGTATGCA
>CAZBKA010000206.1:0-3068 GCA_964492365.1 uncultured Pirellulales bacterium | reverse complement strand
ATCAAACCTTATAAAATTCTCGGTACCATTCAATAAACCTTGCGATACCAACCTCTATCGAAGTATCAGGCTTGTAATTCATGTCTCTAACAAGGTCACTAACATCGGCCCATGTTGCAGGCACATCACCAGGCTGTAAAGGCAGCATATTCTTCTTCGCCACTTTGCCAAGTTTCTTTTCAATCGCCTCGATAAATTTCATAAGCTGAACAGGACTGCTGTTGCCGATGTTATAAATTTTGTAAGGTGCTTTGGAACTCGATGGATCAGGACATTTGCCGGACCACTGCGAATTACCCTTTGGCGGATTGTCAATAACCCGCGTAACACCTTCGACTATATCACCAACATAAGTAAAATCTCTTTTCATCTTCCCGTAATTGAAAACATCTATAGGCTTGTCTTCCAGAATTGCCTTGGTAAACAAAAACAGAGCCATGTCAGGCCTGCCCCAATCGCCGTAAACCGTAAAGAATCGCAAACCCGTAGTGGGCAAACCAAACAGATGGCTGTAAGTATGGGCCATAAGCTCGTTGCTCTTTTTACTCGCAGCATAAAGACTAACCGGATGATCTATATTATCACCAGTCGAAAATGGCATCGATTCATTCAAACCATAAACACTGGAACTGCTTGCATAAACTAAATGCTCAACCTTATTATGCCTGCAAGCCTCGAGTATATTCACAAACCCAACAATATTAGAATTAACATAAGCCTGAGGATTAACCAGGCTATACCTCACACCTGCCTGAGCCGCCAGATTACAAACCCTGTCAAACTTCTCCGCCGCAAACAATGCATCAACATTCGCCTTATCTTCAAGACCCAATTTAACAAAGCGGTAGTTAGGATATATTGTACTCTGCAAAAGCTTATTATATTCAACCTTCGTATGATCAATGCCCGTTTCTTTAAGACGACCATATTTCACATTGATATCATAATAGTCATTTATAATATCGAGCCCCACAACCTCATCGCCGCGAGCAATCAGTTTGCCAGCCAGATGAAAACCTATAAACCCTGCTGTACCTGTAATAAGTATTTTCATTATTGCTATAACTCCAGAACTCAGCCTTTATTAAATTTTTCCCGATTATATTGTCATCACCATCTGAATCAAGAGCAAACTCCCCCCCCTCTGCAAAATCAGCAATATCTTAGTCGTCTGATTTTACATCTGTCCTTGGCATGAGTATGTACAAAAGTCCCAAAAACCAATTGACTGATAAATCAATCAAACACGCAAGTAGTCACCAAAACACCCGTTTCAAAACGATGAAAAATGGTATCTTTTTCATCATTTCCTGGCAAAAAGGGGTTAAAAAGTTGAAAAAATCATTTTTTTTTAACGCTGTTACCCACACTACAAGCGTATTTGATTGATTTTTTCCCCTTAAAAACCCACCCACACCATGTCTTCCAAACCTGAAATAGACAAAAAAAAACAGCAAAACCGCAAAGAAAAGAAAATTTATTCCATCTGCAGCTTAGCTGTTATTTTAATTTAAACCAATGTTTTTAAATCAAAACCCGCTTTTTTGCCCTTAAAACCACTGCTATCCCAACAAATGCCAAAGCAATCGCTCCAGGCACCGGAACCGCAGGCGGTGTCTTATTAACAAATGATTCACTGCCACCATCACCAAAACTAATCACATGAAGCCCAATCCGCAATTCCCCATTTTCAATCCCACTGATAATATCTTCAAAATCCCCGCATTTGAAAACAATACTAAGCGTTTCCCCAAGCCCTAACCCATTCTTAGGAGAGGGTTTAGATGCATAAAACCCATAAGACTCCGTAAAGTCAACCTCAGGTTCGTCACCACCAGGCAGATTCATTTTTTTACTGTTAAACACAAATTTAACACCTTTTTCAAAGGCTTCAAACTTACTGAAAGACATCAATCCAGATATATCTTCAAAAAATATTTCCTCAATTACACCAGAATTGCCACTACCTGAATTCAGAAAAGTTAAAACAGCCTGTGAATTACCAGCATCAGAAATATTAATACCCAGCGTACTCACCCCGCAACCTGCATTGTATGCACTATTATTGGTAATACACTCAAAATTGTATGTAAAATTAGCACAAACAATTGAACTAAACAGAAAAACCAGGATCAAACATGATATTTTTTGTTTTAAGCTTTTCATTCACCTTTTCCTTTACCACCAAACACCCAGACTTTCCACCACCTGCAAAATCTCCACGCCAATCAAGGCAATTTCAGATATTTTTCAAGTTTCTAAAGACCTTCCCGAACACTTTTCTCGCAACGATACGCGAGTTAAATTAGACATTCTTTTTCGCCTGAAATCAAGCAAAAATCATATAGTTGCCAAAAAAACCTCTCATAAATGCTGCAATACTTTAAATTATACAAAAAAACCGATATTTTCCAAACCATCAATCTTAATAAATATTTTACAATATTCTGCGTTTTCTTATCACACCAAAGAGTGACATACCAAAACCGGCAAGAATAACTGCTCCAGGCACGGGTACTGCTGAAACCCTTACCATGCAATCCTGATTACAAATGGGATTGTTTGTGCCGTATGTACCTTCAGCATATAAATTAAGTACCTTAATAGTAGTGTTATTCCACTGCTGATGCTCTAAAGCGATATTAACTAAACTCTGAGCATTAGCACCTAAACTGTTCAGATTAGATATTTCTTCTTCAAGATACCAAAATGCCAACTGGTAGTCTCTAGCTATCGTACTGCTGCTGTTGCCGACTACATTGTCCAGATAATAGTTGTAAAGCCATGCAGTTGAATTACTCAAAGAATCAGGATTGCCGCCTCCGAATCCACCTTTAATAGCAGCAGTATTTAATATCGCATCATAAGTATTGCCATAATTGATTGTTTCGTTGCCTTCGATACAAAACGAAATAAATTGCCCATCAGCAACTCCTGCAATATCACTGGCAGTAAAAACCAGTTCACCAGCATAAATATTACCTGATGGAAATCCATTATAGGTGCCTTTATTGCCCATCTGGTCAAATGTCACTGTAGGCCCGGCAAAAGACGATGCCGTCAACACA
>CAZBKA010000205.1:0-3112 GCA_964492365.1 uncultured Pirellulales bacterium | reverse complement strand
ATTGCATTATCAATATTTTCCGCATTAGACATTTTTGGTTTCTTAATGCGAAATACTGAAACATTCCCCAAAAATATTTGCAATGAACTCAAAGATTCTTCTGTTAATATTGCATATGCAATGCTTTGGTATGATTTCGGTTTCCCATCCTTTAATATTGAATACGTTCCCGGAGCATCTGTAAAAAAAAGATGTGATGATAAAAATTACAAGGAACTCCAAGAAACCGCCTTATATAAATTCATAAAAAAATACAGGCATGGAATGGCACATACATTTTTTCCAAAATCGTTAGATATTTCTAATTCAAAAGACTACGAAACAGCTGCACTCCTTTTCAAAATAAATGATATTCTAACATTAAATGTAAGAAAATTCTGTTCAAACTTTAGAGACTTTTTAACTGCATTTAAAAAAAATTTGTCTTCGGATACACAATTTTATCGCGGGATAAATGAAAATATAAACAGGGCATTTAAGCAGGAAAATGACATCATTGATTTTATGTCAAAAATTTCTTTAATCCCAAAATTTGATGAATCATTCATTCATGAAAATTGCACTGCAACTCCGAAAACCACATCGTATCCAAAATGATTATGCTATTCTTATTTAAATCAAGAAACCATCTTATTAAAAAGTTGGTTTCTTGATTCCTATTCTGTAATATTTATCCTAATGCTTATTGGACAAGATGCTTTCTAGTATTGAGTGGCTAAACCCTGCTAATAAATATACTTCATTTCAAAGATTTTATTAATTCATGAACTTTATTCTTAATTTCTTTTGGCAAAGATTCCATGAAGTCATCACTTATTATCGGTTCTCTTTTGTCACTACTCCATGACATCAACCAAATTCCATTAAAGTTATCAAGCTGTTTACCGGCAATTTTAATCAATTCGTCTTCAAATCTTTGCCTTTCTTTCCAAGTTGTTACAAATATTTCTTTTTCCATAACTAATAAATTTTAAACAGTTTAAATTGTGAATTTGTAATCAGGAACAAATTTATGTAAATTCTTGTTATGTTTTACAGACAACAGGTATTAAACAATTGATTCTGAACATAATATAGCATTAAAGAAAAACCGCCCTGTGATAGAGGACGGTTTATTATCAAATGGTTGTTTTGGGTTTCTATCTTACCGGCCACCATACAAAGTTGCCCTAATCGTCACCGAGGGGTTAAGGCTTGGCAGGCCATCGCTGATGTTATAAACATCATATCCACTATACGTATTGGGCGTATAGGTTTGTGATGGGAATATGTCCCTGATGCCACTGCTGACGTTGTAAATATCTGAACCCCCATAATAGTTGGACGAAATAGTCTGCGAAGGAAACATGTCCCTGATGCCACTACTTACATTGTAGACATCTGCACCACCATAATAATTCGACGATACTGTCTGCGAAGGGAACATGTCCCTTATTCCATCGTTTACGCTGTAAAGATCGATACCACCGGAGTAATTGGTTGAAATGGTCTGTGAGGGGAACATATCCCTAATACCATTGGTTACATTGTATACGTCAATGCCACCTGAGTAATTGGTTGTGATTGTCTGTGAAGGAAACATGTCTTTTATTCCGTTGTTGACCGAATAGACATTGTAACTTGATTGTGAAAAGCTGCAGAAGCTTAAAACAAGAACGATTGCGGTGAAGAGTAACTTTTTCATGGCTTAAGGTTTTAAATGGTTTTTGAATTTGTTTTACACTTATCTATAAAAAACCTGTACCGGGGTAACCCCAAATTTTAATCTTTTTGAAAAATAATTTTATTTGGGAAACCTGAAGGTCTCCAGCATCACATCAAAATACACGGAAGTCTCAGCAGTCATAGAACTTATAGAGGCACAGTCAATTGAGAAAGAGTATCCTTTCCAGTTGTACATAAACATTTTGTGGATCAACCGCAAATTACCTTCAAAGGGATAACTCATGTGGACGAAGTAAAAATCTTTCCCACCAACTATCGTAATGCCACGTTTAAGTATATAGGCATTATCGTAAGCGGCTGCCCAAATTTCAATCAGCTCCTGATCAGTAGCTTTTTCAAGCAGGTTTTTTGTTGTTGTGTATTTGTATTCGGCAGGTAATTGATTCACGGAAACTATAAATGAATTGCCTTTATCATCTACGATCTTGACATCAGTGCCAGGGACGACAATATTGTCTTTTATCCGCCAACCCGAAGGAATTGTGAAAGAGTATCCATACTTCTGGCTTTTGAAAATAGTCTGACCTGCAAGGGTACCAGCGAGTAAAATAGAAGTTAAGCATAGAATAATTGTTTTCATCTTACTGCTGTTTTCCATCTTTATTAGCCTTCTTTAAATCGCTCCTGATCAATAAGATGCCAGGCACGACAAAAATGGCGCAGCCAATTAATGCTCCGAAAGTTTCAGGCAAGCTCACTCCAAGGTTAGGATACCTGGAAAGTGACACCAGGGCTAGAATAATTAAGCCAATTCCGATAAAAGTTTTCATTTTGATTTTGTTTAGTGATTATTGTTGATTTTGTCCTAATTGCATAGAGCATGATGGCTCTATATAACCATCAATAAAAAATGCCAGATGAGGTAACCCAATAATTAAAGTTATTAGCTTAGTAAATCAAATTTTTTTCTCTCTATAATTATCAGGATAGTCAACAAGCATTCACGATGTAGAAAAAATAAAAGCCAGTATGACTGCTGTTAGCTGGCTATTGTTTGGGACCCAGTTTTGAAATAGATACCACAACAATTCAGGCGCAAAACTGAACAGGAACCTGGCTGTGATTTGCTTTCAGATTGTATCCCTGCCTGCCCCCTGTAGGTAATAGCCAGGCAGGCAAGTTTGACATAGATACCACAACTAACTATTGGAAGATACCTGGAGCGACGGCGTTGTGATTTGCTTTACTCGCTTCGCTTCGTGAGATCGCTTCGCTAAGTTCAGATTGTATCCCTGCCTGCCACCCAAAGGCAAGCGCGGGGCAGGCAGGTTTGACATAGATACCACAACGCCTAATCCCTTCGGGCAAGGTGCATCCACGTTGTGATTTGCTTTCAGATTGTATCCCTGCCTGCCACCCAAAGGCAAGCGCGGGGCAGGCAGGTTTG
>CAZBKA010000204.1:0-3119 GCA_964492365.1 uncultured Pirellulales bacterium | reverse complement strand
TGAATACGCCGACTAAAATTGAGCATATTGACCGGCGAAATTGAGCACGCTGACCGCTGAAATTGTGCGCCTTCACCGGGCCGGATGTGCATGATAAATAACGTCCGCACAGCTTTGTATAATGAATTTATGTGTCAAAAATTGGACGCAAATAAATTCATAGGAGTTGTGCAGATGACTAATTACAGAGAGATCCTAAGGCTAGCAGACCTTGGGATCAACAAGCAGGACACAGCTGCCGCCTGCAAGTGTTCAAGAAACACAGTGGCAAACATCCTAAAACGAGCCGCAGAATGCGGGCTAACATGGGAGCAGGTGCAGGACTGGAGCAACAAGGAACTTTCAGAAAGACTATTCCCGGCAGAAGCTGCAAAGGTGACGTACAAGATGCCGAACTATGAGTATGTTCACCGTGAGATGGCCAAGAGTGGTGTCACACTGAGCCTGTTATGGGTGGAGTACTGTGATCAGTGCCGTGAGGCTGGTGAGATTCCGTACAAATCCACTCAATTCAACAAGTACTACAGCGACTATGTCCATAAAACCAAAGCCACCATGCATCTCAACCACAAACCCGGAGAAGTCATGGAAGTGGACTGGGCCGGTCAGAATGCTTTCATCGTCGACACGGATAGCGGAGAACTTATTAAAACCTATGTGTTCGTGGCAGTCCTGCCATACAGTAGCTACGCCTATGTGGAGGCATTTTTATCACAGGATCAGGAGTGCTGGACTACAGCCCATGTAAAAGCGTACAAATATTTTGGAGGTGCAACCCGTATACTCACCCCTGATAACCTCCGTACCGGTGTCACAAAGGTTTCCAAAAGCGAGACCATCATCAACAAAACCTACCAGGAGCTTGCAGAGCATTATGGCACTGCAGTTATCCCAGCCCGCCCAAGGGCTCCAAAGGACAAGCCTACGGTAGAGGGATCCGTAGGGATCATCTCCACATGGATACTGGCAGCTTTAAGAAACCAGCAGTTTCTTTCTCTTTATGAACTGAATGAAGCCATTAAAGAAAAACTCTATGAATTCAACCATAAACCATTCCAGAAGAAGGACGGCAGCAGATCAAGCGCCTATGAGGAAGAAAAACCTTTTTTAATACCATTGCCGGATAGACCGTATGAATTAGCAACATGGAAGATTGCAACTGTACAGTTCAATTACCATGTCAGCATAGATTTTCAGAACTATTCTTGTCCCTATGAATACATCAAACAAAAGGTGAATGTCCGACTGACGAAAAACGTGGTCGAAATCTTTTATGCCGGCAATCGTATTGCCTCTCATCCCAGGCTGCATGGACGTGCTGGTCAATACAGCACCAATGAAGATCATATGCCGCCCGACCACAAGAAATACATAACCTGGAACACCGAGCGTTTCATTAACTGGGCAGAAAAGGTCGGTGAAAACACTGAAGCAGTAGTCCGTTTTTTTATCAGCAGCCACAAGGTTGAGCAACAGGGTTACAAAAGTTGTATGATACTGTTGAAGCTGACTGACAAGTATTCCTCACAGAGGCTTGAATCTGCCTGTGCAAGAGCGTTATCATACACTTCGCGTCCCAGTTTGAAGAGCATTCAGTCTATCCTTAAATCCGGTCAGGATAGGCTTTCCGAAAGTAAGCCGACCCAAGAAGATACATCAGCGTCCTCCCAATACGGCTTTACTCGCGGTGCAGATTACTACAAGAGGAGGAATGACTGATGCTAAACGAAAATACCATAAACAAAATGTATGAAATGCATCTTAGCGTTATGGCACAGGCATTTCGTGAGCAGATGAAAGATGGCAGCTTTACTGGCATGGCTTTCGAAGAACGCGTTGGGTTGCTGGTCGACTCCGAATGGGCTGCACGAAAAAGCAATCGTTTGACCCGCCTGATCAAAAATGCTGACTATGGCATTCCCGGAGCTTGTGTTGAAGATATTGAATACCATCCCGGTCGTAAGCTGGACAAAGCACAGATCAACCGACTTGCTTCATGCAATTATGTTCTGGAGCACCACAACGTTATTATTCTTGGTGCTACGGGAGTAGGCAAAACCTTTGTATCTTGTGCGCTCGGTATGGCAGCCAGCAGAAACTTTTACACCGTAAAATATGTGCGTCTTCCTGACTTGCTGGCTGAACTGGCAATAGCACGTGGCGACGGATCTTATCGCAAGGTCATAAAGCAGTACAAGCAAGTAAAGCTTTTGGTTCTGGATGAATGGCTTTTGCTCCCGCTGAAGGATAGCGAAGCCCGAGATCTTCTTGAGATTGTTGAGGCCCGGCACAAGAGAGCATCTACTATTTTTTGCTCCCAGTTCGATGTTGCCGGTTGGCATCTTAAGATCGGAGAACCAACTCTGGCTGACGCAATCTGCGACCGCATCGTCCACGATTCCTATACCATCATTCTTGAAGGTGAGTCGATGAGAAAGATGAAAGGTATTCCTGGCTAATCCAATTCTACCGGTCAGGGGCAACCTTGACCGGTAACGTCAAAATGTTCAACGAGCGCGGCGACCATGCACAATTAGTACGGAATGCATGCACAACGTCAAACGGTCAGACTGCACTCACGCGACGTTATATGCAGAACATGCTGATTTCTAATTTATTAATAACGCACCACAATAAATTAGCTTATTAATATATAATCCTAAAAACATATGACTATTTATACAATAAATCCTATATTTATAGGATCGATCTTTATACTTCAAAAAAATATTCTCTCAAACAATCCGTCTGAGAGAATATATAAAACAATTAATATTTTTCCAGGCACCAAGCTTTGATGGTTTTGCCGCTGATTTCATAGTCTGCCAGTCGCTGTCCCACAGGCTGCTCGATTGGTATCGTCCATCACTGAACACCTCCTATTTTTGTGTCAGCTTATTATCCCTCTTTCGTCGTCGCGTATATGTGTGAAAGTTTTGGCGCTTATTTATTTATCATTTAATTATTTTCATACGATATAGTTGCCTTATCTTACTTTTAGCTGATTTATTATTTTAAGAACATTTGATTGTTCGTTTCATTTTATGAAAAAGAGTTAAAGGTTGAACAGTATTTAATTCTACTGTCTTTGCTTAAATATTATCTGTTTTATATTCTAT
>CAZBKA010000203.1:0-3184 GCA_964492365.1 uncultured Pirellulales bacterium | reverse complement strand
ATTGTCGTTTGCGGCAGCGCCCGAATAGCCGACCAGAATCCCCAAAGCTGGTAACGTGCAGCAGGCACTTGTGACGGCACTTACTACGCCAAGAATCAACGCAAAGACCAGCCCCAATGGCTCAGAAGATACTTGCTGCAATGTGTTTGTAACATATTCAAGCATTGTGATAATATCCTTTCTACAACCGTGGCCCCAAGGCTGGTGCTGCAGGACTACAACCTGATGGGCCGCAACCCGATGGGCCACAGCCGCCAGCACGCGAGGACGCAACATAGGCCTGCAGAATTTTTTCTTCTGTTATTCCTCCCGACACAGATCCCATACCCTTGCCTTTGCTCATTACCAGCATCCCAGGCAATGTTAACTGAGATGCAAGATTAGCGTATTCAGGCGAACTTGACTGTAACGTATATAAGCCGAGTTTTAAACCTTTGGCTTCTATTTTTTGCTTGGCAGATGCGATAGCATTGCTAATTTCATTACTGACTATGTCACTATTATTAGCAGGCACAAAAATAAATACAGCATCCTGATTTGCCGCTACTTTGTTCAGCGACACAATTGAATCAAGAAGCTCGCCCACTTTTTTTTGCTTCTCAACAGTTTTAGCTGCAGTTTCCGTTGGCTCAACGGCCAATGACTCTGCCTGCTGTTCAATTATTTCTTTAATCTCAACTGCTTGTGACACAGGCTCCTGTTTGTCGATATTTGTAACTGCTACGCTCTGTTCATTAACAGCAGGGGCCGCAAATGCAACCGAAGTATCACCCCCAGCCGTCTGCTTTACAGCCTTTGCTTTGTAAATAAATATCCCGCACACCGCCAACAGCACTACTAAGCAAACAACCGCTTTTAGTTTTTTATTGCCTGAAGATTTACTACAATTACACCCGCAACCACAAACAATATCATTTTCTGATTTATTCATTTCATTTTCCTTAAAAGATAAAATCTCATTGTATTTAATTTTCTTTTGTGATTTTAATGCTAATGTCTCTGGGTAAAGCCAGGCTCGTGGCAACCTGCATGGCCTTGAATAATCCGACTGGTACTGCGCAACCGGCACAACAGCCCTTGAGGAATTCTCTGACTGCTGTCATAATTACTGCCGGACCTGCCGGGCTTATCTCCTGATAGGCGTCAATAGCCCCTTTTTCCTGAAGAATTTGACCTAAATGACGAATTTTCTCACAATCCGTATCAATATTAAATTTTACCGCCTGACCATCTTCGCTGGTAACGTTTGCTGTTGTCTGAAAACCACAAATACCAGCATCAATCTTAACAGTTGCCTTCATGTTTTTTTTAAATCCTGTAACATTCACAAAGTTCATCTTTGCTCATCTTTTGCATTCGTCGAAGTTGTTTAATATCATCTAAAATCGTTTTTTCGTTTTTTAAATGCTTTTTCAGCCAGCCGAGTATTTCACAGGCATACTCCGCTTCACAGCCGACCAGTCTGTAATACATCCATCTGCCTTCTTTACGCGTCTCAACCAGACCAGCCTGTCGAAGGATGGACATGTGCTTCGATACCGTCGATGGTGCCAAACCAAGCATATCGATAATCTGGCAAACGCAAAGTTCGCCATCAACCAGCATCATTAACGCCCTAACTCGATTTTCATCCGACAGAGCTTTTGTTATATTAAGTATTTTAAGCATCAGCGTTATATCTCCTATAATTCGCCATATAACGAAGTATTGTACACACAAAAATTTACCCGTCAAATAATATTTCTGATAATGTTGATTTTATCAGATTGAAAGTGTAACATCACTCTTATGGATTTACAGCAAAAATACAATTCGCTAAAGGATAGCTTAACCAGACTTGAAAAAGTTGCGATAGCCTTCTCAGGCGGCGTTGATAGCTCCCTCTTATTGAAAGTTGCGGTCGATACTCTTGGCCCCCAAAACGTCTTAGCCTGCTACGCGACAAGCCCATCCCAGCCGCAGTGCCAACGCAAAGCAGCCATTGATTTTGCAAATTCTCTGAATCTAAAACTCATAGAGGTTCCAACAACCGAAATATCCGATCCCGCTTACATCGCAAACACACCGAACCGCTGCTACATTTGCAAAGTTCACATCCTTTCCGAAATAAAAAAAGCCGCACAAAACCAAGGCTTTAAAAACATTCTTTGCGGCAATAACGTCGACGATGAAAAAGATTTTCGCCCAGGCAACCGCGCAGTAAAAGAGCAGGCCGCAATTTGTCCGCTCCTCGATGCAAACCTGACAAAACAGGATATCCGCCAGCTCAGCAGACAATTGAATCTGCCCACCGCCGAAACCCCATCGTCACCATGCCTTGCCTCAAGAATTGTCTACAACCTCGAAATAACCCCTCAACGACTCGAACAAGTCGAACAAGCCGAAGATTATTTACGTCAATTAGGTTTTACCGCTCTCCGCGTCCGCCATCACGGCGACATCGCCCGAATTGAGATACTCCCCGAACAAATAAATAATGTTCTCACCCAAAGACAGCAGATATCCGAAAAAATGAAATCCATAGGCTTCAAATTCATCACCCTCGACTTGCAAGGCCTGCGATTAGGTTCTCTCAATGAAACGCTCTCAAACGATGACAAAAACAGTTTTCTCTAATCCAGGATTTTCAATATTAAAGTAGCGAATTTAATATTGCTTTGATAATCTATTGGAAATCAGGCTTAGTTGCGTAGTTGAGCAGAAATATATAAGATTATATGGAAAATCCTGAATTAACTTTAGTGAGAGAATCATGAAACATAGCTTAAAACTATTGACTGTATTGTGTGCATTGCTATTGACAACTTTGTCAGCCTTAGCAAAAGAATATCATGTTTCAATAAATGCAAGCGACACGAACGATGGTTCGAAGTTAAGACCTTTTAAAACCATTTCAGCCGCCGCAGCAATTGCTCAACCAGGCGACGTAATTACCGTTCATGCAGGAACATATCGTGAACAAATCAATCCGCCTCGCGGTGGAACATCTGATTCCAGACGAATCGTCTATCAAGCCGCAAAAGGTGAAAAAGTTACGATCAAAGGCTCAGAAACAATAAAAGGCTGGAAGGAAATTAAAAAAGATACTTGGAAAGTAACAATTCCAAATGATTTTTTCGGTAAATTTAATCCTTATGCTGACCTTATTGCAGGTGACTGGTTCGGCCCAATCGGACGTCAGTAT
>CAZBKA010000202.1:0-3201 GCA_964492365.1 uncultured Pirellulales bacterium | reverse complement strand
GTAATAAGCTTCAAGAGCCATCGTCGTTCTGGCCTCCAGTGCCTCGTCAAGTGTTCTAAATGGCAAAGCTGAACCAAAGGCCGCTCTTACACCACTATCAGGGTCAACTCCTTTACCAGAGCTTTTAACACGTCCATCTTCTATCTGTCTTGGCAGAGGCCAGTAATCTTCCCATGCGATCTTTATCTTTACCGCTTCCGATGGTGAGTGTTCACCTGAAAGAACCGATACCAAAAGCAACTGATCCATGTACTTCTGGATTTCTTTAAATTGGTTGTTCCATTGGGGATTATCTATCGATTGCTGGTATATCCATGCTTGAAGTTTTATCGGGTCAAGGCCGTCATACATACCAGGGTAATCATGGCCTTTATTGTGATACCGTTCAAGAGCAGCTTTATATTGACCCCACAGACAGAAGTTTTCCCAATTCTCAATACCGACTTCGTGTTTTATTTTACTGATGGATTTATCAGATAAATACAACCAATTGCCATGAGTAACCGATTCGGTTGGAATATCGAAATCGGCATCTTTAAGCAGCTTTATGTCCTTATCAGTCAGCTCATCAAAACCTTTTCCAGTTGCATAGACACGAATACCCTCTCTGCCTTTTTTAATGCCATACAGCGAACGCTGCACTTCCTGACGCAGGTGTATCATAGTCTGATAGGCTGACATAATATCAGCTTTTGTGCTGGTGATTTCTTCTGTGAATTTGCGGGCAAGCTTTAGTCTTGATTTATAAGCTTTATTGAGAATAGATTTTATTGTTCCAACTGCACCGGTAACATCGAGAGCCGACAGTTTGCTATCGCCTGCAATATCAGCAAATGTCTTTCTCATAAGGCCATGTACTACCGTTGAACCACCCAGAAATGCATACAGCCCGGAATATGCAAGCTCTGATAATGAGCTTAATAACGATTTCTTTTGCGGCTTGTCGTTTTGTAATGCTTTCATCTGGTCAATAATAGACTTGTTATGGAAATACTGATAAGCAGTGCGGGCATCTTTCAAACCATCCAGCAGTTCGGGGTTATTGTCATTTATCAGGTTCTCAAATTTTGTTGTAAGTGATTTTGATAATTCATCTGAATCAGCAACATAACATCTGACGACCTCAGCGAAACCTTCCTCGGCAGTTCGAGCAGAAGCCATAGAGCCGTCCCTTTTTGCAAATTCAACAAAATCAGCACTGACATTTTCAAATAACGTAGCATTGGTATCTCTAAGCAGACCTGATATTGCATGACCGGCTTCATGGAAGTTTAATTGCCAATTGCCGCTTTTACTCCGAACAATATGGCCATAAGGTGAATAATTCGCAGGGCTGCGTTTTGTAGTCTGGCTCTTGCCTACTATCAGTTTTGTTTTGATAAGGTCATTTACAAAGTCAACAATCGTTCGGATTGCCTTATTGTCGTCTTTTTGCATTGTCTCCAGAAGCTTCCTGCCGCCTTTGGTCTTTGCCTTACCAATCTTTATCGGCTTATTTGTATCTTCGGAAATTTCCTGTTTTTCTTTAGGTACTTTGATGTTATGGGTTTGGCTGTCCTTATCTTCACCGATAATTTCTTCGTTTAGTTTTTGCAGTCTTGCTTGGGATTCCTGAAGTTTCGTTTCATTTTCAAAGCTGCTTTCAATAACAGAATCAAAATCTTTAAGATTCTTGTTTAATGTCTTGAGCCTGTTATGTAATGTTTCGAGGTCTCTTTCCAGATGTTTGGATATGTTAGACAGTGACATTACCATGCCCTTCCCCGTAGAAGCATCGCTGTTATACAGTGTAGTATCTTTCAAGCTGAGCTTTGAGCCTGTCTCTATCCGCCATTCAAAACTCATACCGCCGTCTTTACCCTGGGCTGCTATCTTGTAAATACCGAGTATCGTCTGAACATCAACACCATTGATTTTTTCGTTCAGGATAATATTTTTATCGGTAATCTGCTTCAAGCCTCTGGGGTTGAACGGTTCCTGGATAGCCTGCTTGGTATTATCAATAATTTCTTTTGACCGTTTATCGATCTTGTCCTGCAAATACTCAACAAGGTCTTGTCGGTCAATTTCTTTGCCGTTAAGTGTCCAGTTATTACCATCTATCAGTTCATTAACTTCAGCTAAGCGTTTCTCTTTTTGAATAATGACAGTATCTGCAAGTTCTGCAATCTCTTTTTTGGCTTTTATTTTGCTTTCCCTGCTTCTGGCAACCGCTTCTGCGTGAATATCCTTTTCCATACGCATCTGACGCAATGAATTTTCCAGTTCTATCTTCTCAAAGATTCTTGGATCACCTGCCAATGAGGCCATCTGCTCTTCTGCTGACAAAATCAATGCACCGGCAGGGTCTTCAAATTCTCTTGCTGATACTTCACCGCTGATAACCTGCCAGATAAACTTGGCCTTACGCACTATCTTAGCGTAAATAGCAGCATCAAGGGTATTTTCCATTCCATAGGCAAGTTCTTCAACAATCTCATTCTCGTTGCCGTATCGCAGCATTCGGCCTTGTCTCTGCTCAAGATCAGCCGGTATCCAGGGAGTGTCAAGGTGGTGGATGGCATATAATTTCTCCTGGACATTAACACCAGTACCCATTCCAGAGGTTGAACCAATAAGAACACGAATCTGGCCACGATTGACCTGTTCAAACAAAGCCTCTCTTTGTGCAGTGTTTTTAGATTCCCTGACGATGGCTATTTCATGTTCGGCAATACCCTGGGCAATAAGCTTTCGTTTAATGTCCTTATATAAGAACATATCTTGGGATTCTACCACTTCGTCTGACTCTTCTATATCGATACTGGCCTGACCGCCTGAGGCAAACTCTGCCAGCTTGGACATATTGACATGGTTAAACGAATCGCAGAATACAAGCTGTGCTGATTTTTCATTTTTGGTCTTTTTATAAATATCAACAAGCTTTTCAACCATCACATTGACTTTACTGCCTGAGTCATCTTTAGCGGCTGGATAGACTAATCGAATATCAAGTGCCGCTGCCCTGGCTGCATTGTAAGTTACAACAGGAACCCAGCTGTACTGCATCTTTACTTTGCCTGAAAGATTTTCGTATCGCTGATAAATACCTCTGAGAAATTTATTAAACTCCTGAACCGAATCCGACAGTGGTACAGAAACTGATTGAGTTTTGCCGCCTTTTAATATTGGCAGCTTATGCCCTGATTTTTCAAGCTCTTT
>CAZBKA010000201.1:0-3299 GCA_964492365.1 uncultured Pirellulales bacterium | reverse complement strand
GACTTCAAATGGAATATGACTTAAGAGAAGAATCAAGTATAAAGGCAAAAGAAATTAAATCTATTAAAAGTCTTTATGAAATTCAACATACTTTATAAATTTCTACCAGCTTTTCGTCCGTCCGTGGACTCAAAGCGAATAAACTCATTGTAGAAATGCGGTTACATCGGACAACACAGCTTACCCGCGGCGCTCGGAGTACCTCGCTTGGGCTTCACCACATTTGCCATTCTCAGTGGTAAAAACTTCTTGCTTTTCATAAACTTATTCTATAAAAAATTTTCCGCATAACTGGCAAACATCGGGTAAGCAAACGTTAGGCGAAAAAATTTGCCCGAACTTCTTGTAAAAACTTGACAAATAATCCTCATATTAGTATTATAAATAGTACTAATATGAGGATTATTAAAATGGCACAAACAATAACAGCAAACGAACTAAAAACCAAAGGCATTTCCATCCTAAACGATGAAACATCAGAGGGTGATGAAGTTATTATTACCGTTAGAGGAAAAAGCAAATATGTTGTTCTTCCAATGGAAAAATATAACTATTTGAGAGAATGCGAATTGGAAGCAGCACTTCATGAAACCAGGAAAGACATAAAAGAAGGAAAAATTTTTAAAGAATCAGTTCAAAAACATATAAAGAGAATTACTCGTGGCTGAAATCATTTATACCGAAAGCTATAATAAACGTGCAGCAAAGTTTATTAAAAAACACCCGGATTTGCTTTCACAATACCAGAAAACATTAGAATTATTAGAAATGAATCCTCATCACCCTTCCCTTCGTTTACATAAATTGAAAGGCAAGCTTTCGGAACTATATTCCGTTTCAATCAATATTTCTTATCGTATAAGTATAGATTTCATTTTTGAAGATGATAAAATAATTCCTATAGATTTTGGAAGCCATGATGAAATATATTCTTAAAGTCGGGCAAATTTCATCGCCTAACAAAGGAGTCTGTCGCAAAAGTAACATTTAAATTAAAAATTCTGCGAAATATTCTGCTGAACGTAATTTTTTTGATACATGATGTATCCCGGTTGAATATCCAGACATAGGTAACCCTTCCGGAGAATTACATTCACCCCACTCACCCGAAAGGGAGCCTGCAGGAACGCAGGCGACTGGCGAGAGCGGCAAGGATGCCGCTTTGAGCCCCACACAAAGTTAACTTAAATACTATAAAGATCTCTTGTTACCAGAACCTGAATTTAACCGACACCAAAAGATTAAAACAGACAGCCACACCGGCAACCGAGGTGCAGACCCTCCGCCATTTAAGGAGCCGCGGGGTTCGCGAAGGGGGATGCGGCTATCCCCCTTGTAAAGTATTGTATAAAAAAAAGCCGGTCATGTTTCAGACCGGCCCGGCAATTATGTTTATATTCTCTGATCATTTATTATTTTTTTGCTGTTCTTGTCCATATCTTCAGTTCGTTTGCCTCGTTGATCAGGTCGTCGCGGAACTGGGGGTGTGACAGTTCTATGAGATTCTCTGCGATCTGCCAGTCGTTCTGCCCCCGAATCTTTTTGCAGCCGTACTCTGTCACAACGAAGTCCACCATGTGGCGTGTGACTGTAGTGGTAGTGCCCCTCTGAAATGCTCCTACTATGCGCGAATGCAGTTTGCCGTTCTTATCAACCCGCGTGGAGGGGAGGCATATGAAGCTCTTGCCGTTCTTTGACCACTGCGCACCCAGCGTGAAGTCGGCCATTCCGCCGTTGCCCGAGATATGGTTTGCCCCCATGCTTTCTGCGCTTACCTGGCATTTCATGTCGACCTGCAGCGCCTGGTTAATGCTGATAAAGTTGTCATTCAGGGCTATGATGCGCGGATCATTGGTGTATTCAACGTTAAAAGTCGCAAGGGCCGTGTTGTCATCCATGAAATCATAAAGCCTCTGCGTGCCGATGGCAAAGGTATAGGCAGCTTTCTGACGGTCAATCTGCTTCCTGATGCCGTTGGCCTGTCCGGATTCGATCAGGTCTATAAACGCGTCCACGAAGAGTTCGGTGTGTATTCCCAGGGACTTAAGGTCGGTGTCGCTGATGCATTGGGCAATAGCGTTCGGCAGTCCGCCAATACCGAGCTGTATGCATGAACCGTCCTGCAGGTGGGGGAGGATCTGTTTCGCGATCTGTGTATCGGTTTCCGAAGGCGCGGGTATTTCTGGTACTGCAAATATCCTCTGGCTTTCGGGCGCTTCGACGATGAAATCGACCTGTGAGATATGCACCGCCTCCTGTTTCCCTCCAAGACACCTGGGCATGCTGGGAACAACCTCTACTGCCACCCTTTGAGCAAGGTCGATGCATGAAAGTGCCTCGGAACAGCTTGGGCCGAAGTTGAAAAATCCGTTTTTGTCCATGGGGCCTACCTGCTGCCAGGTCCACGGGAAAGGGTCCCTGCAGTTGCCGGGCTCACCCTGACGGATGAAATGTTCGCAGATGTGGTACATGACAGGCCCGTATATGACGTTGTCAAATGCATTGCGCATCATACGCGTTAACTTTGACCAGTGCCAGTCATGGTAGATAAATGATTCCCTGAATTTGATAACCTCCGGGACGGGAGGTACCATTGTAGCCGCAATGACAAGAATATCCCTGAGTTCCTCGTGCCTGGCGGCCAGTGCTTTGTCGAGCATCTGCGGCTTGCCGTTAAAGTATCCGTATTTAATTGCATCGCCTGATTTAACCAGCGCGGCAACTTCTTCGGCGGTCCGCAGTTTCTTTTTGTACTCGTCTTTGTATGACATTTTATCCTCCATAAAAAAGTAATATTTTATATTTCTGTGAGTCTAAAAATTACATTTTCAATGTTCCCGTCAGGGCTTTGCGGAGTTAAAAACCATGTTTAAGTTAAACCGGTGCCTTTAACTCCCCCCTTCCGGTCCGTGTGAAGACGTTATCACGGGCTGTTATGGAATATCCCCTGTATCTCTCCTTATGTTTTCCGCTTATATGATTTTCCGGCTGTTTTCTGTTGTATTATATGATTCATATACATCCGATCTGTTCGGCTCATGTTTTTCAATGCATTTTTTGTATTTATGTAAATAAATTTTATATTATTTTTTAACTCTATTCATAACTATAAAATGTTGAATAATGCAGCACACCTGCAGGCAGACATCCCATCTGCACTGCGGGACGCAGACATGATGTCCGAAAAGCGTTCCATAGATCGCGAAACGGGATGCGGCTATCCCCCCTGCAAAGTATTGTATAAATAAAAATCCCTTCAGGGCGGAAAACCCGAAAAACAAAATATATTGATTATTTAT
>CAZBKA010000200.1:0-3400 GCA_964492365.1 uncultured Pirellulales bacterium | reverse complement strand
TCCATTTTTATAGGTAAACTTGCAAGTTACTGGATCTCATTCGCAGAGGCAATGACAACCGCAAATCGGTCAGCAAGTGAGGCTAGACTTACCGCTTTTACGGTTGCAGCCGGAATAACGCCGCCATTGACGTCTGGAAGATCTCGTGTCGCGGTCAACTCTGACACGAGCGTGCAGCGGTATCCTTTTTCCGTCGCATCACGCGTTGTGGAATTTACACACATATGGGTCATATAGCCGGTGATGATGAGGTCTTTGAGCCCGAGTTTTTCCAGTTCCGATTGCAGCGTCGTACCTGTAAATGAACTGGGCCACTGCTTTTCAATCACCACTTCGCCAGCCAGTGGTTTAACAGCATCAATAATGTCAGCAAATGGCCCGTCGGACGCCATAATCGCACCACCTGCTTTGCCTCGTTGAACAATGTGAATTATCGGAGTTTGTGCCGTGCGTGCACGTTCGAGAAATGCAGCCAAAGCCGCAATTGACGCCTTAATCCCGAAAAGCGGCAATGCACCTTCGGTATACTCCTTTTGTGCATCAACAACAAGAATAACACTCTTCGCAAGACGCGGAGTAATATTTTGAACACCGGCCAATTGCCGGAGAGTAAGTGGTGGTGTCATAATCTCTCCTTTTCTATATGTATTTAGATATCTTCCAACAATTTCATATCGCTAAAACGGATTAATTCAGTTGTCTTTTTTAACGTAAAAAAACAAACTCAACGACTCCGCCTCCACAACCCAACCGCACCCAGACCAAAAAGCAGAACACTGCAAGGCTCAGGAACTGCCAGAATTATTTTGCCTGAGTGAAGCATCATAAGTTCATTATCTAACTGATCACCATTCAACAGTTTTCCAGTGATACGGCCATCTTTGAGAAACTCAGAAGCATGATACTCACCATAGCCTACAGACTTACCATTCAAAGTAAAATCCTGTCCAAAAAAAGTAATTGTACTATCATTACAAACCCTGATTATGCCCTCAATATCCCCGCCACTCATAGTCACAGAACTGTCGTCAAGCCCAGCTAAATTTTTAAAAAATCCACCGGTGATAGTCACGTCACTGTAATCCCTTGCGGCAAATACAGCATCAATCTCACCTCCGGAAATGTTCATTTTGCTGTAATCATAGGTTCTTACATCCCAGTTGATACCATCGGTAATGCTTACTCGGCTGTTATCATATGTGTATAAACAGTAATCTATTCTTCCCCCAGTCATCAGCAGCTCACTGTTGTCATAGAGTCTCACATACTTGTCAGGCGTCCACAATTCACCGATGTATCCTGTCTTAAGCCAGATTTTGCTGTTACCATACGCATACAGATCATGATTGATGTATCCGTCACGAACATTCAGAATACTGTTACCATACATGTAAACATCATTTTCGATTCCTCCTTTACTTCGCAGATTAATCGTCGTTGCACCACCACTCGATGAGTCATACATCAACACATTACCATAGTTAATATGAGTAACAATATTGTGTACAAGACCATCATTAAAAATTTGGTCCATCCCCGCAAATAAATCACAAACACAAAAACAAACCAGAACCACAACTAAAACAAACAACTCCCTGCATCTCATCTCTCTTCTCCTTTTCTTAATCTGACATTTCGCATAAACAGTAAAAAATAGATTGACTACTTGAAACATCGCTAATTTTATCAAAAACTATCGTAGAGTCAAGAATATTCGTTCCAACCTCCATTCTTCAACGAAATTTCCTTAAAATACTGTTTTTCTTACATGCAGATACCTGCAGAATCCCCCCTATTTTTGCTTCTATGTCGTTTTTACACAGCTCCGCCTTGTGTCATAAGTCATTTTTATAACAGTTTATCCACAAATACGCACAAAACCCATGCCGCACACTCAAATTTCATGCCTCGGCGGTTCTTGCTATGTTTTTCTACCATTTTTATGGTCAGCAGCTAACCTATTGCATCACAGCCTCTTTCATTTGTTCGAATACGAACACATTCTTCTAATGGAATGACAAAGATTTTTCCGTCTCCCATTTCGCCAGTCTGAGCACCTTTTTCAATTGCATTTATCGTTGGCTCCACAAAATTATCGTTAACAGCAATTTGAAGACTGATTTTTCTTAAAAGATTCCCAGTCTCCTTCATCCCACGATAAACTTCAGTAACACCTTTTTGTCTGCCGTGGCCAAGCACCTCACAGACAGTAAGTAGATTAACTTCGACTTTATAGAGTTCTTCTTTGACGCGTTCAAGCCTGTGCGGCTGAATTATTGCTATTATTAACTTCATAACAAAAACCTTTCTTAATTATTCCAACATTGTATAAGCTCGTTCATTGTGCTGTGTAAGGTCAAGCCCAATTTCTTCTACTTCTTCGACAACACGCATACCAATTACTACGTCTACCAATTTGTAGATAATCAGTGTAACTACAGCAGCATAGACGATAGTGACAGCGACAGCGATAAGCTGTATGCTAAACTGGTGGGCATTTCCAAAGAACAGACCGTTAGCACCAGCAGAGTTGATTGTTTTTGAAGCGAATAATCCTGTTGCCAAAGCACCCAAAATACCGCCTACACCATGGACTCCGAAAGCATCCAGAGAATCATCATAACCCAACTTATGCTTTATAAAACTTACCGCAACAAAACAAATTACGCTTACCATAATCCCAATTGCTATTGCTGAACCTGCCCCGACAAATCCAGCTGCAGGTGTAATAGCTACTAATCCTGCTACTGCACCACTTATGGTACCTAGCATTGTAGGTTTGCCGTTGAATAACCAATCCAGCAACGCCCACCCCAGTGCCGCCGCCGCTGCTGCCGTATTGGTGACAACAAATGCGTTTGCTGCAATGCCATTGGCACTTAAAGCACTTCCAGCATTAAACCCAAACCAACCAAACCATAGCAACGCCGCCCCCAGTACACTAAATGGAAGATTGTGCGGTGCAGGTGAATGCTTCTCATAACACTTTCTTTTCCCAATTAAAACCGCTGTCACTAAGGCCGCAATACCCGCGTTTATATGAACAACAGTTCCGCCGGCAAAATCCAACGCACCAAGGTCTCTCAGCCACCCGCCGACTCCCCAAACCCAGTGTGCGACCGGGTCATATACGAAGGTTGCCCACAGCAGTATAAATGCCAAAAATGCCGAAAATTTCATTCTCTCAGCAAATGCCCCAATAATCAGTGCTGGTGTTATAACAGCAAACATCCCCTGGAAAATCATAAATGCACTATGTGGAATCGTAGCCGCATATGCGGGATATGGTTCAGCCCCTACACCATTTAATCCGAACCATTGCAATCCACCCAAGAAACCGTTTCCAGGCGCAAAAGAAAGACTGTAACCAAAAAGCATCCACTGAATACTCAGTACTGCC
>CAZBKA010000199.1:0-3407 GCA_964492365.1 uncultured Pirellulales bacterium | reverse complement strand
AAATCTGATTTCGCATCGCAGTAGTCATTTGAATCCTGCCAGTCTTTCTTAGCTAAATCTATTTTCAGCTCTGCGTACTGCCGGGCAACATCAGGATTGGCTCGCAGGTAATCGCGAAAGAGCAGATGTCTTTGCCAGAATTCGCCGGCAAATTCTACCATATGAACATGGCTAATGGTTTGACCTGCAACTATTTTTTTGAAGAAACGCCTATCGGGCATTTCATCCTCATATTGAGGGAAATACTGGTAACCTTGTTCGATGAGTTTTAATACTATAATATCTGCAAGCTGAAAATTTTTCAGACCTGCCATGATATCGATTATTGGTTTTCCAGCCAACCCAGCAACAGCGGTGCTGCCGATGTGCTCAATTGACTGGAGGTATTGGTCTATGATGTCTGTAAGCTGTTGCTTTTCCTGCTGAAACATAGCAGGCCAATCCGGATTATATTCAGCTATTGTTATTTTCATAAACTCCTTTGCCAACTAAGAATACGACTTTACCCGATAGGTTAGCAGATGCGGTGGGTTTTAAAAAGAAAAAAAAATGGGACGGTCTGCTTGGTAAAATAGGTAAAGTATTAAAACCAAAAGCGTCAATCAAATACGCACTTTCGGGGAAATCGTCGTTTTTTTTCTGTCAAAAATAACGATTTTTTGCGACTTTTTCATGATTTTTGCCACAAAATGACGAAAAACAACCATGTTTTGATCATTTTTGAATACGTGATTTTGGTCATACGTGCGTGTTTGATTGAAATTTTTTATCGGTTTCGCCAATATTTATTGGGTAGTCTCGGCAGGTTTAGTGCATAATGGCTGGGCTAATGAAATCGACTGGTTTGAGTCGAAAGATAGTTTATAAAAATGGACTTATCAATTTTAAAATGCATAGGATGATTTCTAAGTTAAGATCAATCGTTTTTAAGTGGTTACGTTAAATAATAAAAATTCTGTTGCAGGCTACATATTTATGGTCGTGGTATTGCTAATGGCAATAGGGGCCGTTTTTGTGTCTTCTGCTGGGGTAAATCTGAGTGTTGACCTGGATGTAAAGAATTTTTATAACTTTCCGGGGCTGAGGCAGATCGTATTTTTTCCAATATCAATAGTTGTTATCTGGCTGGTGTCGAATGTTAATTACCGAAGGCTTAGTTTTGGTGATAGTATATTTAAGTCGCCTTTGTTTTTTGTGCTTATGCTGAGTATCGGTTTTTTGGTGCTGACGTTGATACCGAGTATCGGAATTGAAAAAAATTATGCCCGCCGATGGCTTGAGATTCCTGGGGTTGGAATCAGATTTCAGCCTTCGGAGCTGGCAAAATGGTCAATGATCTTTTTTGTAGCGGCATATTGTGATAAATACGGCGAAGAGATCGGGTTGTTTAAGAAAAGATTTCTGCCTATTGTTATGCTCACTGGTTTTGTAGCGGGGCTTATCGTTATCGAGGATTTCGGGACAGCGGCTTTTGTTTCGCTGCTTTGCTTTATGATATTGATAATCGCGGGAGCGAAGATATGGCAGATATTGCTACCGGTGCCTTTCGGGTTGGCGGGTGTGATTTTTGCGATAAAGACTTCACCTGCCAGAATTCAGAGGTTAGCGGCGTTTCTTGACCCGGAGAAGTGGGCCGATTCGGCGGCTTATCAGGCTAATCAATCTTTGATCGCTATTGGTACAGGTGGTTTGTGGGGTAAAGGACTTGGCCACGGAATATGTAAGTATGGACATTTGCCTGAGGATACAACGGACTTTATTTTTGCAATCATATGCGAAGAGATGGGTTTTGTGGGAGCAGTTGGGGTTATTTTACTTTTTATCATATTTGCATGGCTTGGTATGCTGGTTGTGATGAGGGCAAAGGACAGATTCGGTATGTTGCTGGGGGCAGCAATTGTGCTGGCGATATCTATTCAGGCGGCGCTTAATATTGGCGTTGTTACGGTAGTACTGCCAACGAAAGGGATACCGCTTCCATTTGTAAGTTCGGGCGGTACTTCGATGCTGATGAGTGCGGCGGCGGCGGGAATCCTTTTGAATATTGCGAAAAAACCGGCTGAGCCTGATAATAATGGGGATCTTTCATGAGTATAGAGGCAGTATTTTTTGCCGGGGGCGGGACAGGTGGTCATATTTATCCAGCTTTGGCAGTTGCGGAAAAAATAGCGAAGTTATCTGCTGGTACGCGGATTCATTTTTTCTGCAGTAAGCGTCAGATAGATTCGAGCATTCTCGGTAAGACAAATTTTGAGTTTACAGCGTTACCGGCGACGGGTTTCAGTGCTAATCCGACAGGTGCGGTTAATTTTTTGAAGAATTTTTACGGCAGTTATAAAATTGCCAGGAGAAAAATAGCTGAAGCGGACGGGGCGGTAGTTGTTGCTGTCGGGGGGTTTGTGGCGGGGCCTGTGGGATATGCTGCCAAGAAGCTTGGTGTGCCTTTAAAGCTTATTAATGTTGATATTGTGCCCGGCAAGGCGAATAAGCTTTTATCGAGATGGGCTGGGGAGGCATTTCTGCAATATGGCGAAACTGAGGGTTTTTTCAACAAAAAAGGCGTTAAAACGGAAATTACGGGTTGTCCCTTGAGAGGCGAATTCGACGGGGGTTGCGGCGGGGATATCAGAGAAGAGCTTGGTCTGGATAAGGATAAAAAGATTTTGTTTATTACCGGTGCATCGAGCGGCGCGACCAATATTAACAGCGCAGTTTGTGCAAACCTTGAAAATATAAGCAGATTTGCTGATGAGTGGCAAATTGTACATTTGACTGGGACGGCGAATTATGATAATGTAGCAACCAAGTACCAGCAGGCTAAGATACAAAACAAGGTGCTTGGTTATTCTGATGATATGGGTCGGCTGTTAAAAGAGGCTGACTTGGTGGTAGGCAGGAGCGGCGCGGTAAGCGTGGCGGAGTTCGAGGCGGCTGGTGCTGTGGTTATATGCATGCCTTATCCGTATCATAAGGACAGGCATCAGTATCTGAACGCTGCTAAGCTGGTAGAAGCTGGTGCGGCAGTTGTTGTTGATGATGTTGCTGACGAAAAAGACCGGACTGATCGGCTGTGGGATCCGCTTTCTGAGCTTATGAGTGACAGCGGTAAGCTTGGACAGATGAAGAAGTGTGCAGAGAAGTTAACTGGAAAGAATGCTGCGATGAAAATCGCAGAGAAGATATTGTCAATGTAATTTTGATTTGGAAAAACAAATATGAAAAATAAGCGTATCAGCAAAGTCAAAAAGGCAAGAAAAAGCGGTTTTCACGCTCGTATGCAAACACATAAAGGGCGAAACACTTTAAGCAGAAAACGACGTGTCGGTCGTTCAGTTAATGTCCGTGGGATATAACCGGCGTTACTGGTAATCCTGCTGTTAAATACAAGTCATAAGAGCGGTTTTGTA
>CAZBKA010000198.1:0-3449 GCA_964492365.1 uncultured Pirellulales bacterium | reverse complement strand
AGTATAATTGTCCATTTTGATAATATGTCTATCATTTTTATCTGTCTGTTAGTTGCTTTCTGGTTGCTGTGTCGTCTGTTACAATGACCGCTAACGTCAGTTTGTCTAAAAACCGAAATTAATTTTTAAAGCTGTTAGCCAGCAGTTAAATATAAGCCATTTAACGGCATAAAAAAAGAACGATTTTTCTTTATTGTATGATGTTCGGGATTACTGATGACGGCGCAAAAACGCTTAAAATACGCCATAACAGCGAATAAAAAACAGGCAAGTACGCTCAGGTACTTTTTTAGCATATCATGGTCAATGATGTTGATTATTCGGCGGAGGTTGAATGCTGTAAATATCAGCCCCACATCAGCCGAAGCATGTTTTATTGATTTCTTGGTCATGATGTAGTAGAAATCCCACTGCCTTTTGATGATACCGAATGGATGTTCTACAATAGCCTGTCGTTTTCGGTATGTTTCCTTGTTTTGTTCAATCCTCTTTTTATTTTGGTCAATCAGGTCAGCATGTTCTGTTCGTTCTATCAGTCTTCCAGCCTTATTTTTTGTGCATCTTTCAAAAGCTGGGCAAGCTAGGCATGCCTTTGTTTTGTAGTGTTTAATTCTATTTGTTGTTTTGCCGTGTTTTTTGAAGTACCATTTGCTGTTTGTAATTAGGGTTTGTCCTTGTGGGCATTGGTATGTGTCCAGGCTTTTGTTGTATTTAAAATTTTCTACGTCAAAAGCAATATCTGGCGCATGCGATGCCACCTCTGGTATGGCCACCATTACCTGTACACCGAGTTGGTTTGCGTATTTGAACTCAGTTCCGGTGTGGTATCCCTTATCATATATTGCTGTAAAATCAGCGTTTCCCAATATGGTTTTGGCTCTTCTGAGCATATTGCCCATGGCCTTGCTATCGTTCTGGTTGGTTACCTTAAAATCTATGGGAATGTTATGTTTAGCATCTACGGTTGCCTGTATGTTGTAGGCCACTTCGGTAATGTTGTTGCGTGTAATGAGCTGTCTGCTGTCTGGGTCTGATGTAGATACCTGTACCTGCCCGGTTTGGTCGAGGTGTTCTTTAAAACCCTGGTATTTGTTTTTGTGTTGTTGGTGTTTTTCGATACGTTTTTGTATCTCTGCCTTCTGCTCTGGAGTGATGTCTCCGTCCTGCTGTTCCAAAATGATGTTATATTCATCTAGTTTCTGGTCTATGTAGGCGATATGGCGTTCTATCTTTGCGTGTGTAAAGTTGTTTTTCTTGGAGTTTTGTGCTCTTAGCTTGGTTCCATCGCCAGCCAGAAGCTTTGCACCAATAAGGTCGAAGTTTTTGGCTAAGGAAACCGTTGCATGGAATATTTTACGTATGGCTTTAGGGTTATCCTTACGGAAATTGGCGATGGTGTTGTGGTCTGGTGCTAGGCCTTTCATGAGCCACATCAGCTCGATGTTTCTTTTGCATTCTTTTTCCAGTTGTCTGGATGATCTGATGCGGTTTAGGTATCCGTAGATGAATAATCTCAGCAGTGTTGCCGGATGGTAGGCGGGTCTTCCATTATCAATAAAGTTCATATCGAAACCATAATCTTCCATTTTGATTGCAGAGACGAATAGATCAATCAAACGGACTTCATTATCCTGAGCAATTGCTTGTTCAAGGCAGAAAAACTCGGTCTGGTTTCTATTTTTTCCGGTGATAAATTTCATACTACAAAATACGGAAAAGCGATTGATTAGATCGAAAAAGTTATGAATACTAATGTGGATAAATAGGGTAGGTTTTTAGACAGTTTGACGTTTTGCAGCTACCCGAAGGTGGCGATTTTTACCACAAATATTGATGCGGAGAACCAAACTTTGATTAACCACATATGTGTCTGCGGAGCACTAAACCGCCACTTTTGCCAAGCACCCATGTAAAAGCAGCAATCCAGTTCCATGCAAAAAAGTTGTAGTCTAACGTTAATTAGCTACTAAAACAATTGAAATATGGCAACAGAAATTACTGCTTTACCGAAGTTATACATTGGTATCGACATTCACAAGAAAAGTTGGTCGGTGCATATCCGCACCGATATCAGCGACCATAAGAATTTCACCGTTCCATCCGATCCCTCGGTGGTTTACGATTACGTGAATAAACATTTCATGGGCTATCAGGTAGCGCTAACTTACGAGGCTGGCTGCTGTGGTTTTAGTGCTGCAAGGTATTTTATGCAGATGGGCTGGGAAGTTATGGTGGTTAATCCAGCCGATGTTCCGACCAATAACAAACAGTACTATCAGAAAACCGATGCACTGGACTGCCGCAATCTGAGTCGACAATTATCACTGGGCGAACTGAAGGGTATTTTTGTTCCCGATGAGCGTGAAGACGAACTGAAAAGTTTGTTAAGACACCGTGCTGCGATAACACGCCAGCTCCGTACCGCAAAAACGCACATTAAAAGTTTTTTGCTCTACCAGGGCATCAAAATTCCGGAAGAGCACGACAATCCAAATTGGACAAAGGCATTCATAGTTTGGCTGAAGGATATCAAATGGAATGCCCTCACTGGCAAGTTGTGCCTGGAGAGCAAGTTGCGGGTCTACGAATTTATTTATGGCGAATACCTCGGTCTGGCCAATGAGCTACGTGCCTATTGCAGGCAGCACCATAAAAAAGACTATTACCTATTGAAGAGTATCCCTGGAGTTGGTGGCTATCTTGCATCAGCACTACTTGCCGAACTTGGGGATATCAGACGATTTAATAGCGAAGCGAGTTTTGCCAGTTACGTTGGGTTGATACCGATGATGCGGAACAGTGGAGGTAGCGAAAATGTATTTGGGGTAACTCCACGCTGCCGTGGGCTGTTGCGGAGCTATATCGTAGAGGCTGCCTGGGTTGCCCTGCGATTGGATCCGCAGATGCAGGCATACTATCGCACCCACATTGGCAAGAACCCGAAGAGCATAGTGGTGAAGATAGCGAGAAAACTATTGAACCGTATCCTCTCGGTGATCAAGACGGAGCAACCTTACCAGATCAATTACCAAAAACCAACAGCCATGGCATAAAAAGAAGAAAAAAAACAAAGAGAACATAATTGTTAAAAGCTCATCAAAATACAAAGTTCAGACTACAAAACAGGGGTGGTGAAGCATTGGGCTTTCACATCGCCAAGCAGGTAGCTGTTTTTCAAAATCAATATAACCATACGGGTGCTTGTGGTGTTCCGGTTGGAGCAGCCACACATAGGAGCCTGAGCTTAATGATTATCGAGGTGTTTGAGGAGCATTAATTTAGCCCCAAATGTCCATTTATTGGAATATTTAAATAGAATGATTAACTTGGTTCTAGGAAAACTGCTTTACATAGGAACCCCTCTTAACCCAAACCATTCCCAAGCACGCTGACTGGCCTCACAGCATCCCGAAGGTATGGTAGTTAAAGCGATTGTAGTTACTTTGTTT
>CAZBKA010000197.1:0-3457 GCA_964492365.1 uncultured Pirellulales bacterium | reverse complement strand
CTTGCCTGGCTGAGCGATAAACTGGCCGGTGAAGTAGCCAATGAAAATCTGGCTAAAGAAGCATTAAAAGCCGCTGAGCAAAAAATTGATTACCTGAAAGGAAAAACAAAATGAACAGCGAATCATTGGATATTATAAAGGACAAACTACAGCGGCTCATGCAGGATTTTCCCGAAGTGTTTACAGAGGGTAAAATTGATTTTGAGAAATTCAAGGCTGCTTTCACTGATGACATTAATTTCAGCAACGAACGCTATGTACTCAACTGGGCCGGCAAAAGCGATGCCTTTCGCGTGTTGCAGGTACCAACCACCGCTACGTTAAAACCTCTGCCCGAAGAATCGATAAACTTCAGCGACACCGGAAACGTTTTTATCGAAGGTGAAAACCTTGAAGTGCTGAAAGTGCTGCAAAAAAGTTATTACAGCAAAATAAAGTGCATTATCATTGACCCGCCTTACAATACAGGCAACGACAGTTTTATTTATCCCGACAGCTTTAAGGAAAACCGTGACGATTACCGCAAGCGTATCGGTGAAGTGGACGAGGAAGGCTACTTGATGAAAGAAGGTTTCTTCCGAAAAAACAGCAGGGACAGCGGCCACTACCACAGCAACTGGCTCAGCATGATGTATCCGCGCCTCTTTCTGGCAAAAAACCTGCTGCGCGACGACGGCGTTATCTTCGTGCATATTGATGATAACGAGGTGTATAACCTTCGCCTGATCATGAATGAGATCTTTGGGGAAGAGAACTTTATAGCCGAATTTGTTTGGGAAAAAAGAAAAAATAGAGAAAATAGAAAAATTGTCTCAAGTCGACATGAATATATTCTTGCATATGCTAGAGAGTTCACTGCCGATACAATTTTTAATTTGCCGATGACTCAGGATGCTTTAAATAGGTATAAAAATCCAGATAATGATCCAAGGGGCCCGTGGAAATCGGATCCAGCAACTGCTCAAGCAGGACATGGTACTAAATCTCAATTTTATTTACTTATCGCTCCAGATGGTAAGAAGCATTCACTTCAGAGTGGTAGGTGTTGGCTTTATACAGAGGATGTTATGAAGACGGCAATAGAAGATAATCGTATTTGGTTCGGAATAGATGGGAATGGAGTGCCAAGAATAAAAACGTTTTTAAATGAAAAGGAAAGAAGTTTAACTCCTGAATCAATTTTTTTCGCAAATCATGTGTCTACTAATGAAGAGGCAAAAAATGCACTGAAAAGATTATTTGATGGAGTTGCTATATTTGAGACGCCTAAGCCAGTCGGGCTTGTCAAAGAGCTAATTAAGATATCAACAAAGGATGGGATAATTTTCGATTTCTTCACTGGCTCTGCAACTACAGCTCAGGCCGTAATGGAACTCAACAAAGAGGACGGAGGCAACCGAAAATTTATCCTTGTTCAATTGCCCGAGCCATGCGACGAAAACAGCGAAGCATACAAGGCCGGTTACAAAACCATTGCCGAAATCGGGAAGGAAAGAATAAGAAGGGTTATCAGGAAGATTGAACAACAGCAGGCAGAAGAAGCGAAGAAAAAAGCCGGGCAGCTTGATTTTGGCGATGCAGAGGAAATACCGCCATTAGACCTTGGATTTAAGAGTTTCAGACTCGCGCCATCCAATTTCAAAATATGGCGCAGCGATGATATCAATGAAGAAAACCTCGAAGAGCAGCTCGAAATGTTTACCAACCCGGTGCGCGAAGGCAGCCTTGAAGAAAACATGCTGTACGAACTGATGCTCAAGGCCGGTTACCAGCCAACTGACAAGGTGCAAAAGATTGGTAATTTTTACAGTATCTGTAATAATGAGCTTATCATAGCCCTCGAAAGCATGGATGAAAAAACAGCAGAGGAAATACTGGCGCTTCATCCCCTGAAAGTGATAACACTTGACATACTGTTCAAAGACAACGACCAGCTAAAAACCAACACAGTCCTGCAAATGAAAGATGCAGGGGTGAAGTTTAAAACGATATAATAGAAGTGAAATGGGTATATATTCCATTAAAATACAAAACTTTAAAAGCATCAGGGAAACAGATGATATCCTGTTCAAACCCCTGAATGTTTTGATTGGGCCTAATGGAGCAGGTAAAAGTAATTTTATCTCATTTTTCAAGTTGTTAAATCGGCTCTACGAGCAACAACTTCAACTATATATTAGTCAGAATGGCCGTGCTGAAAACTTCCTTTACTTTGGTAGAAAAGTTTCTGACTTTCTGGCAGGGAAAATTGTGTTTGATAACAATTGGAAGAATGAATATGTTTTTAAAATGGTTCCGGATCATTCTGGCAATCTCATATTTGCTGAAGAATGGAGCAATTTCTCGCAACCAAAATCTACAGCAAAGAACCGTTCCAATATAAGTTCTGGAGGTAATTCTGAAAGTATGTTAAAGAATGATGACGGTTATAGAAATAAGTATTTAAGAAGTCAATTCCTTGGCTTCAAATTATTTCATTTTCATGATACAAGCTTCAATTCGAAAATCAAACAACCAAGTGTAACGCAAGATTATGCAAGTTTGAGGGAGGATGGCGGTAATATAGCTGCTTTTCTGTATCGTCTTCAGGAGTCATATCCACAGCATTTTAAGGTAATAACACGAATTATACAGTCTATAGCTCCTTTTTTTCAGGAATTTTATTTAGAGCCTGATGAAATAAACTCTCAACAAATATTCCTTCGGTGGAAAGAAAAAGGCTCTGACCAATTATTTACAGCTCATAATTTATCGGATGGTACATTAAGGATGATATGCCTTACTTCACTACTAATGCAACCTCATTTGCCAAGTGCAATTATTATTGACGAGCCTGAATTAGGGCTGCATCCGTTTGCTATTCAGAAATTAGCCGCTATGCTAAAGAGTGCGTCCGATAAAACTCAGATAATTGTTTCAACGCAGTCTATTAATTTGGTTGATCAGTTTACAGCAGATGATATAATTGTAGTAGAGAGAGAAAACAATCAAACGGTTTTCAAAAGGCAGAATGAAGAAGCCCTTGCTGCATGGAGAGAAGAATATTCACTTGGTGAATTATGGAGTAAAAATGTATTAGGAGGAACGCCATGAGCAGGGTATTAAATATTTTAGTAGAGGGGCCAACTGAAAAAGAGTTTGTCTCAAACCTTATATATCCTTATCTGTTTGACCGCGGCATAACCAATGTAAGGCCAATAACTATTGAAACAAGTCCGGGCTTCAAAGGAGGAGATGTGCGTTACGTAGCACGGTATAAGCCAAATATCCAAAGAATACTTAGAGGTCAGGAAGATATGATCGTAACGTCATTTATTGATTATTACCGTTTGAGAAACGATTTCCCCAATTTCGAAGAAAGCAAGAAATTACCAACCGCGGAGCAACGAGTTGGGCTGATCGAGCAAGGTTGTTATGAAGATATTAATGACAGAAGATTTATACCATACATTCAACT
>CAZBKA010000196.1:0-3535 GCA_964492365.1 uncultured Pirellulales bacterium | reverse complement strand
GCATCGCAAACTTAACTTTTCTGTCAGATTTGTTTCCCAATCCGTATAAACTCTGTGCAAGTTGGAATTGTCATAGCTCCTGCCGTCAATACCGTCTAAATTTCCCTGATAAAGCACACTCCAGGAATCAACCCTAGCCCAGCCTCTATCGAAATTCTTATTCGGCTGATCATTGCCAGACAAATACTCATAACCAAAGAACAGCTTATTCTTATGCTCATCGTTAAAGCTGTATATCAATTGGTTATTTGTACCGAAAGCACCGAGACTCTGCCCGTTCTTATGCCCAAACTGCGGAGCAAATTCAGTATCATATTGCCAGTTATCATTGAGCCTGCCGTATTTCCTGATACCAGGAGTATAAATTTCACCTTCGCAACCCTTGCTTGTCTTTCTATCGCTGTCGTGTTTATAAATTAAATACCAATCTATGCCTTCATCCTTACCTGTTTTCTTTGCAAAGTAGAGAATCGCACCCTGCTCATCCTGCTCTGCTAAATCATTGTCCTCTTTGCCATCTCTGTCGTTAAATGGTTTGAGGTATTTTGCACTGTCAGCATAGTTCTGTATCCATGCGAAATCCATTGTCGTGTCCCATGCTTCAAAATTATAAGTAAATCTTAATGCGTCGAAGAATCCGGATCTGCTGCCGTCAAGAGCGGTACCATCACTAATCAGCCAGCCTGTACCAAGTTTGATCTCCTGTCTGCCAGCGACAATTGTAAGCGGCATATCAAATACATTTCGCCATGTAAGGTTGAATACATCGAACAGCAGTTCATTTCTTACAAACTGTGGGTCCATGGAAGTCGGCTTTATATAGTAACGAGGCTCAGTTATCAGCCTGGTATTAAAATCAAAATCATCATTGAACTTTATTTTGGCAGAAGTACGCAGTTTGTAGCGTGGCAGAGCAAGTCTCTCATGGTCAACTGCACGATTATCAAGTTTGCGGGCATGATCATATTCCGTTCGAAATCTCAAATCGCCACCCAACTCCAACCAGTCCGTCGGATGTTTGAAGTCAAATTTTTGCGGACTACACGCATCCTCAGCTCCCACCTCGGCAAACACCGATGAACAAAGTATAAGCACAATCCAGAATCTATGTTTCATTAGAACCTCCATACTATTTTGTCTATTTAGTCAGGCGAACGTCCGCTGACCTTTTCAGGAATAATAAATGAGGTCAGTTAGATAAATGTGTGTGTCTTATTAGAATTTAATTAATTTTGCGGCAGATGGATTGTAAATGTGCTGCCTTTGCCAATTGTGCTTTCGACAGAGATGTTTCCAGCGTGAACCTGTGCAATATGTTTTACTATCGCAAGGCCCAGACCAGTGCCGCCGAGCTTTCTGCTGCGAGCTTTATCAACAACATAAAAACGCTCAAAAATTCTATCGAGATGTTGGTTTTCTATGCCGCAGCCATTATCTGAAACACGGATCAGAATTTCAGCCTGATTTCTGCTACTGGTAATTTCTATTTTCCCTCCATCTTGACTATATTTGACAGCGTTATCAATCAGATTCAAGACTGCCTGTTCGAGCAGCGCAGCGTTCATCTTTGCTTTTAATTTATCATCGCAATTAATTTCAATTGTCATATTCTTCGCATCGGCTTTGTACTTTGCCATTTCGACCGCTGATAGAATCACTGGTCTGATCTCCTGAGTTTCAAACGACAAATTCCTTTTCTGACCATCTTCATCAAGCCTGCAAAGGACAAGCAAATCATTTATTATTGCGTCAAGTCTGTTGGCATGGCGGGCAATAATGCCGAGAAAATCCTGTGCCCGTTGCGGGTCATTAATTGCACCTTCAAGAAGCGTTTCAACAAAACCTTTAATGGATGTTATCGGAGTTTTCAATTCATGTGAAACATTCGCAACAAAATCCTGTCTGATTTTCTCAAGGCGATTCATACTTATAAGAACCGCTTGCGTATCATCCTTATCCTTGGTAATAGTTTCGATTTTACCAGAAATTTTTTCCGCCATGTTATTGAGGGCTTTGGCCAGTTCCGCCAATTCTATAGTATTTGGAACAGGTGAACGACGACTAAAATCGCCTGATGCAAAATTATATGCAGTTTCCGTCATCTGCTCAATTGGCTGGCTTATTCTGCGAGATACAATCCAACTTGCCAATGCAGCACAAAAGGCTATGGCAATACCAGCATAAACAATTTTACGGTGAAGAGCGGCAAGAACATTTTCTATTCCTGCTGCTGATGTTGATACCCGAATAACGGCAAGTGGCCTGTCTTGAACCTTAGACACAACAGCCACATACATCATATTCTGTCCAAGCGTTCGGCTGAATCGCATCGATATGCCAAAACCGCTATCAATAGCAGTCTTAAACTCTGGTCTGTCACTGTGGTCTTTCATCTCTGCTGGTAATTCATCGGAATCACCAATAACCTGACCATCCGGCAGGATAACAGTTATGCGTAAACCAGCGGCTTGACCGAATTGTTTACACAGCCGGTCAACATTAACAAAATCCGAACCAGACAAAAAAGGCTGCAACTGAACATCCACCAGCCTGGCCTGAGCTGACAATGCATCTGTAAGCTGTTTATAGTACAGTGAACTAAAAACATTGGACGTAAACCATAGCGTCGCCAGCAAAACAATGGCGATAATCCCAAGAAACGGCAGATATATATGCCAGATTAATTTGGTTTTTTTCATAGTCTAATCTTTGAGACGATAGCCGACTCCACGAACTGTTTCGATATTTTTTTCATACGAGCCGAGTTTTTTTCTTAATGAAACGATCTGCACATCAATCGCCCGATCGGTAACAAGATAATCTTCGCCGTGTATCGCATCAACAATCTGATATCTTGTAAAAACCTGTCCTGGCCTTTTGGCAAGCGTATATAGGATATTAAACTCCGTAAAAGTAAGCTCAATAGGTTTATTTTTTATTATTACTTCCCGCCGTGACGGATCAATAGTCATCTCACGAACCTTAACTATTGCATTATTCAAATCACGTACAACCGACCGCTGAAATGCACGGCGAACACGCGCTATAAGCACCTTTGGACTAAAGGGTTTTGTGACATAATCATCTGCACCAAGCTCAAGACCTGAAACAATATCTGAATCCTCACTTTTTGCTGTCAGCATAATAACTGGTATGTTCTGGGTTTTAGTGTCTTCTTTTAGCTTTTTACAAACACTAAGCCCATCAATCCCAGGCAGCATAAGGTCAAGAATTATCAAGTCAGGCAATTTAGCTCGTGCTTTCGTCAAGGCTTCTTCGCCGCAAACAGCGGTTTGTACTGCATATCCCTCTTTTTCAAGGTTATACCGAACCAATTCCAGCACATCATCCTCATCATCTACTATTAGAATATTTTCTTTTGGCATAAACATATTGTATTCAATTATGTTAATATATTGTTAGCATTATATTAGTTTTCTATTAACACTTCAAAAATACTTTCTGGGCTTATGAATTACCGTGCGGTTAGATGTTACAGAGGGGAAATAGTTGTGTTTTAAAACCTTGATATTAA
>CAZBKA010000195.1:0-3550 GCA_964492365.1 uncultured Pirellulales bacterium | reverse complement strand
TGTCTCCCAATGTGGCCAAGGTGTTGGTTGAAAAATTCGGTATTGCGGGTGTCGGCAAAGTTGATTCAGACATTGAGCTTTTCATGGCTCATTAAGTATGCTGTTTTGTCGATCTCGCTGAGGGGCACGCTGGCTTTACCCAAATTGCACGGTGTTGCATAAGAACAACTTATAAATATCGTAAAAAGAGGGCATATTGTCCTCTTTTTATTTTACCAAATTAGTTATTGAAAATGATAAAGCCAAGATTAATGATGACTGCATTGAATGTGTCGTTTCTTTAATTGCTATATGCGGCGATTATTTTTCAAACTCATATTCAAAAGAGGCACGGTCGGTGTAAAAATCAAAAAGTGTTTTGCCGTCTTCTTCAAATGAATAACTGGCGGTACATGAAAGACTTTCACGTATTAATCGTTTCATGCCACCACGAACAGGCGCATAGAGCCGGTTGTCCTGCTTTTTGATTAGTGTGGCTGTTAGCTTGAATCTTCCTTGCGAAACGGCAATTTTCCCATTGCCGATGTGCGCCGCTTTTGCACCCAGATAGGTAGCAATTCGATACTCTTTTCTATGCCACAAAATTACACCAATAATTCCTGTGAAATGAATTGCACCCAGAGGTATATCGGCTACAGACAGCATAATACTGCAAGGAGATTCATCAAAAAAATTACATTGGGTCCAAGCATAGACATCGGGAAACGACCGACCTCTGTCGCCCTCAATATAGCCCGCATCGTTATCAAACCTATAAGCATGGCCGTTTATACTAAGACACCCGCTCACCTTGTTTGTCATACTGAACACGCTGTGGCGGCACTCCATAAACGGCACATAGCGAAACGGTCCCATAACGTCGTAGCAAATAGGTGATAGAGGTCCAAATTTCAGGTTGCCGCAAGCCGTAACTTCATCTGTTTTAGCGTTAAGTGTAAGCCCTTGATCAGAAAAAATGTTCTCACCAATTTTAACCCGCAGCTTGTTTCTGCAACAGGAGAACTGTTCGTATGGAAGCCTTATATTCCACACGCCGTTATCTGTAATTATTTGTATAGAAGCGGATTTTTCGCCCTTTTCATCTATGTGCATAGCAGGAATTATGGCAACTGTTTGTGTGTCGTTCTGTGCTTTAAAATACCACCCTTTGAAATAACTATTCATACTGTTCTCCTTTTTAACTCAAGTAAAAAAACTTTTGCTTTTGTTAACACTATTATGCATAATAGTGTTCAACTGCATATTTAAATGATTTCATTAAAAATGCAATCGCTTTTCTACTCACCTCAGCATAGGGATTCATCCTATCAAAAGCGTGATAACAACCTGCATATATCTCGAAATCTACCTTAACTCCTGCATCTCTTAGGTTTCTCACGTATAAAATTGTCTCATCTCTGAAAGGCTCCAGATCACCAACGAAAGCCACCGTTGGGGGCAATCCGGCAAAGTCTGTTGCTCTGGCTGGTGCTGCATAGGGGGGCACATCTTTCCCCGCAAAATCAGCCAGATACAATCCCCATGCCACCCGGTTCGCATCCGAATCCCAAACAGGAGCGTTATTTTCCTTGGCTGATTCGTTCATCATCCTATCATCAAGCATGGGATACAACAACATTTGAAAAGCGATTTTCACACCGCCAAGATCCCTTTCGTAAAGAGCAACAGCAGCAGCCAGACCGCCTCCGGCGCTTTCACCCCCGACCATCAGTTGATCGTCTCTGATACCTAACTCACCTGTATGTTCCTTCATCCACAGAAGTGCTTCATGACAATCATCCAAAGCCGCAGGATAGGGGGCATCCAATGAAAGGCGATAGTCTGGCGCGACGACAACGCATCCACTCTCAGCAATTAACTTTCTGATAAGTCCAAGACTTGATTCGGGTACACCCATCGCATAACCGCCACCATGCATCCAAAGGATCCCGGCAGCACCCTCTGAAGAAACAAGCGATCTATATATGCAGATGCGCAGACCCGTGCCATCTTGTCTACGGGTTATCCATTTTTCGCTGCAGTTCAGTCCTTTGACTTTTTTACCACCCAGATTATCTGACTTCTTTCGGAGTTGTCTAAAATTTGCTTCGCTCGAAGACTTCATAATCATTTTAAAAATCCTGCCGGGGATGCGTAATTGCTTGTCAATCATTTTATGTTCTATCTTCATAATTTCTCCAATATCGCCTGAGCTTGCCTGAACTGCAGTGTAGTTTTAAGTTGTATCGTTTTTGAAAGCATTTTATTGGTGCATTTCACAGAAATGATCCTCTGTTTCTATTTTTCCAGTTCCATTTTTAGTTTTGCGCAGAAATTATAAATTCTTTCAGTATCTTCCTGATTAGCATTCTTGACTGGGTCAATTAGTCTAAGCGTTAAAAGCACAGGACAATCCGAGATTTCTTTTTCCAGTTGTAAAAAGCATTTTTCTGCCGAACCACCGGAACAACACGCAAACAGTGCAACTTTTTTTCCGATCAATTTGTTTTCTCTTAAAAATGTCCGAAGAGGAGGGGTAAAAGTCCCTGCCCATATAGGTGTACCTAGCAAGACCAAATCGTAATTTATAGAGTCAAACCGATACTCTTCTAACTTTGGAATTTCCTTGAACGTAGCACTTTTCCCACCCCAAAAGAACTTGCTGACTTTACCAGTTGGGTATTCCTTTACCGGTATTAACTGTATCATGTCTGCATCCAATACTTTAGCAATTTTTTCTGCGACATATTTTGTGTTACCTTCAAGTGAAAAATAAACAACTGCAACTTTCATATAGATCCTCTTTTCTCTTGCATAATGACAACCTTTTTTATGGTAAAGTGACACCCAGGCATTATTCTTTGGATTTATTATGGATAAAATCTAAAATCGCCTTTACTGCTATATTCTGTTGGTCTTCTCTGCTTATCGTCGCGGGTGGGTCACCCTTTTGTTCTCCATAATTTCCAAATTGTGCATGGTTGCCGCCATCAATGATCACAACGTTTTCGGTGTAGTTTATGTTTTTTTCTAAGTTTGAGTTCAGTGTTCCGTAAATGGTGAGAGCATTTTCTGGTGACACATCTCCATAAATATATGCGCCCAGTAAAATCAGACCTTTGACCTTATCCTTATGATTTGCAGCATAGCTGCTTGCCATTGCGCCCCCCATCGAATGACCACCTATGTACCAATTTTTAATATCAGGCAACTCGTCAAAAACCTTGTTTGCCGCGTTTTGGTCAAATATCGCCAAGTTGAACGGCATTTTTATAAGCACACAGGTAATGCCGTTTTGACGCAGCTTTTCCAAAAGTGGGATATATGCTGTATACTCCACCTTGGCACCTGGATAAAAAATCAGTGCGGTGTCGCTGGGCGTGGTAGGGGATAGTATTATCAGGTTGTCTTGAACACGCATGATATCTTCACTTTGCATGACTGCAATCGCCACATCATCTGCTTTGTAATAATCAGATACATATACAAAAAATGCAGCTGTCAATAAAACAACAATGAATACGGCGGCTTGGAATTGACAGCGGAGGCGGCGAGATTTTACACCTCTGGG
>CAZBKA010000194.1:0-3571 GCA_964492365.1 uncultured Pirellulales bacterium | reverse complement strand
TTGCAGATGGAGGAACTCCTCGACACTTATGGTGCAGGAAACAACAAAAAGTGGAGACCATTCAGGTTGCTGACCGCTACAGTAAAACAATTTTCGAGCATAAGCTATGAATTGCTGCACATTAAACATTCCTTGCCTGCTTATAAACTCTTGAAAATTAAAAAGGATTTTCTTAGAGATACGGATCTTGCTTTGGAATTTACTGGTTCAGTTTTAAAACAGACCGCAATGCAGATGATAAATCTAGCCGCGGATATGGGTTTCGATTCACCCTCTAAAAAAGCTGATAAAAACACATTTATTGAAAACCTCCCCCCTGGAAGATTACAAAGGGACCTGACCACAAGAAAAATCGAAACAGTAGGCGAAACCGTAACACTTCTGGCAACAGCCTTTCTGAACCTCGCTGACGAAAGTGAGCTTATCAGTACATATGGAAAAACTAAAATAGAAGATGCCACCGATTTCGTGTCAGATACTATCAGCGAAGAAAACCTCAGACAGCTCGAACTGAGGTTCCATAATTTACAATCTCTATATGACACCTACGTCTCAGAAACCGAAGTAGAAGATATGGATGAAAATCTCCCAACACTCCGGGGACATATTAGCGTCGTTCTTCATCTCGTCAGAATTGCAACCATGTTCGCTCATTACTACGAAAGACATGTACACAAACAGACCATGAGCATGAAAGCTTGCCAGAATTTTTTGGTTAACCCAAGCGAACTTATTAAAATGCTTATAGAATACTGTCTCAGTTATACCAGCAGCTACTTAAGCAGTGCACATAAAATGTGTCAGCACATGCTTCAAAAATATGCGGAAATAGGTGAGATAGAAGTTGAGGTACCTCGTTACAGGGGCTTCCATGTAAGACCTTCAACTCTGGTTGCAAAAATCGTTCTTCACTATGGCAGCAAAGTCGACATCAGGCTCGGCGGAGAGTCTTACAATGCCGCTCAGCCTCTCGATATTTTCAGGATAAATGAAAAAATCAATGCACATAAACGAAAAACTTTAGCTTCTGAAATTATGTGCCTCGATATTATAAGAAACTATCAGGGTGAAAACATAAAATCAATTATCTATGAAACAATTCTGAATCTCGCCAAAGCTGGCAAAATAATGATCTATGAACAGCCACTCAATTTACCCACCGAGTTTTCATCAAAAGACACGGAATCCTGTAGCGTTTTAAGTCTCGTTACTGAGGAAGTGGCAAGACTGCAGGCAATAGGAAAGATTGATATACAAACGAATCTGACCGTAAAATTCGTCGGCGATAAACGTGTCCTTGAAGACATTGAGCTTCTTAGCGAATCAGGATATGGCGAAGACAACTTCGGAAATAACATCGCCCTGCCATCCGAATTAAATTACCTGAGAAAATAAAATATCAACCTCAACATGCATCACAAACACCGCACCACTGATACCCTCCGGTAAACCCGCTTAATAAAAAAAAAGCGGCCCTTTTATTGAGCCGCTATCTAATCATAAACAAAAATCTAATTCCTATCGTTCCAGCAAAACCTGATCTTCATAACTCTCACGCTTTCTTATCACAGTAAAATCAGCACCGTCAACAAGAACCTCTGCTGCCCTGCCGCGAGCATTATAATTACTGCTCATCGTAAACCCATAAGCACCTGCCGTAAACACCGCTATCAAATCACCACGTTTTAAAACAGGCAGTGATCGGTCCTGAGCCAGAAAATCAGCACTTTCACAGATCGGCCCAACAATATCAACAACTTCATTGCCAGGCAAATTCAAATCATTTGCCCTTTTTGTCGGAACCATACCACTTCCTGCATTTGTAGGCCAAATAAAATGAAACGCCTGATACAACGCCGGACGAATCAAATCATTCATCCCAGCATCAACGATAACAAACTTTTTGGATCCACTCTGCTTAGCAAAAAGAACCCGACTCAGCAATATCGCCGCATTAGCTGCAATACTTTTCCCAGGCTCAAGAATAAGCCTCAGATTTTTACCTTTCAAAAGACCAACAATCCCTGCCGCATAATCCGCCGCCGACGGAACACTACCTGATTCATAATCTGCACCATACCCCCCGCCAAGATTCAACGCCTCGATCTCATGCCCGCGTTTGCGAAGTTCCTCAATAACCGGAAGTATCTTTTCTACCGCTGCAACATAAGGGTCTATAGTCTTACCACCGGAACCAAGATGCATATGAACAACACAAAGCTTCACAAAACCATTATCTCGATAGTCATCGAAAACCCTTAAAGCCTCTTCGATATCAACCCCGAATTTATTCCCCTTCTTCCCCGTAGTAATATACGCATGGGTTTTATAGTCAACATCAGGATTAATACGAAGTGCTGCCTTGGTCTTTTTATTATTTTCTTTTGCTAGCTTTATAAGGTTAACAAGCTCAACTTCAGACTCAATATTAAAATAACCGATGCCAGCATTAAGAGCTTCTATTATCTCCTTGTCAGTTTTTCCAACCCCTGCATAAAAAACTTTCGACAGATCGCCGCCAGCCTGCTGAACACGGTACAATTCACCGCCGCTGACAATATCGAACCCGCTGCCTGCTTCCGCCATGAACTTGAGTATATTAATATTGCTGCATGCCTTAACAGAAAAACATACCGTCGTATCTATCTGGTTATAAGCTTTCTGTATCTTCGACAAATGGTCCTTAAATGTGGCTTTACTGTAAATATACGTGGGACTTCCAACCTCTTTTGCAATCTTCTCAACATCTACTGACTCCGCAAAAAGCCTGCCATTTCGATAATTAAACGAATCCATATCAAACCTTCTTCAAAATTTTTTTAAAACAGGGTTTAAAAATACAAACAGGCTGACAGTATAGCCTTTTTTGAATTATTTGCAAGTTTTGTTCACCAGAACGTTTTTGGGGCATAAAAAAAAAGCGAAAGGTCTGCTCGTAAGTAAACCTTCCGCTTTCACACAACTTGCCGATTAAAATCAGCTATAAGTCATGCATTATTTCTTTTTGGCAGCTTTCTTCTTGGCAACTTTCTTAGCTGCCTTTTTTACAACTTTCTTTGCTACCTTTTTTGCAACTTTCTTTGCTACTTTTTTCTTCGCTACTTTCTTAGCCATCATTTCTCCTTTCGGAAGGTTTAATGTTTCCCATACTGAGTAACATCACATTAACAATTTACTTTTTAAAAAACACACTTGTTATAACATTAAATATTATGATAACTAATGTTAATGCATCTATCGTCCAAATATAAAAAAATACTTCATAAAAATTCTATTTATCCGTATCCATAACAATGTGTTACATAGTTTTTATTTGCTCTGAATTTTTTTGACAATCAATTTTGCATCCCGACTTCTTTCACATTGAAAATTTGAACGTACAAAAATATATCTGTAAAAAACATAAAAGCAATTATACCTCGTTTTTTCAAAACTGCATTTTTTTGCCGTTTAAGGCCTATTTAAATGCTTTTTAAAAAATTAGCATTTAAACATTTCAATTTAACCGAATTGGATTTAACATAATATGTATTAGGTTAAACAGCTTGAATTTGCTTAATTAATTTAAAAA
>CAZBKA010000193.1:0-3671 GCA_964492365.1 uncultured Pirellulales bacterium | reverse complement strand
GCCCATCTGGTCAAATGTCACTGTAGGCCCGGCAAAAGACGATGCCGTCAACACACTAAAAACAAATAACACTGCTATCAACTTCTTCATCACATATCTCCATTTTTAACATTTATATCAAAAAGGTTTTTTTCTAACTGACATTACTAAAGTAAATAGGATAGATTAAAGAAAGAATGGTACAACTGCCCTAACCGGAAGCCCCTTTCCCATCCCTATATACTTTCACAACCCCAATCTTTGTCCAGCTCGTTAACAAAGTAAAAGAACTTCAATTAACAATAGCCATTATACTTTTTTAAAATATAATGTCAAAAAACCCCAGCAATTGGTCGTCTGTTAACACAAAAAAACTGCACTTGTAATACATATTAATACTTTTTATAGGACATAAAGAATAAAAATTTTTCTGGACATTAATCAAGCTGGCAAACGATAATATCACTATGATAAATTATAAAATTACAATTGCTTACAAAAATAACTATGTATTAAATTTTTACAATTGAGGAAGAAGAAATGAATTCTACTAATACAGCATCAGCTCTCTTAATCATCCCTATGATATTTTCTTTGAATCTTTTCGCACAGGATTTACCTAGGCCCGAACACCCCAGACCAGACTTCGAACGAAACAGCTGGCTTAATCTGAACGGCACATGGCAATTTGAAATTGACTGTAACAATACCGGTTTTGAACGCGGCCTTATCAGCGGCAAAGACTTAAAAGATAAAATCGTTGTTCCTTTCTGTCCGGAAAGCAAACTATCTGGAATTGGCAATACCGATTTTATGCCCTACGTCTGGTATAGAAGATTTTTTGATCTGCCTGAAAAAACTCAAGGCAAAAGAATTCTGCTTCACTTCGGTGCCGTAGACTGGTATGCGAAAGTGTGGATAAATAATAACTTCGCAGGTGAACACAAAGGAGGCTCCAGTCCGTTTACTCTGGAAATAACAAAATTTATCAAAGATACAAATAATGAAATTGTCGTTCATGTTTACGACGATGTCCGCACAGGATTGCAGGCTGGGGGCAAGCAATCTCCGCAAAGAGAAAGCCAAGGATGCAGTTATACCCGCACCACCGGAATCTGGCAAACCGTCTGGCTTGAAGCCGTCAGCCCAACTTATATTCAGGATTTCAAAATCATACCTGACCCTGACAATTCACAGATCATAATGAATTTCAAAATCGAAGGCAATTATCAGGGATGCAAAATCACCGCAACTGCTTTAGCTGACAATAAAAAAGTCGGCAACGTAACAATCAACGCTAACTGGACCAACAGCCCGATGGTTCTTAAGCTCTCAAAGAAAAAACTCTGGAACGTCGGCAACCCTTTCCTTTATGACCTGAAAATCGAACTGAAAAAAGGCAACGAAACAATTGACACTGTCAAAAGCTATTTTGGTCTAAGAAAAATCACCATCCAAGGCCGTGCCATTTTGATTAATGAAAAACCTGTTTTCCAAAGAACCGTTTTAGACCAGGGCTTTTACCCTGATGGAATATGGACCGCTCCAACTGATAGCGATTTAAAACGTGATATCGAATTATCAATGGCTGCAGGTTTCAACGGCGCCAGATTGCACCAAAAAGTATTCGAACCGAGGTTCCACTACTGGGCAGACAAACTCGGTTATCTCACATGGGGTGAATACCCTAACTGGGTACTGGCCTATGATAAAACGGATATTGATTCTGTTGTTGTCACCGAGTGGACAGAAATATTAGAACGAGACAAAAATCACCCTTCTATAATCGGCTGGTGTCCATTCAATGAAACACCAATCTCAGCAAAAAGAATCCAGCAAATTATTGTCCCGCTGACAAAGTCCATCGACCCGACAAGAGTGGTTTTAGAAACCAGCGGATGGACACACACCATTGCCAACCCACAAGTTCTAGACGGCCATGACTATGACCAGAATCCCGAAACTTTCAGACAAAGATGGACCGACTATTTTAAATCTGACAACTCAAAACTTCCAAACCACGATAACATTCCGCAAACCAGGAATTGCCCACTCTTCATCAGTGAGTACGGCGGAATCGGTTGGTTCAAAAAAGGTGATCCAGCATGGGGATACGGCAACAACCCCGAAACTCTGGAGCAGTTCTATCAGCGATACAAAGGACTCACAGATGCCCTGCTTGATAACCCAAATATTTTCGGCTTCTGCTACACCCAGCTAACCGATATCGAACAGGAAAAAAACGGCATTTATTACTACAACCGAACATGTAAATTCGAGGCAGAAAAACTTCGTGAAATCAATAGCAGAACCGCCGCCTACGAAAAAATCTATCCATAAAATTAGTCATTCGACGAACCTGTTCAAAACTGGAATTACCTTAATTTTAGTGTATATGGCTTCAGACGAAAACAAAAAGGGCTGCTTAATATATAACAGCCCTGAAAATATTGAAAAATCTTTATTGATTGAAGTTTGTACAGTTTATCGAATCATGAGGGTCCGTGCACGTCAGCCACGTTTCAACAAATAGTGCAAAATCCTCAAAATCCACATAGCAATCTTTGTTCAGATCACCGGCTGCGTAGCCCCAATCACCGCAATTCAAAAGTTCGACCTGAAAAGTTCCTGATAATCCAGCCGGAACGAAGGCGTTTTCAGTATCGCTAACCTGGCTGGCAACTATAGATATGCTATATATACCGTTATCACTAAAATCCCAATTTCCGCCAGGTGCTGGAATCGTGTAAATAACAACTATCGAACTCGCGTCCCCAGATGATGGTGTTTTTGCATAATATGTCGCAACCTCATTGTACCCATTTGGTCCTGTTACTAAAACATCACCATTGCCAATCGTAGAAGTCAGAATGGCTGTGTCATCTGTGTATTTTATCGAGAAATAGTAAACATTGTCGTGATAGATCGTCGGCGCACTCGTAATTGATGCTTGTGGTGGACTACTCTGACAAGTAACAACAACCCGCACCTTATAAAAACCGTTACTACTGGTTGAATTTACACTCAGATAGTATGTTCCAGCCGGACAAGGTTGTGGATAATATTGTCCAAAATTCTCACCAGTACCACTGGGAATTAGGGCCTCAGTCATTGGGGATCCACTGGTCTGTCCCGCATTATGGTATCCCAGCACACGCAGTTGCGGCCCGCCAGAAATGGAACTAACCTGCCAGTCAAGAGTTCCAGAGCATGTGGTAGTTACATGCCACATATCCACATCCGATGTTGAAGTCAAACTGTCTGTATGCCATCCATCGTTTGGTGCTATGGCTCGGTCTCCTGATGCTAATGCAGTTGTCACAACTAAAGCTACCGAAAAACCTGCCATAAGCAACATTATAAATTTTTGCACGACAATTCCTTTCTCAATAGTCTAAATCAACTATGCATGATCATTTAGGATATTTTCGACAATACGCCTTAACTAAATTAGTAATAATTAAATAAAAAGGAGCCGTAATCACCAACAACGCTGAGTTTCACCGTCCCTACCCAGTTGTGTATATTATAACCTAAATACTAAGAAATACAAACCCGTATAAATACTGACATTAGGAATTCACCATTATCTGGACTGCACAACACCAGAAGCAAAATCGTCATTTTTTACTAATAAAACCATTTAAGGCTAACTAAATCCAGCAAATAACAAAGACAAGATTCGTCATCCG
>CAZBKA010000192.1:0-3755 GCA_964492365.1 uncultured Pirellulales bacterium | reverse complement strand
ACACGAATAGACCAATTTGCTAATAATTGGCTAAATTCCATTTAAAAGGCTGATTGTTTATTTCTATAATTTCAATTTTTTCAATTAACCAGTTGTTTTTTTGTTTTTTGAGGGACATATTTGCTTTTACGAGCATTATATTTGAGTATTGCTGGAAATCAGGTTCAAATACGACTCTTGCAAATATTGAAACGTCAGCGGTTTCTGTTTTTATGTCGATTGAAGTGGAGGACCAGTAAACATTTTTTATTATTGGCTGAGACAATACATTTTGGGCATGACTTATGAGGTTATCTAAGTTTTTGTGGAATGAGTCCTCATAATTTCTGTCTATGGTTGTGCTCAATATGTTGATATTTTCACTTTCAACAGCTTTGGCGGCTTTGTTAATCGTAAAGTGGATTTTTTCATTGTCTGTTTTTATAAAATGGTCAATGGCAAATGCAGCTAATGCGATGACTATTGGTAAGAGCAGATGCCATATTTTCTTTTTTGCGGGCAGTATCATATGAAGTAACAAAATTGTCACTAATAAGCTTATTGCTACGATCAATAAAGGCCAGGGGCTTTCAAAAATATTTGCCATCTATACTCCCATTTTGATTGATTAGTTTCTCATTGATGTCACCGATGATGGTATTCTTCCTTTTCTGGCGATGAAAGCAGGTGATGCTTTTTTAGCTATTTTCATTATTGGCGCAGAACCAAGGAGTCCTCCAAAGTGTACGATATCGCCGTATTTTTTGCCTGGTACCGGAATTACCCTGACGGATGTCGTTTTATTGTTAATCATGCCTATAGCTAATTCATCGGCGATTATTGCAGAGAGTACCTCTGCGGGTGTGTCACCTGGTACGGCGAACATGTCGAGTCCTACAGAACAGACAGCAGTTAAAGCTTCAAGTTTTTCAAGATTAAGTGCACCTGATTCGACAGCTCTGATCATTCCAGAATCTTCGCTTACGGGGATGAAGGTGCCTGAAAGACCGCCGATGTTACCTGAAGCCATTGCCCCTCCTTTTTTAACAGCGTCCATGAGCAGAGCGAGAGCTGCGGTTGAACCTGGAAGCCCTATCTGACTTACGCCCATAGCTTCGATTATCTCTGCGACGGAGTCACCTGCTGCAGTGGTTGATGCCAGGGAGATATCGACAATACCGAAATCAACTTTCATCAGTTGTGCCATTTCTCTTCCGATAAGTTCTCCTGCACGTGTTATTTTAAATACGGTTTTTTTAATTACTTCTGATAATTGAGTGAGGTCACAGTCTGGATTTTGCAGTACAACATCCCTGACAACACCTGGGCCTGAGATTCCTATATTCAGAGAAAAATCCGGTTCTCCGATGCCGTGATTTGCCCCAGCCATGAAAGGGTTATCTTCAGGTACGTTGCAAAATACCGCAATTTTTGCGCATCCGATCCCGTTTTCAGTTTTTTCGGCGAGTTCTTTTAAAATGTGGCCGAACATTTCTATTGCATCCATGTTTATGCCTGTGGTGGTAGTACCGAAATTGAGGAATCCGCAAATTCGCTGGGTTGTTCCCAAAGCCTGCGGGATGGCTTTGATGAGGTTTTTGTCAGAGGAAGTCATGCCTTTTTGTACGAGAGCGCCAAAGCCGCCGATGAAATCGATATCAGCTTTTTTTGCAGCGGCATCGAGAGTCTTTGCGAATTTTACAACAGTTGCTTTGGTGTGGGGCAGAGGCTCAAGCAGCAGCGAAGCAGGTGTAATTGAAATTCTTCTGTTGGTTATAGGTATGGCGTATTTTTGTTCAATTTCGTCGGCAAATTTATTTAGTTTTTTACCATTTTCGACAATCCTGTCATATACCCTTTTACAGAAATTTGTAAGGTTTCTGTCCATACAGTCTTTCAGGTTTATGCCGAGAGTCACCGTTCTGATGTCAAAATGGTGATCGAGAGTCATCTTTACTGTTTCAAATACTTCTTCTACAGTTATTGCCATTATTATATCCTGTGCATTGCTTTAAAAATATTTTCATTTTGGAAGGTGATATTCAGTGACATTTCTTTTGCAACTTTGTCGAGTTTTACTCTTATTTTTTCCATGGGGATATCAGCATTTGCTATATCGGCAGCCATAGTCATGACGAAGTAATCTTCCATAATTTTCTGATTAACATCGACGATGTTAATACTATGCTTAGCCATAACAGTGGCCAGTTTTGCAATTATTCCGACAGTATCTATTCCGGTGACAGTAAGTATGCATATTTGTGACTTTTTATTTTTAGCCATTTTATTCTCCTGTGTAGGATTTGTTTTCTATTATTTTGCTGAGTTTTTTTCTTAATGATTCTGTTTTTTTGTGGTTGGTCATATCATGGTTTAAAGCTGTTATAGTAATATAACCATCAACAAGAGCAACGATGTCAGTGCACTGCGATTCGTGTTTGTGATGTCCGCTTTTAAGCTGGAAGACGGTCTGACCAAGGCTGTTTGTATTTTTTTCGTATTTTTCATGGTATCCGCCAATAGATTGCGGAACAATTTTTATCCCTTTGGGTTTACCATTTGAAAGTCGAGGTACGTTTATATTTATAATCTCACCAGTCTGGATTGGCAGCAACAATTTGAGTGTATCGAGACAATACTCCGCGGCGGACTCGAAATCCATCTTATCGGATACTGCAAGGCTCATTGCAACCGATGGTATGTTGAGAAATGCAGCTTCGACGGCTGCGGCGACGGTTCCGGAGTAGTAGACATTTATACCGGCGTTTGCACCATGATTTATACCTGCAATGACAAGGTCAATCTTTTCATCGCATATTTCCAGAACTGCGAGTTTTACACAGTCAGCAGGTGACCCCTGGACACTGAACCCTGCGAAGATGTCTGTTTCGGTTTTGCTGAATAGCAAAGGTTCCTGATAAGTAATAGAATGGCTTGCACCAGATTGACAGTTTGCCGGCGCGACAACCGTTACCTTGGCCAGGGTTATTAGTTTTTTATAAATAGCTGCCAGACCCGGGGCAAATATTCCATCATCATTTGTCAACAATATGTGCATGGACAGATTGTAGTCTGTTGGCGACAGCGTGTCAATTGACAGGTTTGGTTTGGCAGATATAATAATGTATTATGAGAAGATACGAAAAAGATGAGGGCTTTACAGCAATGACTCGCCAGCAGGTTCAGAGTATTGACCGCTGGGCGATGGATGAGCTTGGTATTGCAGGTGTGGTTTTAATGGAAAATGCAGGCAGGGATTGTGCGGAGTTGGCGATCGGATTGCTGCATGATGTTGAAAAGCCATCAGTTACTATTTTTTGCGGTGTTGGTAATAATGGCGGCGATGGGTATGTTATAACAAGGCATTTGCTGAATAATGGTTTTGAGGTTAGAACTGTGATTTGCGCAGATGTTGATAAGATCACAGGCGATGCAAAGGCGAATCTTGATATTTTGCATAAAATGAATTGCTCCGTTGAGATAATGGATATGCAGGGGTGCATGTTTGGTCAGGTTAGTTCTTTTTGCAGTGGTGCTGATTTAGTAATCGATTGCATTTTCGGAACTGGGTTGACGGGTGAGCTTCGGGAGCCTTATGGGGAATTAATAGAAGCGATTAATGAACAGGGGATCGATATTCTGGCTGTCGATATACCGTCTGGTTTGGACTGTGATACGGGAGAGCCTTTTGGGGCAGCGATTGAAGCTATGTGCACGGTTACTTTTGTGGCTGTCAAAAAGGGTTTTGTTGTTAATGAATCATCACAGCAATACAC
>CAZBKA010000191.1:0-3788 GCA_964492365.1 uncultured Pirellulales bacterium | reverse complement strand
GCACTTTTCTTTTTTGTTGTCTGCGGCTTCTGTTCATTTGGTTTCGATGCTGGTACAGAAGGGGTAATTTGTGTTGGAGTTGAATTAATCTTTTGAGGCATTGCATCTGGGTTTAATTCTGTTTCAGACCAGTAGGCCTCAAGTCCGCCGTAAAGAGCTTTAATCTGTCTTTTTGTTTTTTGTGAAAGTATCCCACCCACAGCCATTGCCAGTGAACCGTCTCTATCAATGATGATAAGTGGGCCGGCTCCTGTAAGATATGATGGGTTATTGATCAGATCGGAAATATCGACATTTACAGAGCCAGGTAAGCTATAATCCTTGTAGTTTTCCGCAGGTCTTATGTCAATTAAATCAAATGTCCCAGGAAGATCCATTAAAAGACGTTTGAGTTCATCAGCTGAGATTCTTTCAGGTAAAGGAACTTCTTTTTTAGCAGATGATATTGCGGCTGTTTTAGTTTCTGCGCCGTATACAGGCAAACCTGCATCTATCCAGGCTTCACTGCCTCCATCGAGGCTGCTGATATTTTTAAAACCGTTTCTTTCAAGTACACCGACGGCCATGCTTGAACGATAAGCGGAATTGCATACTGTTACAACAGGTTCATCTGGATTTAACTGTGATGATAATATTGAAAGTTTGTTCAACGGAAGGTTCAGCACAGTTCCGATTCTCAGCCCCATCCATTCATTAGGCAGTCTGACATCAACAATAACAGGGTCGGTTCCTTTCTGCATCAGGCTGTAGAGTTCTGATGGTTTAATCAGATTATTTTTAGCTATGCCAAGTGCGGCTTTTTGCCAGTCTTCAAATCTGATTACTTTAGCGGCATAACCAACACGGTAAAGCCTGTAAACAGCTTCTTTAAGCTCTGCTTCTGAACCACAAAGAACAATATCACTACCCCATGGTACCATAATACCTACCCATGTTTCTAATCTTCCTCTTAAGCCGATATTAACGGAATTCGTGATATGACCTTGAGCATATTCTTTGCTGTCACGAATATCAACTACATAGTACTTTGCAGAATCAGTTAATGATATGTCAGCCGGAATTTCAGACATTTTATTATTTTCCCAGTCAATTAAATCAGGCCCGTTTTTGTTCATGGCAGCATTATGCTTAAAATACTGAGGCGGTTCCTGAAGTTCTGAAAGTACGGCAGTTATAAACTCTGATCTGGCGGTATATTGTAAATTAGGATTAGATGCCCGTTCCTGACCAATAGTCGAATACGGCAAATCTTTAAGATGTGCGCCGCATAAAGAACCGGCACCATGAGCAGGAAATATTTTCACACTGTCGTCAAGCTTTGATATTTTATTTGTCCAGATGTCAAATATCATTCCCGCCAGAGCTGCTGATGTTGTGCCTTGTACCAAATCGGGTCTACCGACACCTCCGACAAACAGATAATCGCCGGTCAATATAAGCTCTGGGATTTCTTTACCAGAACTGCGTACAAGAGCACTTAGACCATCGATAACATGGCCTGGTGTTTCAATAAATTTAATTGTTGCGTTGCCGATTTCTATAGTTGTTCCCTCTTCGACGGGAACAATTTTATATTGCGCGTTGCTTTTTGCACTCTGGTAGATCGGGCAATTAAAAACCTTTACCAATTCCATGTGACCTGCAACAAAGTCGGCGTGGGAATGAGTAAGGAAAACTCCTTCAACGGACAAGTTTTCTTTTTTTACTAAATCAGCGTAAGCATAAATGTCCCGACCAGGATCAACAATCAAAGCTTTTCCCTGGCTGATAACAATATAAGAGTAATGCGAGAGTACGGGCAATTTAAACTGAACAAGTTTGAATCCATCGAACTGGTATGTGTCGTTTATCTGATAATATGCGGCGTTACCGCTGTGACTTGCAGCTTCGGCATCATTGATACCAGATGCCCATATATTACCAGAAATACAGGTGCACATTAGAACGGTCATAATAATTTTCTTTGTTGTGTTATACATTTTTAAATCTCCAATCAGACTTAATTGCTTTTATGTTTTTCAGGCGTTCAAATTACCGCATAATTACTGTTTTTCTTTTGCAAGTTGCTTAAAATCATCATATATCAATTTTTCAATTCATACAATCGTTATCAGGACACTTCAGCACATAATCCAACACCTGCTGAAAGTCGGCTATTGCCAGACAAATACATGAGTCAGCAGCGCCATAATATATAAAAATCTTATCATTTTTTTTAATCCAACCACAGGGGAGTACGACATCATCAACATCACCCTCTCGTTCATATGGAGTTTTGGGTCCGAAAATCCATTCATCCGTACGCCGGAGTACTTTTGTGGGATTTTCCAAATCCAGCAGTATAAGTCCGAGTCGATAGATTGAACCAGAAGCAGTAGTTCTTACACCGTGATAAAGAATAAGCCAGCCTTGGTCGGTATACATCGGAGGGGCACAGAGACCGATTTTATTTGCATCCCACCAGCCTCCTTCCCTTGCGCATTTGATTTCATGGTGTTGTCCCCAGTGTTTGAGGTCAGGTGAAAAGGAAATCCATATATTAGCTCCCAGCGGTAATCTTGGAGTAGGGCGGTGCAGCATAGCCCAAAGCCCATTAAATTTAACAGGGAAAAGTGCGGCATCTTTGTCTTCAGGCGGCATTACAGAACCAAGGCGCTGGAAATTTTTGAAATCATCGGTAGTTGCTAATGATACCAGGGGTCCGCCTTTTGAGTATGAAGTATAACAGATGGCCCATTTATTCATTTCCTGTATCCATGTTATACGCGGATCCTCTATACCCCAAATTTCTTCCGGATGGTTCTTAGTATCCGGCATGAGGGTAGGTTTTTTATCTATTTTCCAATCAGCTATCCCATCATCACTTTTTGCAAGAGTTAAGTGAGAAATCCCCCTGTAGTCTTCAACTCGAGCCAGCAGTATTGTTTTACCATCAACCAGAGCTGCGGCTGTGTTAAAAACTGAATTTGCCTTGTAAGGCCAGTTATCGACTGAAAGTATAGGATTGCCGGTGTATCTTTGAAATAATTCACAATTCACATTTTGGTTCATAAGTTTGGCTCCTGTAAAACGATACCTTATTTCAGGTTTCATTCGGATAAAACTAACAGCCGTCTCCTATCTCGTTATCAGCTTTAATACTGTTTTTAATAGCGTTACTGAAAACCTGGCTGACAAACCGCAATGCACTAATGAGAACAATAATCTTAACTACTGTCAATCTCATTTTCCTTATGCTAATTTTCATTCAGGTTTTGCTATCACAGGATTTTTTTCATAAAACATCATTTTTTTTATAATAAATTAAAAAGTTATCAACATTTTTGTTACTTTGAGCGTAAACATCGTTCATAATAATGAACATGATTGTGTTTTTAAGCGAATAGCACTTATAAACAAGAACATCATGAAACTGTTTTTTTTGCTAATTTTGATTTAGAAAGGAACAGCATGTTAATACGGGTAATTGCTTTGTTTATTTTAATTGCTCTTTCCACTTCGTTGTGTGCCGATCAAATTACAGCTTTGGACTCACTTGATATGACTTCAAGTCAGGGTTGGGGGCTTCTGGGAATTAATCAGGCAGCTCATGCAAAAGACGTGGAGGCTTTGCCTTTGCAGGTAAAAGATAAAAAATATCAACAGGGTTTTGGCACCCATGCAAATAGCGGTATCGTAATTGAGCTTAATGACGAATATGCTTCTTTTGAGGCTGAGGCTGGTGTTCAATGGCAGGGGGGCAATACGGAAGGGAGTGTTATTTTTTATCTTTTACCTGCAAAGGCAAA
>CAZBKA010000190.1:381-3812 GCA_964492365.1 uncultured Pirellulales bacterium | reverse complement strand
AAAAATCAATCATCCACGCAAGTACGTATCATTTGCGACAAAAAAACCGCATGTATTCTTAGTTATTTTTCAGCAAAAATGCAAAAAAGAGGGTAAAAAAGTGACAAAAACCACAAAAAAGCAAATAAAAAAAACACTACCACCACAAAAACACCTATATATGCGCACTCGCGAGCTGTTTTTCACACCGAAAAAGTTCTGATTATAACGATTGTAATATTTATAATGCCATTTTAACCGTTTTAGAACCCCACCCCAAAAATTCTAACCCAAATTTTTCTCTCTCAAAAACCCCACCTGTCATTTTGCGACACCGAAATCACGCAATTTTTTCAGACAAATATAAATCCCCGAATCTACTATTACCATTTCTTAAAAATAACAAACACCGCCCCGATTATCATTACAAAGCCGAGTATATAGTTCCACTTCAACTCTTCCTTGAGATAGGTGACAGAGAAAACAGAGAAGACAACTAACGTTATTACCTCTTGTATAGTTTTCAACTGAGCCGCAGAAAACTGGTAATGTCCTATCCGATTAGCAGGTACTTGAAAACAGTATTCCGCAAATGCAATAAGCCAGCTGATAATAATTACTTTCCATAACGGACTATCCTTAAATTTCAGGTGCCCATACCATGCAAATGTCATAAAAATATTTGAAATTGTTAAAAGAATAATAGTTTTCACTATCATGATCTCCTGAAACAAATAACCTTAACCTTTAAAAACCGATAACTTCAGCCTCAATTTAAAATCGCCTGCAAAAACAGTATTTATACTCAATCTGCCGTTAAATGCAAATTTTCCGCATCGAATTGCATAATATATTTTCCCTCTCTGTGTAAAGCCTTTAACATACAGCACTGAATGCCATTCTTCGTTGTTCTTCCTATATTCACTGCCGCTATGTAATATAAAACAAAAAAACACCTATTTTAACTCACATAAAGCTGTATATTTTTTTTGAGAAAAGGTTACAAAAAAACCAATAAAAAGTGTTGCTTAACAATATATATTGGGTTAGACTCATTACCAGCATCGGGATGCGGATAAAACTTTAGATGGTTTTTGTCTTTGTTTTAGAAAAAATACAGTATTCAATATTGTTTTTTTGTTTAAACTGAAGGAGAAAATCATGAAAAAGTTGTTGGTTCTGTCATTGGTTCTGTGTTTGTTACTGGTCGCACTTTCAGGATGTTATAGCTGCCAGACATGGAACAAGATGTGGGGGAAGGGACCAGTCGAGCCTGCTGGTGCACACGCTTTCTTTTGGAGCAAGGATTGTAAGCTCGTAGAAAAACCAGCTCCAAAGCCTAAAGAAGTTACCAAAGCACAAGTTAAGAGCGAATGTGGCGAGCCATTAGCTGTAGGAAATTACCCCTGTGACGGCTGTGCAGTTGTCACTCTCAACAAAAAGATGCCGGTTGAAGTTGCTGTAAACGCCAAATTTGATTACACAATTGAAGCTACAAATCAAACCGCTGTTACGCTTAGTGATGTTGTAATAACTGAAAAAATACCAGATAATTTTAAGCTGATTGATACCAATCCCAAAGCTGAAGCTGATGCTGGTAAACTCGTTTTCAATATAGGTTCACTTGATCCGGCACAAACGAAAGTGATTAAAATTTCCGGTATGGCAATGGATACAAACTGTCTTAAGAGCTGCGCAGCTGTCACCTATGTACTGCCGACATGCGCAAGTATCAGAGTTGTTCAGCCGGCACTGAAGTTGGTTAAGACTGCTCCTGAACAGGTTCTGCTTTGTGATCCTATTCCTGTAAAATTTGTTGTAACCAACAATGGTACAGGTTCCGCAGGAGAGGTTAAAATTGACGATCAACTTCCAGCCGGTCTTAAAACAGCTGATGGCAAGGGTGTGATTGCTATCAATGCCGGTGTTTTAGCTGCTGGTCAGTCAAAGGAATTTACCGCCACACTTAAAGCCGATAAAACAGGTAAATATGAGAACAAGGCTATGGCCAGTTCGTCAGCCGGTCTTAAGGCAGAAGCTACAAGTATAACTGAAGTTCGTCAGCCTGTGTTGGTGATCAGCAAGAGCGGACCTGAGAATCAATATCTTGGTAGAGCTGTCAGTTATGAAATCAAAATTGGCAATAAAGGTGATGCACCAGCAACGGATACTGTCCTGACAGATACAATTCCAGGAGGAGTAACCTCGGTCAAAGCCAGCGAGGGAGCAACTGTCAGCGGTGCAACTATTACATGGAATATCGGTACACTAGCACCTGGAGCCACCAAGGCTGTAAGTGTGTCATATGTTCCTTCAACCGCAGGGACCGTCAGCAATACCGCAAAAGCTACAGCGACATGTGCTGAAGATGTCAGCGCCACTGCGAAAACAATGGTATCCGGAATCGCAGCTGTTCTTCTTGAAGTTATTGATATTTCTGACCCGATAGCTGTAGGCGGCAATGAGACATATGTAATTACTGCTACCAATCAGGGGTCTGCACAGGATACTAATATCAAGATTGTCTGCATACTCGAAGATAGTCAGCAGTATGTATCATCATCTGGTGCAACCAGGGGCAGTGCAGCCGGCAATACGGTAACATTTGAACCTCTGCCGAACTTGGGACCAAAAGCCAAGGCAACATGGCAAGTTGTTGTCAAGGCTGTAAAACCAGGCGATATCAGGTTTACCACCACGCTTAATACAGATCAGTTGACTCGTCCGGTTCAGGAAACCGAAGCTACAAATCAATATGAATAAGTTGTGATTGATTTTTTAGGCGTTACGGAGTATGTATTCTCCGTGACGCCTTTTTTTTTCTAACTAAATCGAGTTATTTTTTAGTGAGGTATGATAATTATGAAATTTTTAAAAGAATTCAAAGCTTTTGCGATGCGTGGTAATGTTGTTGACATGGCGGTAGGCATCATAATCGGAGGTGCATTTGGTAAGATCGTGTCATCCCTTGTTAATGATGTTATCATGCCGCCTATTGGTTTTTTGATAGGAGGTGTTGATTTTGCAGGTTTAAAACTGGTTCTCAAACAAGCTTCTACTGATGCAGCGGGCAATGTGATACCTGCTGTCTCGTTAAACTACGGGATTCTTATAAATACAATTATCAACTTCATTATAATTGCATTTGCAATATTTGTGGTTATAAAAATCATGAACTCTATTAAAAAGAAAGAAGAGGCTGCGCCTGCAGTGCCTCCAGCCCCATCTGCCGAAGAAAAACTTCTTACCGAAATCAGGGACATCCTGAGCTCTAAGTAATTTGAGACGTTTTGTCAGACTGAAAGGGCAGGTGTGGATCTTAATGTCAGTAAATTGGGATACTTCCTGCAAAAAAAATATCAGCAGAATTTGTTGATATTACAGATATGATCGTTGAGCCTTTTGAACCTGACCAGAAATATCTGGACAGCATTAAGTTTATTGTCGGGCAT
>CAZBKA010000190.1:0-371 GCA_964492365.1 uncultured Pirellulales bacterium | reverse complement strand
AGCCTGTTGCAGAGGAAATGCTTGAGAATATAAATGTGATTAGTAAAGTTTCAATTTGGCAGGAAAACTAAAAAGGTTCGGATTTTTGTCCTGGCCCTTAGATTAAGCTAAATCACAAATTGAAATTAGATATTAAGGCCAAAGATCTTCAACCAGCCATTCGTTGGCAAGGATCGAGTAATCTGCGAAGTCAATTATTGTGTCACTGTTAATATTGCCTTTAAGTGTATTATTTAACCAGCTATTAGTTATGTAAGCTAGGTCTTCATAGTCAACTACGCAGTCCTTTGTGATATCAGCCTTAAGTGAGCTTTCGGAAACAACGCATTTGCTTGGATACAGTGCAATGTCGTCAATGTAAACAACATCCC
>CAZBKA010000189.1:0-3862 GCA_964492365.1 uncultured Pirellulales bacterium | reverse complement strand
CTGTTGGCAGGTAATGAGAGAAGTTTTTTTAAGTTTTTTTCGTTGAACCAGCCTAACATACATGTACCTAATCCCAGTTCTGCAGCCTGCAGGCAAAAATGCTCAGCGGCTATGCCGATGTCGAATAATCTGAAATCTTTCTTCTTAATAATGTTTCCGATTTTCGCAGTAAGGTTTTGTTTTTCTGCAGTTATTATAATTAAGACCGGAGCGTCGAATGCGAATTTATTAATTGGAACCGGCCCATTAAAAGCACTTTTGGCGACTTCTTTTTTAAGTTCAGGTTCATCGATTACGATAAATTTCCAAGGCTGGGAATTGCAGGCAGATGGTGCAAGGCGGGCGGCCTGAATACATTTTTCTATGTCTGCTTTTGTGACTGGTGTTTCTTTATAATTTCTTACGCTGAATCTTTTGTTTGCGAGTTCTAAAAAATCCATTTTACTTTCCTTCAGCAAATTCAGGTTTTAATTTGTTTCAACAAAAAAATGTTTGTAAGTTTTAGTTTTTCAACCAGTCAGCGGTTTTATCTTTGTGCTGTACCATGATATTTATGTCACGTATGTCAATCTGACCATCACCGTTTATATCGCCTGTAGAATATTTTTCAGGATTCTGTTCATTTTGCAGCCAATTCTTTATCAGCAACATTAAATCTTCCTCATTGACTTGACCATCGCCATTGAGGTCATAAAATAAAATGTTGCCTGGGTCCGTTGCTTCAACGGTGTCCCATGCGATGGCGAATGGTTGCTGGATATTTTCAATGAGGCGGTAGTTTGGGCTGAAAGATACGGTCAGCCTGTAGTTTGTGTAATTGGGGTCTGGCTGGCTGTAGATGTGTTCGAGATTATCTGTATTGCTGTCGCAGTAGTCGAGCATATAATCGTTTTCAGCATTGTTCGGATCAATGGCCCAGAGTTCAATTCTAAGATCGGTGTCATATTGTGATAGTCTGCTGAAAGGATATTTGTTTTCATAGTAGCGGTTCCATGACAGTGTTACGGCTAAGAAATTTTCAGATGGGTTTGCAATGGTGAAATAATATGATTTTTCATTTACTTTTGTGTCAAGGAAATTTAAATCCCAGCCTATGGAGTTTACATCGCCAGGCAAAAATGGCCCTGCGATTAATGTCTGGTAGGCTTTCTCAGCATTTAGCATTCCTGCACCCTGTGTATAATCTAGAGGGATTACATGGTCATCGTCTTTTGTGAGTTGACCTTTGTGCCAGAAGGGCAGTTTAGTCGCTGAGTTGAGCAGGAGGGCCTTTATAACGCAGTTGCCCGCTTCGGTGGATAATGCTAAATCGTAAGTTGGGTTTTGTTTTGCCTGCTGAATTAATAACGCTGCGACACCTGCAACCGCTGGGGTTGCATAGCTTGACCAGTCGCCGGCGGGGTTGTATAAGTCAGCTGTGTTTGCGTCTGCTATCAGGAAGTTGCCGGGGGCGACTATATCAGGTTTGCAGGTGTTTTGCTCCGTTGGCCCTGTGCTGGAATGCTGGCTGTGGGGCAGTGTGAAATTATCGAGTTTTAATTGCCAGTTGTCAGAGACTATCGAATCGACAACGCCTACTCCTATTACGTTCGATGATGCTGCCGGATACAGAACCGGGTCGGAAAATTCTGAGCCGTTACCAATGCCTGCTATGATTGTTTTGCCATAGTTGGACGCCAGCGATTCGATGCCTGTTGTCCACCAGTCCTGAAACTGGCTGCCGCAACTTATAGAAATTACGTCGGCATCAGGGGGGGTATTTGTGTAAACGTATTCAGTTAAAAAATGCCAGAATTCGTAAATGTCCGCATGGGCCTTTGGGGCAATGCCCTGATATTGGAATCTGCCAAGATACGTGTCTGATACGTTTGGGTCCTGACCTAGGAGTATTGAGCAGATTGCTGTTGAATGTGATGAGATTTTTGCCGGCAGATTGTTGGAGTCATGATAATTCAGTGTTGCACTTTTAAAGCAATTGTGATCTGCAAAGGGTTGATAATTGTTTAGAGGTTGGCCTTGATTGTAGGTTAGGCTTCGGGAAATTATGGCAATTTTAACATTATTTCCGTCCAGGTCGGGGAACTGGTTTTTCAGGTTGGTTACTTTTATTGTGTCGAAAGCTGATGCATGGGCGAGGTGGGGGACAGCTAATATAATGGCGAAAGCATAGACCAATATGGATTGTAAATTTTTGCGTAAGTCTTTACCAGCATTTGGTTTATTGTCAGTCATCATATTGTGGAAAGCATTTATCACCCTATAATTCCTTTAGGACCATTGCACAACATTTGTACCTTATGGGACCATTATATCATATTGTGGTGGTGTTTTCAATAAGGCGAATCTGATTGATAGATTGTTGAAAGTTAATATTTTTGGGGTTAAAAATCGACTCGCGGACGCGCGTAGTGGGTGTTTTGGCGTTCAAAAAATTGCTTTTTTTACGATTTTTGCTGCTTTTTTACCCTCTTTTTACACTTTTTGACGAAAAATGAGCTTGTTTTTTTGTCGCAAAATGTGCGTACATGCGTAAATGATTGATTTTTATTTTTTGGTTTAACTGGTATTCTTAATTTCTGCGGAGAAAATTTTTGAATTTTTTTGGGTCGGCAGGGCTGAGCTGGCAGGTCTGGTTTAAGCGGTAGAGACTTGTTTTTTTTGTACAAAAAACAGGTTCAAATTTTTTTTATAAAATAAAGATTTTTTTTGCACCGAAAGGTGTGCTCATTGCGTCTATGTATATGAGCAGTTGCCTTTTAAAGTATTTTAATGTGGCCTATAAGGTTTATTGGCAGGATGTTTAAAGCGAAAAAGGCTTTTTTTTATTATAATCACAAGATTGTCTTGTACAATTAAAATGGATGGGGAGAGAGCCAATCGCCCCAATAACAAGAATGTTATTATTTTTTCAGGAGAGATTATGAAGACAGCGAGAATTACAATTTTTTTGGCAACAATGCTGGCAACGGTATTATTAGCCAAGGATGACGAATTTACCTTAACAGGTGTCCAGCGTATGAATGTTATGACTAGTTATTCCTTTGGCTATCTCTATGATTCAAGCATAGCCAAAATCCTTGCCGGTGCTAATGTAAAAAAACTCTTTGCTTATAACGATAGCACTGCATATATCTCGGATGGAAGCGTTACGAATTTAAAAGTTTATAACGACAGCACTGCAAATATTTCAGGTGGAAGCACGGATACGCTCTATGTCTGTGACAACAGCACTGCGAACATCTCAAGCGGAAGCGTATCGAGTGTCAAAGTCAACAACGAGAGCAATGTAGAAATATCTGGCGGAATCACGGGTATGCTCGAATTCTATGACAACGGGAGTGGAGACATATTAGGCGGAAGACTGGATAGTATCAGAGTTTACAATGACAGCATTATAGATATCTCTGGCGGAAGCACGGGTATGCTCTATGCATGGGACAACAGCACTGTGAACATATTAGGCGGAAGACTGGATAGTGTCAGGGTTAATAACGACAGCATTATAGACATCTCTGGCGGAATCACGGGTATGCTCAATGTTTGGGACAACAGCACTGTGGACATCTCAGGTGGAAGCCTGAATCAAATCGACGCAAGTGGCAAAGTTACTGTTAATGTCTCAGGTGGAAAAGTGATCCACAAGTCTTACCTTAGAGGCAGCAGTATAATGAATATTTCAGGTGGAAGTATGTATTTTCTTACCGCTCGTTACAGCAGTATTATTGATATCTCAGGTGGAAGCTTGGGTACGCTTAATATCTGGGGCAGCACAGCGAACATCTCAGGTGGAATCGTCAAATATCTTGAAGCAGGGGCCGGCAGTGTAAACATTTCTGGCGGCAGCGTTACGGAGCTCGATGCC
>CAZBKA010000188.1:0-3916 GCA_964492365.1 uncultured Pirellulales bacterium | reverse complement strand
AAATGAATATCGACAGGAATATAAAGCTGTATGAGTTTCAGTATTACATGAAGGCTGCGACGGAAAAGATTAAACAGATTGAACGGCATAATCTAAAGTAAATGGCTGAGATTGATGATTTGATCTCGAAAGAGGCACTTGCAAACTGGGATAAGTTTATCGGATCGCTCGATAAAGCTGTTACTGGTTTGGATAAGATCATTAAGGATGCCGTTGAGCTTGATAAGATATTATCTAAAGCCGGTCTGTCTGTCAAGGATTTCAACGCTGCAAACGAAACCCTTAATAAAACAACAGATCAATCTAAAAAGGTCAATGACGATCTGAAGAAAAACATTGATCTGGTCACAAAGGCAAAAGAAGACCTTGCTAAAGCCGATGCGAAGTTACAAGCCAAACAACAGGCAAAATACGACAAGGCCGAAACCGATTCGCTTACCCGCAAAAGGGTTGAATTGGAAAGGCTGAAAAAGGCTTATGCTGATGCTGGTGCCGCAAACGCATCAAAGATGCTTCCGCAGATTCAAAAGCTGACAAAAGAAGTTCTTGCCGGAGAAAAGGCAATGGGGGTCTATGTCCGTGAAGTCGGTCACTATGAGAACGCAATGAAGGGGCTGGGCGGAACTATCGGACAGGTCAACCCACAGTTAGCATCAGCAACAACAGCTGTTAAATCATTCGGGAAAGCATTTCTGGCTAATCCTATTACTGCTGTCATAACAGTTCTGGCCGGGGCTTTTGCATTGCTATTTAAAGCATTCAAATCAACTGACGAAGGAGCAACAAGACTGGCCGGTATCTGGAAGGGATTAAAGAACGTCGTAGATGTTTTGATTGACCGGGTAATGGCATTTTTCAAAGTGATTAAAGATGTCATTACTTTCAACTGGAAGGATCTGAAAAAAGACGGGCAGGAGGCATTCGGGGGGCTTGGTGACGCAATTCGTGACGCATGGCAGGAAGGCCAGAAGTTCGCTGATGAAATGGACAGGATAGGCGACGCAATGTCGGCGCAGCTTATCCCTATGTCCAAAATGAGAAAGGAAGTTGAAAGACTTAGAAATATTGCAAAAGACCAGACCAAAACAGACAAAGAGAGACTGGCTGCCGCTAAGCGTGCTTATGATCTTGAGGTTATTTTAAGTAAGGATGAAGTTAAATGGAAGTCGGCATCTACTGAAGCTGAATTAGCCAACCTCGCAGCTAAGCTCGATAATGAAAAACTGACACGGGAAGAAAAGATTAAGACTGTTAGAGAATGGATTTCCCTTGATGCTGATCAACTTGAATCAGCAAGAGCAACTAATGCAGAACTTGGTAAATTCTATAATAATAATGAAACGGAAATACAGGCGGTTCAGAAGTCAATGTCGGAGACTATTGACAAAGAGGCCGAATTCTATACCAGCACCCGCAGGCTTGCAAGTGAACTAAGCGGGTTCCAGAAGCAGATCATTGATGATTCGATCAAAGTCTCAGAAGAGGCCAAAAAGGCAATGGCAGAAAAGAAAAAAGAACTCAGTCAGAATATCGCTATTGTCTATACTATCGATAACATAATTGACCGGACTAATAAAGAAAAAGAAAAACGGGCTGAATTAAATAAGGAACTCGGTTTGACACTTCAGCCATTCAGGGAGTTGACTGATGCAGAAAAGAAACAGCATGACAACATGGTCGCTGTTTGGGAGGAAGAGAAAGCAATGCTTGAAGAAAAAAAGGCACTGCAATTAGATATTGCCTTTTCACTTGGGGACGCATTACAGACGGTATATGACCGACAGTTAAGCCAGCTCGAAGCACAAAAAGAAGCAGAATTAGCAATCGCTGGGGATAACGCAAACCAAAAGGCAATCATTGAGGAAAAATACGCAAAGAAAAAAGCAGAGATACAGCGCAAGGCTGCCATAAGTGAAAAGATAAGTGCAATATTTTCTATTGCAATAGATACAGCGAAGGGGGTAGCGAATGCAATGTCTAAGGTAGCTACAATTCCCCTGGTTCCCTGGATCATTGCACAGGGAGCAATACAGGCCGCCATTGTTGCTGCAAAACCAATACCGAAATATGCAAAAGGTACAAGATCATCGACAGGGGGGCTGGCTATTGTTGGAGAGCAAGGGCAGGAACTTATTGTTTCTCCATCAGGACAAATGAGATTATCCGGTGATGGTGCAGAATTAACCGCCCTTGAAAGGAAAAGCACTATTTATAATGCAGGCGAAACAGCAGCGATATTAAGAGCAGCAAGCGGCCTGAAGCAAAAAGGAAATGACAACCTTGCTGAACGTCGACATAAGGAACTAATTAGTGCTATCCAAAACAAAGAAACTATAATCCTAAAAACCGGCGTCGGTAATTCGATTGAAAAAAGGCAAGGCAATCATTATAAGACATACTTTCAAAGAAGAATAAATTAATGAATAAAATATCAGCAATATATAAAATATCAAGTATTATAAATCCCGATAAGTTTTACATAGGGAGTACCATTGATTTTGTACAACGAAAAAGAGACCATTTAAAGAAGCTAAGAAAAGACAAACATCAGAATAAGAAGCTACAACTTCATTTTAATAAATATGGAGAAAATGATCTAATTTTTTCTGAAGTACTATTATGCGTACCGGAAGAATTGATAATAAATGAACAGCATTATATAGATACATTAAAGCCATTTTTTAACAACCGGTTAATCGCTGAAAAAAACACCGGTTTTAAACATTCTCTTGCTACAAAGAAAAAGATAAGCTTACAGCAAATCGGGCATATAGGATATAATAAAGGAGCGAAGCACACTAAAGAAGCTAAAATTAAAATCGGATTAGCTCAAAAGGGAGAAAGGCATCATCTATTTGGCAAAACACACAGTAAGGAAACGAGAGAAAAAATAAGCATTGCTAATAAAGGCAAAAGGAGATCTATTGAAACAGAATTTAAAAAAGGGCATACTTCATGGCTGAAAGGAAAACATCTTTCCGAATCAACAAGAGAGAAGCTAAGTATAATTAACAAAGGAAAGACGGCATGGAATTATAATAAAAAAGGATGCTATACGCAAAAAACATTATCACTCTGGTCATCTCAAAGAAAAGGAAGAAGGATATCAGAGGGAGTAAAAGCAAAAATATCTCAAGCAAATTTCGGCCACCCTGTGACTAAAGAAACCAGGATGAAGATAGGCGCCGTGCATAAAAACAAGATAGTAACAGAAGAGACAAAAATTAAACTAAGAGAAGCTTGGATTAGACGAAAGTTAAGAAAATCAGCTTAATGACATTATATAAATATATACTTAGCCATATTTTACAGGGTCAGCTCGAACTCGGTTATGCTCCACAGGAATGGGATAGTGACGAATGTTTTTACGAGAGGTCGACTACCTATTGGGGAATATTCCGGTCGTTCAGCACGAAAGAACTGACCTTTATTAAAAATGGCGCCACTTTTCTTAAAGCTATTTTCGACGCTGAAGGAACCGAGGCAATATGTAGTTATGAAGTACAGGAATTGGATGTGACGGATTACACCTACAAATCACGTTATATCGGTCTGGTTGACTTTTCAACATACAAATATGTTCAAGGCAATTCAGGGGACTTTGTAAAGGTTCAGATCATTGATAACTCGCTGGTCAATAAGATTAAAACCCGTGAATCGCTCGATATTGCTTTAAATAAACTTACTGACCTTAACGGCAATGCAATAACACCATTCACAAGCGAGGGCAAAACAATATATATACCAGGCAGAACGGACCGGTTTAACGCTGAGATTTCTGTTGTGGATGATATTCATTTAGAAGATCATGCCTTCCCGTTTGTTGTGGTATCGAAAGAAGAGAATTCAGTTTACGATGTAGTTGATTATACCGATATGACAGGGAAGGACGGATCGTTCTTTTCACCTGTATTCA
>CAZBKA010000187.1:0-3949 GCA_964492365.1 uncultured Pirellulales bacterium | reverse complement strand
CATCTTGAGGCTTTGCGCCTCCAACTTGAATAGCATCGCCATAACAATTTCTGATTGTACAGTTTTTAACTTCGATGTTATTTGTCTCTATAAGTAGTACACAGTATCCACCTTCGATAGTCAGGTCATCAAAGGTGATATAGTTAGGTTGTGGTTTTTTGCTTGTTCGTGAACGATTACTTAAAAGATGTATGGTAGTAGAACCTCCATAAGAAAATTCGCATATTTCGGTTTGGCTCAAACCTGGATTTTGGCTATCACGAGACCATACATATATTTTGAGTACTTCAGGACGCGTATCACGTACCCATTGGCCAGGACCTTTCAAAAGTTCTGGGCCTCCATTGGTATAAATATTTGTCATCAACATCAATGGTACACCATCCTGAGAGCAGTTCGGCACTCTTTCAGTTGAATATTTACCAGCCAATCTATTGGGGCTTATGGAAGTCATAAATATGTTTGGGTAACCAAAAACTTGTTTCCAATCTTCCGGCTTGTTACGCAACTTCATACTGGTAATAACAGCTCGCTCACCGGGATAAGACTTGAACACGATTCGCAAAGAATCAGTACCACCTGTATTAAAACGTGCAGTCGAATCAACACCAAGAGAAACACTTTCCCTGTAAATACCTTCACGAAAATAAACCACATCGCCGGGTCTCGCACTTCGGATCGCCTTAGTTGCGGTAGCAAAAGGGCTTTTAATAGCCAAACCATCATTATTGTCATCACCTAAATTCGAGACATAATAGCTCTTGGCAAAAAGAGACCCGGCCACTTGCAATACGATAAATATCGATATAAAATATATCCACTTCATCTGCATATTTTATCGGTTTATTCCGACTGTAATTTCAGAAATGAAATATCAGTTTTTAAACAAACAAATATTTCACAAAAATCTTTATGCTTTAAATACTTTTTTCTTACCACCTTTCACATTAGCACACGCATTGCGGCTATCAACCACCAGCTGAGCATTCTTAACAATCCAGTCATAATCATACTCGCTATGATCCGTCGCTATAAGAACAACATCATAGCTCTTCAGCATAGCAGCTGAAAGTTTTTTGCTCTTCATACCGAGATTATATTTACGCTGTTTATGTGTCTGCGGAATGTATGGATCGTTATAATCGACCTTAGCACCATTATCACGCAAAAGCTCAATAAGCTCCAGCGAAGGCGACTCACGAACATCATCGATATCTTTCTTATAAGCCAAACCAAGCACAAGTGCCTTTGAGCCTTTCAGGCTTTTCTTATTTTCATTCAAAGCTTCCATTACACGATGAATAACATAATGTGGCATATTTGTATTAATTTCACCTGCAAGCTCAATAAATTTAGTAGGCATACCATACTGCCTTGCCTTCCATGTCAGATAAAATGGATCTATCGGAATACAATGTCCACCAAGACCTGGCCCTGGATAAAAAGCCTGAAATCCGAAAGGCTTACTGCTGGCAGCACGAATAACCTCCCAAACATCAATACCCATTTTAGCAAAAAGCTGTTTAAGCTCATTTACCATCGCAATATTAACACAACGATATGTGTTCTCAAGAATCTTGGCAGCCTCCGCAACTTCACAAGAACTAACCGGCACCAATGTTTTGATTGCATATTTATAAATACCAAGTGCAATATCCAATGAAGTCTTATCATAACCACCCACCACTTTGGCTATAGTAGATGTGCGGAAATGCTTGTTACCCGGATCTTCACGTTCTGGTGAATATGCAAGATGAAAATCCTTACCAGCCTTCAAACCAGAAGTCTCTAATATAGGAAGCATCAGATCTCTGGTCGTACCAGGATATGTCGTACTTTCCAGAACAATAAGCTGCCCCTTACGCAAATACTTTGCAACCGTCCAGCATGTCTGCTCAACATAAGTCATATCTGGTTCACGGTTTTCAGTCAAAGGCGTAGGCACACAGATCAATATCGCATCAGGTTTGGAAAGCTCCACCATATTACAGGTTGCCTTGAACCTTTTAGTAGCCACCATTTGTTTTATCTGTTCATGAGGCAAAGTTTTAAGCGGACTTATGCCTTTGTTAATCCGACCGACATTCACCGTATTTACATCAAAACCGGTAACTTTAGCTCCACCAAAGCAAAACTCCCTCGCAAGCGGAAGCCCAACATAGCCAAGACCAACAATACCTACATGCGGAACTATTTTTCGGTTTTTTTCAAGAGTCTTCTTCGCCATACTAATTATCTCCAAAAGTGTTTTAGACAATCATCCTGTTCAAATATATACTATTTATAAATTAAGCCTTCACTTAAGCAAAACCAGCCAACATCGTCCTGATATTACTCGATCCCCTTAAATTTCCTATCTACCAATGGAATGATATTCGATACCTTGTTTCTTTATATAATTTGGATCATAAAGGTTGCGGCCATCAAAAATTACAGCATTTTTCAATTTAGAAGCAATCTGATCAAAATCCGGATTCCTGAATTCCTGCCAATCTGTAAAGATCACCAACGCATCTGCACCCTCAAGAATCTCATAGCTCTGCTTACTCATTTCAACACTATCACCAAGTTTCTTTTTAGCTTCATCCATCGCCTCAGGGTCATAAGCTTTAATCGTCATTCCAGCTTCAAGGAATTTATTGATGCAATATAACGCAGGTGACTCTCTCGTATCATCTGTTTTTGCCTTAAACGCAAGGCCCCATACTGCTAATATAGAGTTTTTGGCTTTATCACCAAAGTAGTCCAATACCTTATCAACAAAGTAATTGTGCTGACGAATATTGGCGTCCCTGGCAGCCCTGACAACACTCATCTCACAACCTGCTGCTTCACCCGTATGTATTAGTGCCCGCACATCTTTAGGAAAACAACTGCCTCCAAACCCAACTCCAGGAAACAAAAACGCATTACCAATTCTGCTGTCACTGCCGACACCAGCCCTGACACTTTCAACATCCGCACCAATCTTCTCGCATAAAATACTGATCTCATTCATAAATGAAATCCTCGTTGCCAGCATAGAATTAGCCGCATACTTACTAAGCTCTGCACTGATTGGATCCATAAATAATATCCTGCTCGACTTACGCATAAATGGTGCATATAACTGTTTCATTATCTCTCTTACAGCAGGGTTCGTCGTACCAATAATAACCCTATCAGGCTTCATAAAATCTTCAACCGCCGAACCCTCTTTAAGAAATTCAGGATTGCTGACATAATCAAAAGGCTTCTCTGTCTTTGAGGATATAATATCACTAACTTTCTTACACGTACCAACAGGAACCGTACTCTTAGTGACAATAATCCTGTAATCATCCATCAGCTCCGCAATGCTTTCCGCGACTTTCAAAACTGCCGAAATATCAGCGGAACCATCATCAGAACTTGGAGTACCAACCCCAATGAAAATTACCAAAGACTCATCAATACCTTGCTTAAGATCCGTAGTAAACGTTAACCTTCCAGCTGATACATTATGCTTAACTATATCAGTTAAACCAGGCTCATAAATCGGAATAACACCATTCTCAAGGCCTGCAATTTTTTTCTCATCATTATCGACACATATAACATGATTGCCGCCTTCTGCTAAGCATGCCGCTGCTACCAAACCAACATATCCTACACCTATCACAGCTGTTTTCATTTCTGTACTTTCAATTTAAGAATCTATCGGATTTTATAAACTACCGGCAAATTCAAGTTCTGATAATCTACCATAAAAACATACTATACCTGCACTCCGTCCCCGTCAGGTACAAAAACAAAATCGCACAAAGCAAAAATTTTCCTATAAATGTACCGATAATAATCTTCAAAAAATACCCTATCAAGGCTAAATCGACAAAATAACGATTCGACTTAAGCTTATTCAACCCTTTCTAAGACTCGAAAGAGAACGCCTGCTTCAACAAAATCATAATTTTCCAGAATAAAACCGGGA
>CAZBKA010000186.1:1254-4008 GCA_964492365.1 uncultured Pirellulales bacterium | reverse complement strand
TTAAATACCGGAATAGCAAGAGTTTTTGCTTTTTCCAGAGCATCTTTGTAATCTTCAAGTTTTTTTACTGATTTTTCATATTTTTCCATTGCCAGTGGGTCAACTTCAAGCATTTCAAATGTTGGTTTTCTAAGGACAACCGGTTCGCTTCCAAGGATGAGGAAGTCGGTGTCGATGGTAATTCCGTCAGATACTTTTGCACCCCATTTTTCTACCATGGCTTTAATCTTTTCATCGCCATCATAGTCAGCTTTTTCATCGCCGGTAAGATCAAAAGTTCCATAGACCGCAAATGTGTTTGACTGATTTATGTCCCAGATGAGATTGCCAACGAGGTCATCCTGTACGATAGGCCTTTTAATATTTGAACTGATAATCCTTGCAGATGAAACATTTTCACCTACATTGAAGATCTCAATCTCGGCTTTGCCTTTTCCGTCTTTAGGTATTGGCAGGTTTTTGTCGTAGACTGCAAAGGTCAGCCCCATATAGGCATGGTCAGATGCGCCGATGTCAATCTGAACAGTTTTTGTCATGTCATCAATAAGAATTATTCGGGCATCAGTTGTGAACGCGGCGATGTCCGAATTCGGATCAGGTACAATGTCAGCCAGTTTTTCGTGAGTTCTCTGTAACCTGGTTTGAGCGACATTCAGTTCAGCTTGAGTTTTCAACAGTTCCTGATTGACGTTTTCTCGCTCGGTTCGTGCCTCTTCCCATTGCGTCATTAGAGTTTTTACCTGCTGTTCAGCAGATTGTTGTGTAAGTTCTTTGAGGTCCTGATAATCCTGCTTGGCAGAAACTACCTGCTGTTGATAAGCTTCTTTTTCTGCGATGAGCGTTTGCTCCTTTTCTTGAGTTTCTGCAATTGCATCATCGAATCTGTTCTGGAGGTCCGCAAGTGCTTTATTGTTAGCAGCGTTTGCTTCATTGAGGGAGTCAATTTTGATTTTCAGCTTATCGACCATTTGTATGAGTCCGAATTTATTTGGGTCCTCGTTTTCCAAGGTCAAATAGTCCGGTTGTAACTTTGTCAGGACGTCGTTGAAATTTTGTTTTGAATTCGCTAGTTTTACTTCCGCGGAAGTTTCTTCAGCAACTCCTCCGGCAATTATTACAACCATCTGGTCGAAGTACTCAACCATTTTGTCGAGGTAGCTTTCTTGGGAATCTTTTGCACCTATAATCGAACCGATCTTGTTTAATTGTCTGCTTGAAGCAACTTCATTAAGTTTACCCTCTGCAGCAACAGCCAGCGTCTTCTGTTCCTCTGCTTTAACGTAATAAATTACAGCAATAGTTGTTGAGACTAAAAAAAGCCCGACAAAGGCTATCAGGGTATACATCATCGCGTTACTTTGGGGTCTTTTGCCTGCAGGCATCTTTTCAACTCCTTGGTCTATAAAAACAATTAAAAATTTAAGCCGTTTAGAGCACTTATTATCGTCCTAAATTACCTTTTAGTCAACAAAAAAAAGGAATATGGGCAAGTTTTAGGTTCATATTTCACCTTTATTTAATTTTTTATCGGCAGAATCATGGCTTTTGGATAAACTCAAAGTGTCAAAGTTTTGTCAGTATTTCAGATATTTGACTAAGCTGTTCTATTTCGTATTCGGCTTTTTCAATCATTTTATCAGCATGGTATTTTTGTATTTTTGCAGGTCTAACCACCTTAATAGAGTGCATTTTCAATTTGTTTGGTGCAATAAAATCTTTTTTTTCGTTATCAGCGACGTAAACCGCGTTTTGAGGTGAGGTGTTCATCATCTCTAATATTTTTTCAAAAGCGAGGGTGTCTGGTTTCCAATGCTGTCTACCGAGCTGTTCGGTATATATAATTGCCTGAAAATAGCTTTCTATTCTCAGGGCCTGAATTTTGAGCTGCTGAGCAGGTAAAAAGCCATCAGTTATCAGACCAAGCTGGTATTTACATGTCAGAAGGTCGAGAATTTGTCGGCTATCATCTGGTAAAACGATAGCTGGTTCGTGGTTGCGGTAAACATTTACCAGGGTGGCAATAAAGGCTTCGTCGTAATCAATGTCAAGCTCTTTGAGTGCGTTATTAAATACTTTTGAGCGGTCTGATGTGTTAAATTGCTTCCAGAGGATGTTAAAAAAGTGCTCAGGTGACGTTTTTAATGTGTTTTCTGCCATGTAGTTAGATACAGTCCAGAATCCACTTCTGCAGTATTCTATCTCGTCGTAAAGAGTGTCGTCCAAATCGAAAATGACGGTTTTTATCATGATTTTCCCATTTTTTTTCTTAAGGTTTACAGGATATATAATGATCCAGAGAGCCTCTGGAAAACCATTTTGTCGGCGTGATGGAACCTTTTTGCCTGTTTGATGAGGAAAAAATCTTCAAGTTGTCTTTCAAAAGCGATTACCATATCACCTTTTAATGGCCGATAAACATTAGTAATTGGATTATATTACGTATCTTTGAGTAATTTGTCGATACTTTAATGGAACTGATACTCTTTTTTTGTATATTATTGATCTCGGCAAAGTGCAGAAAGAATAAAAAATGAAAATACTACAGTTAATGCGACCTTCGCATTGGGTAAAAAATATATTTGTTTTTGCCGCTTTGGTGTTTGGCAGGAAGCTTTTTGGCCCATTAGATGAAGTTTTGCTTTCGATAGGCAGTGCTGTAGGCGGATTTTTATGTTTTTGCATGGCAGCATCAGCGACGTATATATTTAATGATATCATAGACCGCCAGAACGATAAGTCTCATCCGGAGAAGTG
>CAZBKA010000186.1:0-1154 GCA_964492365.1 uncultured Pirellulales bacterium | reverse complement strand
ATATGCAGTTTTACGCTTTGTCTTTTTCTTGCTTTTGGCAAGAGAAGGAGCGAAATGGTAATGCTCGGCGACAATGGGCATGAATATCGAAAGACCCTTGCGGGCTATAGTATAGAACTTCTCGACCATATGCTTGATGTGACAGGCGGTCTTGCGATAATGTGTTTTTTGCTTTATTCGATGGACAGCAGAACAGAAAAGCTTTTTGGTACCACGAATCTTGTTTACACTTCGCCTATAGTAATGTATTGTGTGTTTCGTTTTAGTGCGTTGATCCAACGAGGCCAATATAGCGGTCCTGTGAAGATAATTGTATCTGACAGGCCTTTCCAGATGGGTTTTTTTTTGTGGGTTGCCGCATGTATTGCAATTATATATGCAGATAAACTCGGAGTTAGTCTGTCTGGGGTCTGGATGTATTAAGTTATTAGGTTTTGTTTTTTTGTTTATTATCAGGTAAGTATGGCTGAACAAAGATTACAGAAAGTTTTAGCAGCTGCCGGTGTTGCATCAAGGCGTAGGTGTGAAGAACTGATAGTTGAGGGTGCGGTTCGTGTGAATCGTCAGATTGTTGACGAGTTGCCAGCGTTTGTTGATCCGGACAACGATGTTATTACAGTTAACGGCAAGAAGATACACCCGGTTACTAAGGAATATTACCTGCTGAATAAACCCAAAGGTGTTATCTGCACTAATTCTGATCCGCAGGGAAGAAAAAAGGCTATTGATATTGTCTATAGCAAGAACAGGATATTTTGCGTCGGCAGGCTTGATATGGATACAAGCGGTTTGATAATTCTCACCAACGACAGTGAGCTGACAAATAAGCTGACCCATCCACGGTATGAGTTGTCGAAGACTTATGTTGCACATGTTGACGGCGAGATTACTGGTGAGGAAGTTGAGAAGCTTAAAAAAGGTATCTGGTTGGCTGAGGGTAAGACGAATAATGCGGCAATTAAAGTACTGAAAAGAAATTACAAGGAATCATTAGTTCAGATAACGATCCGACAGGGCATAAATCGTCAAATAAGGAGAATGCTTGCAAGAATCGGGTTAAATGTTAAAAGTCTTAAAAGATTGAAGATCGGCAAGTTGACGGATAAGGGAATAGGGATAGGGCAGTACCGAAAGCTTACAACGGCAGAAATCAA
>CAZBKA010000185.1:0-4046 GCA_964492365.1 uncultured Pirellulales bacterium | reverse complement strand
CGGGAGGTAACTTTTATGGCTGAATTACAACAGTTGCTGCAAAACCCTTTGGTTTACTATCCCTTGATCGCCTGGTCGGTAATATGGAAAGGTTTGGCATTATGGCGGGCAGCCCGGTTGAGAGAGGCGGGATGGTACATTGCGCTGCTGGTGATCAATACGGTGGGTATCTTTGAGATTATTTATTTGCTGGCTACCAAAAAAAGATATAAGGACACCTTCTGGTAAGCTATATCACCAGCGGTTTACCTCGTGATTCCGGGCAAATTACAAAGACTTTGCATTGTTTTTACACGAAACGCTGTACTTTGAACATTTATTGTGCTACAATATGCATAAGCTCAAAATAAACGGTCAGGGGAACGTACGCAAAGTTGTTTGACTGACAAAACGTTTATCAGAGCTATTGGTCGGACGTACAGGAGTTGTTCGACTATAACAATTGAGCAGCGCCCCCTTCCACACGGGGACCTGCAATTGAGATAAGAACATCCCATCGTTTTTGGACGATGGGATTTTTTATTGTGAAATTATTTATTTTTCAATACCTCGGCCGGATAAAAAATAACTGCTTGCGCCCTACAGAATGATGCTGGTTTTAAAAAAGCCCTCATCGACTGAGAAGGAACACACGCCGCCGTATTTCTGCACCACCGCGGCAATACTTCTGGTGCCCAGACCGTGATTCTCTTCTGTGCTTGCCGGCTTGCCATTGACAAACCTGATCGTATCCAAGCAGCAGCTGTTGGTAATTTGGATGAAGGGTTTGTCATTCTTGATTTTACAGACGATGTTTAAGGTTCTGTCTTGAGGATTGGGAAGCAGCCTGCAGGCATTGATGGCATTTTCTATGGCATTCGAAAAAATAACACAAAGATCCATATCTGATACGATGTTTTCCTCGGGAAGATCTATGTGGGTTTCAATCCCAATTTGTTCGTTTCGAGCTTTTTCAATGTAGGAAGACAAAATCAAATTAACGGTGTAATTGCGGCAATACGTTTCAACCGCAGCGTCCTGAATGGTATTTTCAACCTCGGCGATATATTTTTGCGCTGCTGCCAGGTTGTTGTCACCCAGATAGGCAGTGATCAGATTCAGATGATGACGCATATCGTGGTGATAAATAAAGGTTATTTCCTGCGATTCCTGCAGTGTTTCCAAATGATTACGGGAAGCGGTGATTTGCGCTTTCAATAAATTTTGTTCATTTTGCAGGGTGAGCTGCTCTCGGGTTTGCCTGAAAAACCGCAGGATCAAAAAATACGCGGCGAGCGTCAGGACAAAAACCAACCCGGCAAAGACAATTGACCGTTCGCTGATCACACTGTTCAAATTATACCTTGAAGTGAAAAAGAGAAGCGCCGAGTATGTCAGCGGTATGGCGCAAAATCCATACCAGCCTTGATCAGTATTGCGCAGCATATAAAGAAAGGAAGGCCGCAAATACAAATAAACAAGGATTCCTGTAGGCAGATACAGGAAATAACAGACAACGTTTAGGATGATTCGGTCGAAGCCAAAAAAATATGAAATGATAAGCCCGATTAGAGAAATCGACAGATCAATAGCGGTGACGGTAAAAAAGATAAATAAAACCTTTATGGCATTGAACTTTGATACAAACAGAAAAGAAAAAAATACTGGAATATAAACCAGAAGGGGGAAGAGTTTCATAAAATTTGTGTACCCGAAATGGTATAATATTAATCCATCACAAATCACCACAATGGTTATACACACCCACAGCAGGTAGTATTGCTTCTTTTGCTTGATTTCAAAATCCAAGAACAGGAATATCAAAATGATAGCGAAAATCGTGTTGAGAATAACCCTAATATAATCCATCCGCCTTTTTTCCTCCGTTACTCTTCCACCGGGAAGGAATAATGAATATAGGCTTCTTTTATCTTTTTAAAAAGATTTCTTGATACGGGAACAGACAGACCCCCGATGAGGGCAAGACCATCCGGGGACAGGTCTTTGATGTAGTCCAGGTTGACGATGTAAGAGCGATGGGGTTTGATGAAACGGTTATCTGATAATAAAACATCTTCCACTTGAGCAATGGTACGGTTGCTTTCGATGGTGGTACCATCTGCCAGATGAAAAAAAACGGTTCTGCGGATAACCTCAACATAAATCAGTTGGTGGAGAAATACCCTGGTCAGGCTGAAGGGGGTTTTCACAACAATAAATTGTTGCAGACGACGGTTCAGATCGTAGCGGGCTTTTTCCAGAACAGAAAAAAGCGGGTTTTTTTGTACGGGCTTTAACTGGTAGTGAAAAGCGCCAACTGAATAAGAGTCTATCGCAAATTGCGAGCTTGCGGTCAAAAAGATGATTTTGGCTACTTGATCACGCGCTCTTATCTCCGTGGCCAGTTTGATACCGTTTATACCCGGCATAATGACATCCAAAAGAAAAATATCAAAATGTTTGCCGGCTTCTATTTGGTGCAGCAAATTCATACTGCTGTCAAAACTAAATACTTCTGACTTGCTATCGGCCAGGCCGCCACGCAAGAATTCATCCGCAAGCTCACTGATTTGTAAAAGTTCCTGCTTATCGTCATCGCAAATAGCGATTTTCATCCGGTCACCTCAAAAATCATTCTGTACCACCATCTATTATAGCAAAGCTTTCGTTCAATTTGACTTCAATTTACATTTCATTACCCAAAAAAAACATTTCATGCAGATGCGTCTCCAGGCCAATTATTTTCTATTAAACTTTAGACAGGATTCATTTCCTCAAAAATTCATCAATTGAGGAGGGGGCAGTGTTTTTCGCCATCACAGCGATTAGCCCTGTGATAATCAATAAACAAGAACAGATATGAAAGGACGGACTGGATGAGAAGAAAATTTTTGAGTCTGCTGTTGATCATCAGCATGTTGGTTTCCATGTTGCCGGCTACAGCAATGGCGGCAGGTGGCGGAGACTCTTCTGCAACAGCAACTACGCAGATCCAGGAAACACAGGACAACCCGTTTCGTGATGTAACGGCAAGCGACTGGTATTACGATGCGGTGAGGTATGCTCTGCAAAAGGACATTTTCCATGGTACAGGATCAGACTCATTCACTCCCGCCGGCAGCATGACCCGCGCCATGTATGTGACGGTGATGGGACGCATTGCGGGAATCAACCCTGCCGATTACACTGGCAACGGCGGATTTAGTGACGTAAGTGCGGATGATTATTATGCACCTTATGTTGTCTGGGCGGCACAAAAAGGGATCACCCAGGGTATAGCGGAAGAGACATTCGGTCCATCTCCGCTGGTGACCCGTGAGCAGATGGCGGCACTAACAGCTCGCTTCTTTGACGTCTACGGAATAACTTATCCCGAGGCTACCGTTACAACCAAGCCCATTGACTTGGATCGCATTGCCAACTGGGCACAAGAACCAGTTATGAAGCTCTGGGCATGTGGCCTCTTTAATGGGGACGAAAACGGAAATTTCAATCCCGGTAACAATGCCACCCGTGCAGAGGGCGCGGCATTTTGCATGCGCACATACCAAACGGTGGAAAAATGGATAGCCCAAACCAACGTTAAACCGCAACCGCCCGAGCAGCCCCAACAGCCATCCGGGGGGAAAAGTTCAGGTGGTTCAAGCAAACAAGTGGTGTCTTTTTACACCAATGGCGGTTCAGCTATTGATGCCATGTATGTTAAGGCGGGTGCAACGCTAGCCGAAGTTCCTTCTCCTAAAAAAGAAAGTGCAATATTTCTTGGTTGGTACACCGATGCCGGACTTACCAATCAATTCTTCGCGGCAAACCCCATTAATGAAAATCTGAACCTTTACGCAAAATATGCGGAACTGGCTGCAAAGGAAGAATTTGCGGATGACACCTTCAGTCTCATGGATCAGGCGCCGGCACTTGCTTTTACCATAAACTGTACCGGTAATCTGACCGCAGAAGAAGTAAAAGCCAGGCTCGCTTTGGAAATTGTCGACAACTCCGAATATGTGAGTTTGGTTGTTAACGGTGAAAACACTACCTTTACCGTCACAGCGGACGGTGGTTTTCAA
>CAZBKA010000184.1:0-4066 GCA_964492365.1 uncultured Pirellulales bacterium | reverse complement strand
AAATGTGAATGAAACAAAAATTCATAGTATGTTCACAAAAAGTGGTGAATCAATGCAAACCCTCACACTCAACAAAGACCAGGCAGACAACATACAGTGGATCGACCTGGGCAATGATTCGCAGCTGGCAGAGAAAATATTAGAGAAGATAAAAAAACAGGCAGCAAAAAAATAAAAGGAATACAGACACAATGAGGATTTTAGTTTGCGGCGGTGCCGGTTACATCGGCAGCAACATGACAGCGGTTCTTGCAAACGAAGGATTAGAACCAATTGTTTATGACAACTTAAGTAAAGGCCACATACAGGCCATCAGTGAAGTTGAATTTGTAAATGGCGATTTGAATGACTTTGACCTGCTGGTCAATACAATGAAAGATTATAAGATTGAGGCAGTAATGCATTTTGCTGCTTTTATCGAAGTCGGTGAATCTGTTGATGAGCCTTTGAAATATTACAAAAATAACGTTTCAAACACACAGAATTTATTATCTGCGATGGAAGCTGCCGGGGTTGGAAAATTTGTGTTCAGCTCCACTGCTGCAACTTATGGGATGCCGAAAAAGACTCCTATAACTGAGGGGCAGGAAAAATCTCCGATCAACCCTTATGGCGAAACAAAACTGGCTGTCGAGAGGATGTGCCACTGGCAAAGCAACGCTGGCAAATTAAAATACGCCGCACTTAGATACTTCAATGCATGCGGCGCCGGGCAGAATGCGTGCATCGGCGAAGACCACAGACCCGAATCACATTTGATACCATTAATTATTCAGGCTGCTATGGGCAAACGCAAGGATATAAAAATATTCGGCACAGACTACGAAACACCGGATGGAACATGTATTCGGGATTATATCCATGTCGAAGATCTGGCATCGGCACATCTGCTGGCTTTAAAGAAACTGGATACTTCAAAAGAGCTGACATATAACCTCGGCAATGGAACCGGATATTCGGTGCGTGAAGTAATAGATACTGTCAAAAAAGTTTCAGGTAAAGATTTTAAGGTTACCGAAACTGCCCGCAGAGCCGGTGACCCTGCAGTACTGACTTCCGATGCTTCCAAAGCTGTTAACGAATTAGGATGGAAAACAAAGTTTGCCGAGCTGGAAACTATTGTAGAATCCGCGTGGAAATGGCATAACAGTCACCCCAATGGTTATGAAGATTAATTATCAATACTAAACTAAGAAGGATTTTTACAAAATGGGTCACATTTACATCGGCATAGATCTAGGTGGAACAAATATAAAATTTGGCGTCTTTGACAAGGACCTCAATATAATCAGCAAATCATCAATAGATGCAAACGTAGATACAGGCGCAGAGATAATGATTAACCGAATCGGCGACTATATCGAAAAAATAGTCGTCGATAACAAATACAGCATGAAAGATGTAAAAGCGATTGGAATGGGCTCTACAGGTCAATTCAACCTGACCGAAGGGATTATGTACAGCTGTCCCAACATGCCTTTGTTCAAAAATGTTCCAATGAAAAAAATGTTAAGCAACAGGACATCTAAGCCTTGTGTTATTGAAAATGATGCCAATACTGCATGCTATGGTGAATATGCCTGCGGTGCCGGACAAGGTTCTGACAACATGGTTTTCTTTACCCTCGGCACCGGTGTCGGCGGAGGCATCATCTACAATGGTCATCTCGTGCATGGGACAGATGACAGCGGCGGAGAATTGGGGCATATAATTATTCATCCAGGCGGGAGGCTTTGCGGATGCGGGCAAAGGGGTTGCATCGAGGCTTATGCTTCCGCATCATCAACAGCAAGAAGAGCAACAGAAGCCGTTATCGCATGCGAGCCTTCAAGTTTGAAAAAATTACTCGATGAAAATGGGCGTATAACCTGCAAAGATGTTTTCGTACATGCAGAAAAAGGTGATAAGTTGGCGTCAAAAATAGCCGATGAAACAGCAAGAGACCTGGCCATAGGATGTATTACTATGAGACATGTTACTGAGCCTCATAAATTCGTCTTTGCCGGCGGAATGATCGCAGCTGGGCAACCTCTTCTCAATGCTATAAAAAAGCATTTTGCAGATATGATCTGGTCAATGAAAAAAGAAGATGTTGAAATCTGCTTTGCACAGCTCGGCGAAAATGCTGGAATTGTCGGAGCCGCTGCTCTAGCCAGGGATATCAAATAATGTCATATATTTAGAGGAACTTTTGATGGGTGAATATTACCTTGGGATCGATCTTGGCGGTACTAATTTGAAAGTTGGTTGTTTCAACAGCGAACTAAAGCAAATCGCGAAGACGTCAACTTCAACCAATGCCAATATGGGCCCTGGGGCCGTAATTGATACCATCGAACAAGCGGTAAAAAACCTCCTCGCAGAAAATAACCTTACACTTAATGATGTCATCTCAATTGGAATAGGCTCACCAGGCCCTGCTGACATTTCCAAGGGCATAGTAATATCTGCACCAAATCTACCGGAGTTTAAAAATGTTCCGTTAAGACAGCTTGTAAGTGAAAGATTTGGTAAAGATGTTATCTTTGAAAATGATGCAAATGCAGCCTGTTGGGGTGAATATGTCGTTGGAGCAGGAAAAGGTGTTAAAGATATGGTTTTCTTTACACTTGGAACAGGCATCGGAGGCGGTATTATCAGTAACGGTGAACTTGTCCATGGCTTTAATGATAATGCTGCTGAGCTTGGGCACATGATTATATACCCGCATGGTGGAAGATTTTGCGGCTGTGGACAGAGGGGTTGCGTCGAGGCTTATGCATCTGCTGCCTCAACAGCAAGAAGAGCAACAGAAGCCATTCAGGCCGGTGCTCCATCAAGTTTGAAAAAAGTCTACAAAGAAAATGGACATATAAGCTGTAAAAATGTATTTGACCATGCCGCCCAGGGAGATAAATTCGCAAATGAAATAATCAAAACCACCGCTGAAGCGCTCGGTGTACTGTGCGTCAACATTATTCATATAACAGGCCCACAAAGGGTTGTATTTGCCGGAGGTATGATTGCCGCCGGTGATACACTGCTTCAAAGTATAAAAAAATATTTTGATTATCACATCTGGCCCTTAAAACAGGAAAATCTCGAAATCTGCTTTGCTACCCTCGGCGAAGATGCTGGAATCATAGGCACCGCGGCCTTGGCAGCACATCACAGCAAAAAAACAGAGAAATAAGGAATTATTCCGTATTTCACGACTTTAAGCCACATTAGTAAAATAAATTTTCTTTATTTTTCGTAATTCTTTTGATATAATTACTATTCTATAAAACTATATTTTTTTACAGGCGGGTAAATAGATGAAAAATAAGTTTTGCGTTATATTGATCTCAGGGGTTCTTTTATTGACATGCACATCTGTTTTTGGAAAATACCCAATTAAGATACTGCCTTTAGGCGATTCTATCACACATGCAGATTCTTCTCATTACAGCTATCGCTACAAACTGTGGAAAAAGCTTATAGACAGTGGCATTGAATTTGACTTTATCGGTTCAATGAATACTAATTCCGGAGGCAACCCTGTCTGGCCTCAATATAAAGGGTTAAGCTTTGACCAGAACCACGAAGGACATAGCGGATGGAGAGCTGAGGAATTATTATATGGACGCCCATCAAATCCGGAACTTGGTGACCTCACAGACTGGCTTAAGATATATACACCTGATATCGTTTTGCTGCACATCGGCACAAATGACCTGGGAGCAGGCCAAAGCTATTCCAGTACTGCTAACGAAATTAAGCTGATAATAGATACAATCAGAATGGATAACCAGGACGTTACTATACTGCTGGCAAAAATTATTCCCAGGAACTATACGTACAATAACATTATCGCTTTCAATGAATATATCGAGCCTATCGCACAAGAAAAAAAATTACCTAACTCCCCTGTTATCGTTGTTGACCAGTGGACGGGATTTAGCTACGAAGAAGATACATACGACGGCACACATCCCAACACCTCGGGTGAAGAAAAGATGGCGGAAAAATGGTTCCAGACAATCGTACAGTACACGAAAGGTTTTGACAGCAATATAAATCTTGACGACAAGGTAAACACTGCTGA
>CAZBKA010000183.1:0-4098 GCA_964492365.1 uncultured Pirellulales bacterium | reverse complement strand
AAAAATTAATGAACCTAACATAGCAAAACTTATTTTCTCAAAGCCAGAGAAAGTTTATTTACTGCAAAAGACCCTATAGAAATAGCAGCTTGGTTTATCTATCTTAACAAAACCTGTTATAATGGCCTTTATCGTGTAAATAAAGCAGGCAAATTTAATGTTCCGATAGGTTCATATAAAGAACCTGCAATTTTAGACGAAGAAAATTTGCGGATATGCTCTGACACTTTAAGAAACGTAGAAATTATTCAAAAAAGTTTTATACAGATAGAACCTGAACAAAATGAATTTTATTATCTCGATCCTCCATATCATCAAACCTATTCCGGTTATGATGGAAATGGATTTGGCGACGATAAGCACAAAGAACTTGCAGAAATATGCCGAAAAATAGATAATGCTGGAGCATTTTTTATGCTCTCTAATTCCGACACCAAATTTGTTAGGTCTTTATATAGAGGATTTGCTATAGAAAAAATATCAGCATCAAGGTCTGTCTCTTGTAAGGGAAACCAGCGTGGCAAAGAAGAAGAACTTATCATCCGAAATTATCAATAGCGGCAGTAAGGCTAACAAAACTGGGAATCTGCTTGAAAGTTTTGTTGAACAATCCTTAATAGCTAAGGGTTATACTGAATTTTGGAATCATAAAACACAAGTTTTTAGTAACCGAAATGTCATTGGCGGTAGGCAATACGCGAAACAAGTTTATTGTGGAAAAACCATATATGAGACAGACCGTAAAGTTGATTTTCTAATTATCAATAAAGAACTTTTTCCCAACGACCTTATTATCGAATGTAAATGGCAACAAGTTGGGGGATCGGTTGATGAAAAGTACCCATTTCTTTTGTTCAACATAATCAAAACTTCAATTCCAACCGTTATTCTGATAGACGGGAATGGTTATCGGGCAGCGGCTTTAAAATTTCTGAAAGATGAAGTTTCAAAAACAAGTGCCCTAATAGGTGCGTGGACAATGGCTGAATTTCAAAAACAAATCAACAATGGGTTTTTGGATTAGGGTAACTTTGTATATAAATCCCTAAAAAAATTCTGTGTTTTTGCAAAAACTCCCAAGTACTTGTATGAGAGGAAGTTAAACCATATTCAGTTGCGATTTTCAGCTGCGATGTGTTTTTGAATTATTTTATTATTTCAGCCAATTCTCGGCCAAGATTGCAAAGTCTATAATATTTACTATCCCATCATGATTCAAATCAGCTGCCTGATACCGACGTAAAAAAGGATACGTCTGGTTTTCGCCTATGTCCCAGACGTTTATGAAATCCCAGCCGACAAAACTGGTCTTGTCTTTCATCTGGGCTGTGGTTAAGGGCAGCAGGTTTTCTGTGGTGCTGTTTACGTCGTATGCTATGGATTGGGTTATCTGAGGCGTCAGGATATCCCGATCCCAGTAACAGCCCGAAATCTGGCTATCAAAGTTTGCACCAGCAAAGCCTCCTGCGTCGATTGTATAATCGTCCAAAGTTATGGTACTGGCAGAATAACAGTCTTCAATAACACATTTTCCTGAAGCATAGCTTGGATCTGTTGGATTGTTCTTATCGCCACCGCTGTTGCCTGCGAAGCCTCCAATTTGTAAGGCGTTGTTTGCGGTGATTGTGCTTTGGCAATAGCAATTTTTAATAATGCCTGGCCATTTGTTGGAGTATTCATAATTAGAATAATTAATACCAACAAAGCCTCCTGCCACGTTTATTCCATCCAGGCAATTAATATTAACTATACATGCAGAATTTAAAATCTCGCCAGAATTTTGAGCAGCAAAACCTCCTGCATTTATTGAGTCCGACAGTGTGTTTACATCACCAGTCGCAAAGCAATTGGAAATATAGCCATAATTTGAACCTACAAGGCCGCCAATTCTGTTTCTTCCTTCTACATAACAATTGCTGAAGCAGTTTGTTATGTTTGAGTCGGGTCTATTTATTCCGACTAATCCACCGGCAGCATAGTAGCGGTTGGTAACTGAGCCTTGAAAGCTGCAATTGTTTATTTGACCGTTTATGTTTTGACCAACTAAGCCTCCTGCATAGAAAGCGCTGGTGTTTATTGAGCCGGTTACAGAGCAGTTATTGATGGTAGAATTATCGCTTGTGTCAGCCAGCCCGCCTAAGTAGTTAGATCCATAAGAGTATGCATTGATATTGTTGAGATTAAGATTTTCTATGACAGCGTTGGAAATGGAACCGAAAAAACCGAGTTCGGTACTACTATAACCGTCATCGGTGGTAATATTTGAGATTGTATGATTGTTGCCATTGAAGTTGCCGCTGAAACCGGATATTACTGGGCCGGTGAAATTTTGGTCTGCAAGATTAATATCTGCGATCAGGATTATGTATTTGTCGTGATCGTTGGTATCTGCTGCAAAGGCCAGCAGGTCGTTGGCGTCTGCGATCTGGTAGGGGGCGTTTGGTTCGCCGGTGCCGCCGGAGTATTTTGCGGTTGCTGGAGTGGTTAATACAACTGCTGCTAATATTAAGGTTATGATTGCTTTTTTCATTTTTCTACCATTTCCGCTAATTGTTTTAAATGACACCTCTTGTTCGAAGCGGATATTATACTATAAATTAAAGTTAATTTCAACCTTATGTTGAGTTTTTGGGTATTGGGGTGGAAAAATAGGGTTTTGTGGGTTTTTGAGTTGCAACACGGGGATTTCTGTTCCGCCGGAGGAATGAAGGTGGTTTTAATTAATTTCCCCTAAAAAATTTTTCTGCAATATTTTATTGGATATTTCCGTCTTTATCTGTGTAATTAACTCGGTTTGAATAAGGCTGGTTTTGTTTTTTTAGATTTTAATACAGAGAGATTCAATGAAAGAGAAGTTTTGTAAAAGAGGTGTATCAGTTTCAAAGGCGTTTACTCTTGTAGAGGTGCTTGTCGTAATCAGTATTATTGCGCTTTTGATGGGAATATTAATGCCGGCACTTAATAGAGCCAGGGCTTCAGCGGCAAGTACAGCCTGTCAGGCAAATCTGCGTTCCATTGCTTATGGTTTTGTAATGTATCTTGATGACAATCGCGATATTATGCCTCCTGCGGTAATTATGCCGATCGAAGGGTTTGACAGCCCAACGATAATGGATTTTCTGATGCGTTATCTTTCTGAGCCTAAAGTGTTCAAGTGTCCCAGCGATGTCAAAGACCATTATTATGATGATTACGGTACGAGCTATGGGTATAATGCCATGTTAGGCGGAACTACTGTTGATAAATCTATGTTTGCAAAGATGACAAGAAGTAAAGCGGTTAATATTCATGTGATGCGTGATCTTACTCCTTTTCATGGAAAAGAAGGAAAACCGGGGTCGTGTAATTATTTATATGCTGACGGCCATGTCAGCGATAACAGGGAGCAGCATTAAAATGAAAAATAAAAAGGTTATTATTTCGGTTATTTTGACAGTCGCGATTCTTTCTGCAGCAGGTGTTTTTTATGCTAAAGGTGGCAAGCAGGATATTAAGGTTCCGCAGAGCCCGGAAGATATGCGAGCTTTTATGGACAGTAATGATTTTAAGGCTATGGATGAAGAAAGCAGAAAAGAATTTATGCATAAGGCGATGGAGGAGCATCGTAAGGTGATGGAAGAGCATATGAATAAGCAGTTGGATGAGTATTTTGCGTTGCCGATAAAAGACAGAACGGCTTATCTTGATGAAGCAATTAATAGGATGGAACAAATGCGGAACCAGTGGCGTGATCGCAGGGGAAGTGATAAAAAAGACGGTGAACAAAGGCCGCCACGGGAGGCGAGGAAAGCTCCAAGTGCTGAGAAAATGCGTGAGAGAACAGAATCAATGGATCCCCAGAGGCTTGCCCAGATGGCGGAATTTATGAAAGCTATGCATGAAAGGATGGAGGAGAGAGGTATTAAGGGCGGTGGCCCTGGTGGTGGGCCTGGAGGTATGCGTTAAGGATTGTTTTAGTGGGTGGGGAAAGGAAGGGAAAATCTGGTTTTTAAAAGGTTGTTTTTTTTGAATTTTGCGGTGACGCAAATTGACAGGTGGGGGGATTTTAGGGATTTTAAAATTTGGGGGATGGGGGGTGGAATGGGGTTAATTGGGCTG
>CAZBKA010000182.1:0-4158 GCA_964492365.1 uncultured Pirellulales bacterium | reverse complement strand
GCGAAGTCTCTCACCTACACGGAAAAGCATTTCTGGAAGTTCTGAGTTGTTTGAAAATTGAGTCCTGGCATTGTCTGCTGCAATTAATGCTCCATCAATATCACCTGCTTCAATCCGCTGAAATATTGTTATCCACATCTCACGCCATGTTGCCTTTGCTGAAAATTCACCGTCCAGCAACTTAGCTTCGCCGTAAAGCTCCTTAGCTATATCAAGCTGATTATCCCATTCCATCTTCTCAGCGGTTCTGAAAACATATATGCCAAGGGACCAATCATTAACATACTGGTTTTCTAATGCGTCAACATTTGCTTTAGCCTGTGCATATTGACCATTAGCGATGGCCTCAAACACGCCTACCCACCCAAGACAAAGATCTGCATTGGATTTATCCGCAAAACTTGCCTCCGAAGAAACAATTTTATTATAATGACTCCTGGCTTGTGCAAAATCACCTTCATATATTTTCTGCCAGCCGGATTCGATCTCACTCTGCACATCACCATAACCGCAAGAAGAAATAACTAGCAACAAACAGAACAAACAAGGTTTTACCGATTTCATATATTTTCCCTTTATTTTTAATATCCCTGTATTTCTATGTCATGCTAATGGTTCAGCCGCAAAAACAGTTGAGCCGGATAGCTTGTAATTTTATTATTTAGTGAATAATCCATATTTTCACGTTCAGTTTAGTTCTGCATCTCAGCGCACAAACACACGCAAATGCAAAATCTTGTTTTGCCTATTACTTAATGGCAGAAACACCAAAAATCCGGCGCTCTTTTGAATGTTTTTTTAAACACAACCCGCTTATTATTGAAAGATTGCAAAACTATGGTTTTCAATATCAAACAATCCATCTCCGATACACACTTAAACTCCCAATAATCGTCCTAATTGTCTCCGTGCCCGACGAAGTCGCCCTTCAAATGCTGCCAGTGAACAATCTGCCTGCACAGACGCTTCATCCATGGACATTTCCCTGAAATAATAAAGCTCCACCGCCTGTCGTTCTTTAAAAGTCAGTTCAGAAATCCCATCTGCTGCGGCCTGTATCATTTCATCAAGATAGATTTCCGCCTTTTGTTGAAAAATTACTAATTCACAATCATGGTTTTGATCAATCAGTCTCTTATAAAGGATTAACTCTTTTGATAGTCGTTTCCGTTCCTCAGAGAAAACTTTCCCGGCAAAATCAAAAAGATAGGTTTTGAAAGCAGCCCTCGGGCGGTATGCTTTTCTCTTTTTCCAGATTCGATAAAAAACTTCCTGGGCAATATCTTCCGGTGATTGAAGCCAGCCGTTAAGGCTTGTGACAAAGCTTACAACAGATGAGAAATACTTACTGCATAACTCGTTATAAGCTTCTCCATCACCTGCTGAAACCTTTATCATTAACAAGTTGTCTTCATCGAGATATATTTTTGCTTTGTTGCTCATTCTAATCTTATTATTAAAGCCAATCAGGATAGATTTGGTTTGCAAAAACTATATAACTCATAAAAGCAGTTAATAAGAAATGCCCTTTAATACCGTGATTTTTGACTCAGCAATCTACCATCTTTTTTCTTTGAGCAGCTGTTTTCGTTCTGCACTCAGAATATTTATATTCGTCGCATAAAACTTGGTCTTTTCCTGATCGTTTTGATCTTTGGACACTTTCCGCAGATAACCATTAGCTATCAGCGCCGCCGTGATTCTATTACAGTAGCCGGTTTGCCCGGAATAAAGGTCGTGGTTATTTGTAAAATCGTTGGTATAATTCTGGCAAAAATCATTGACGCTAGGCCGTAACTCAGCAAATCTCCCCGCCGATACTACCTCCAGCATTGGTGCTTGTGATGGGTTCACTTCAAATGCCTTAAAAGCAAAATCAAGCCCTTGTTTTTTTATATCTTCACCCTTGCCGAAAACAAGCATATTGTGTGCCTTAACCAGGTATTCGGAAAAATCATCTGGGTAAATATTTTTGCCATCGAAAATACCATTCAAAAGCTCCTTACCCTTATCTGTTGTAATATCAACAAAAAGCTTTTGCTTATTATCAAAGAAGACCAGGTGCCAATTGGAAGTATACTCTAGCCCTTTTGTAAAAGGGGAATCCCACTGCTCTGCAGGCATCAGTACTATCCAGGTATTGTATTTCTTCAGCTGCTGATCTACCCATTTTCCGACCTGCACATAATCCGAATTCGTCAGATTATTAGTCCTCAGTTTAGCATTCTGAACTGTCGGCCCACCAGACATAATTTGGGACCAGAGCTTATAATATTCAGGTTCATAAGCCGCCTGTGCACGACCATCTATAAATAATTGCATAAGCGTTTGTCCCGTATTAGGATCAGGCTGTTGTCCCCATGCAATAAAACCTCCTTCTGTCCAGTAATTAAACATTTTACCTTCCAGCTTATTATCTCTTATAAACTGACACGCATAAAATGGTTTCGTATATGAAGCCGTCATACGCATAAAAACAGAATCCAGCTTCATATCCATTGGCCATGGATCAAGATAAACATGTTTGAATTTAAGACCCCACCATGTCCCAAAAAATAATACCACCGCAATCCCTGTAAATGCCATAAAACTTTTCTGATTCGCAGATATTAAACTGACAAAAAAATAATTATGCCTCCTAAAATTCCGGACTGCAGAAATCGCCTCAATTATCTGATTAATAAGCATTGCGATAATCGGACACGCCGCAATAGCTGCTATCGGTATAAATCTCCTGGAACGAATTGCCATATAAATTGTAAGAGCAGAAATAACCATCAACGCCGGATCAATCTTTGGTAACGAGTATTCGTCAGAATTATTCACATTACTTGTGCGACAGCTTTTCATCAAACACCGAGTCAGCAGCAAAGTAACCGCCCAAACTATAAAAACTATCACACCGATGATAAACATTATCAAGAACGGCATCTCATCCCCGACAGGGTTGTTCCACTCGAATGCAGGATGCCATTCATTAACGCTTCGCCACATCTCCGCATGTTTACTGACACTGATAACAAATGTATGGGTCAGGTTTGTCAGATGAAACGGGTTAAATATAATCATCCCCATAAATGCAGCCGCGCCAGCAGCAACCGTGTGCCATAATCCCCGCGTCCCAATGCAGGAAAATCTTCCACGCAATAGTATTGTTAAAAAATTAATCCCGATAAATGGAACAAGCATTATAAATACATAAAGATATCCGCCATGAACATTACACCAGAATATCGTTATCGGAACTATAAGCCATACATACAACACATTCCGATACGTCGTAAGAATAAGCACAAGTAAAAATACCGCCACAAGCAGATTAGAAAATCCCGCAGGTCGTATATCAAAAAAACTGCGTATTATAAACATCGCAAAGCATGAGAAAACCGTACCCAAAAACAGCCCAACTCCTAAAAGCCGGCTCATGTGATAAACGCATACAACTATCAGTATGGAAACACAAAACTTCCAGTAAACAAGAGAATTAAATGATAATGTTTCAGCATCAGCAAAAGGTGATTCATGTGTAAGCCAGTAGAAAATAACATGTGTCAGCCAATTCTGATTTACCCAGCCCGTTGGGTGCCAGTATCTGACCGTCTCGATTCCAACCTTGTCAGTAATACACTGTGCCCATCGAGGCCAGTTTTTAATATCTCCCTCCGCTGGACCTGCCTTATGCGAGTTTGCACTAAAAGGTTCAACAGTATCAACTCCATGATTAAAAAAATGCCTGCCGCATGCAAATGCCACCCACGTATCGCCGGCACCTACCATATGTGTACATGCATGACAGGCAAAAATAAGCATTGCAAGCCAGCCCAAAATTCTTAGCCGGCCAGAATAAAAACTATGTTGTTGCGATTCCATTGGCTTTGTAAAGTTATTGAATGATTTAAAAATATTTTATCGTTTATATAATCGAACGGTCTAATCGTCTGACATTTTCAAACAACCTCTAAAGCAGAGGCATTAATTTCAACACCTATCGATTGACCCAATACTGGCAGACAAACAACAAATCGGTGAATATCTCCTTTACGCAGCAGCACACCTTCCAATCCCTTTAGCTGACCTTGTTTAACACGGACAAACGTGCCTTTCACCAGAAACGGATAAGCATCTTTTTGCACTTCGGTTTTTAGCATGGTTTGAACA
>CAZBKA010000181.1:0-4166 GCA_964492365.1 uncultured Pirellulales bacterium | reverse complement strand
ACAACCAAGGCTAAGCTGGACGCTGGCATCTGATAAGAGAAACCAGATGCAAAGTGCATATCAGATAATTGTTGCATCAAGTGAAGAAAAGCTGAATAAAAATATTGGCGATGTCTGGGATAGCGGCAAGGTTATTTCTGATATAAACTGCAATATTACATATCAGGGGCAAACACTTAGCTCTGACACAAAATACTTCTGGAAGATAAAGGTGTGGGATGCTGACGGAGGCGAAAGCCAATGGTCAAAACCTGTGTGCTGGAGTATGGGACTGCTCAATGACTCTGAAAAAACAGCAAAATGGATCGGCTATGACAAAGGGCTTGACCCGGCACCGGATCCGCTTGACTCACACTTTAAAAGCTCTCTCTGGATATGGAGCACAAAGGAACCTAAAAAGGCGGAGAACCCCGCAAAAAAACGATACTTCCGTAAAGATATTATCTTACCTGCAGACAGAAATATCAAAGATGCGATCATCGCAATAACGGCTGATCACTCATTTGAATTATTTGTAAATGGTGAGAAAGTCGGCGAGATGGAAAGGGTTCGTTTGCCACAGCGTTACGACCTTAGTACACTTCTAAAAGCCGGCAAAAATAATATTGCTGTGATCGGCGAAGATCAACCCAGCAATGGCCAATTCTCAGGGCTGATAGCTGCAATACTGATTAATTTCGATAACGGCGAACCAATGGTGGTTAAAACCGATGAAAGCTGGGTTATTTCAGAGGACTGCCCAGATGGATGGCAAACAACGGAAATAGAAAAACTTAACTTTAAAAATGTTGAAATAGTAAGTAAATATGGTGAAAAATGGGATTGGATGCCAAGCGGTAATTTACAGCTGCCGCCAGCAAAATATCTAAGAAAGTCATTTACTCTTTCAAAGCCAATTACGAAAGCAACAGTTTACAGCTCAGCTTTAGGTCTTTATGAGCTTCATATTAACGGCCAAAAAGTTGGAGATGATCTGTTGACCCCTGGCTGGACAGCATACGATATACGAACATACTACAATACTTATGATGTCACCAGCATAGTGAAAAAAGGCGACAATGCTGTCGGTGCAATACTGGCGGACGGATGGTATGCAGGATATGTCGGCGGAGGTATGACCAGAGAACTATACGGAAGGTATCCGAGATTTTTCTCTCAGCTTCATGTCACTTATACTGATGGAACAAAAGAAATAATTAAAACAGACGAAACGTGGAAAGCTATTAACAACGGCCCAATATTTGAAGCTGATTTTCTTATGGGACAAGGCTATGATGCAACCAAAGAGATACCAGGCTGGGATAAACCTGACTTTAATGAAAGCAACTGGGATAAACCAAATGTAACCGATTCGGTAAAGTGTAAGCTTAGAGCCCATCCCTCTTATGCCGTTAAAGAAATAGCGAAAATTAAACCTGTTGAAATAACCGAGCCTGCAAAAGACGTTTATGTTATCAACACAGGTCAAAATCTTGCCGGCGTAGCAAGAGTAAAATTCAATGAACCAAAGGCAACAAAAATAAGACTTCGGTTTGCAGAGAGGTTAAAACCAGATGGCAATATTTATGTCACGAATTTACGCGGAGCAAGAGCGTATGATACTTATATCTGCAAGGGCCAAGCCAATGAAGTATTCCAACCACAGTTCACTTTTCATGGGTTCCAGTACATCGAAATCACTGGTGTGAACAAAAAGCCTTCCCTTGACGATGTTGCTACGATTGCATTCAGCTCTGCAATTCCAAGAGCTGGATATTTCCAATGCTCCGATGAAACTGCAAACAAACTTTACAGCAACATCTGCTGGACACAGTGGTCAAATTTCATAGATATCCCCACGGACTGCCCGCAGCGTGATGAACGTCTAGGCTGGCTCGGCGATGCTCAGATTTATATTCGCACAGCTTCATACAACAACGATGTTTCTGCCTTTTACACAAAGTGGATCGTTGATTTGTTCGATGCTCAGCTTGAAAACGGAGACATGATAAACATAGCACCTAGAAGAGGAGACACAAATGGTAACGCCGCTGGTTGGGGTGATGCGGCCACTGTTTGCCCATGGACAATCTATCAGGTATATGGTGACAAAAAAATCCTCGAAGAACATTACGAAGGAATGGTTAAATGGGTTGAATTTTGCCTGGCAAATTCAAAGGATTTCATCAGACCAAAATTTGGATTTGGTGACTGGTTAAGCGTAAATGCATGGACAGCTCAGGATGTTCTTGCAACACAATACTTTGCTTATAGTACGAAAATCCTTGCTAAAACCGCAAAGATTCTAGGTAAAGAGCAAGATTATGAAAAATATAATCAGCTCTTTGAAAATATCAAAGCAGCATTCAATAAAGCTTTCGTTGAACCTGATGGCAAAGTTGTAAATTACACCCAAACAGCTTATGTTCTTTCAATTGCGTTTGGTCTGCTGGATGAGGAAAAAACAAAACTTGCAGCAGAGCACCTTGTTGCAGATATCGAAAAAATGAACTACCATCTGACCAGCGGTTTTCTTGGTACAAAAGACCTGATGACGACGCTTACCGCAATCGGAAGAGCTGACATCGCTTATAAACTTTTTCATCAGGACAGTTATCCTGGCTGGAATTTTTCTATTAAACACGGCGCAACAAGTATATGGGAACGCTGGGACGGCTGGACACCTGAAAACGGTTTTGCTGACGCAGGGATGAATTCTTTTGCACATTATTCTTTCGGTGCAGTGGCAGAATGGATATTCAAAACTGTCGGAGGTATTGATACAGACGGAGCCGGGTTTAAAAAAATTATAATAAAACCCCAACCCGGTGGAAAACTTACGTGGGCAAAAACATCGTATAATTCTATCAATGGTTTAATAGCAACTGACTGGAAAATTAATGACGGTGTTTTCATACTCGACGTAACAATACCAGCGAATACAACAGCTACAATTTGTATCCCAACTACAGACCCGCAGAGCGTTAAAATGGACGGTAAAAAGATAGACTTTAAGTGTGAGAACGGCTTTGCTATCATAGAGTCCGGCTCTGGAAAATACAAATTCCAGTCCCAAATTAAGCATTAAAATTGCCCTTTTCTGAACCCTGATTTCGCAGGAATGCGAGATTGGGTTTTTTTTTGTGATTTTCGCTTAAAATCGCAATAAAACTACGATATTTGGGCATTCTATAGCTTGACTTTGCCATAAATTTCACATACAATATTTTATTGTGATTGTATTCTTTTTTTGCACCCGCTCTACATTAAGGATAGTGAAAGTTTTATGGAAGAAGTTAATTTACCACAAGAACAATTCGAGGAAAAAAAAGTCCTCGATGAACTTAAGGTTTCGTATCTTAATTACGCCATGAGCGTTATTGTCGCACGTGCTTTGCCAGACGTACGTGATGGTCTAAAACCATCATAGAGAAGAGTTCTGGTAGCAATGAACGACCTTAACCTCGGACCAAGAAGCAAGCACAGAAAATGCGCAAAAATCGTCGGTGATACGGGCGGTAATTACCATCCTCATGGCGACCAGGCAACTTACGGAACATTAGTAAGACTTGGTCAAGACTTTAACATGCGATACACGCTGGTTGACCCACAGGGAAACTTCGGATCAATTGATGCGGATCCACCTGCTGCTATGCGATATACAGAGGCAAGGATGACAGCTGTCGCGACTGAGCTGCTTGAGGACATAAAATGCGATACGGTTGATTTCATTCCAAACTATGATGATACAAGGATGGAACCGACGGTTCTGCCTTCAAAATTTCCGAACCTTCTTGTTAATGGCTCAACTGGTATTGCTGTTGGTATGGCAACGAATCTGGCACCGCATAATATATCGGAGATCTGCGATGCTTTGCTTTTAGTGGTGAATGACCCTAATTGCGGCTTTAAAGAGATACTCGATGTTTTGCCTGGCCCTGATTTTCCAACAGGTGGTATTATCTGCGGCAGAAAAGGCATTATGGACGCCTACACCACAGGTAAAGGCCATCTTAGGCTTCGCGGAAAAACAACTATTGAGACAAGCAAAAAAGGTAAAGAAAAAATCGTCATCACTGAAATACCGTATGCGGTGATAAAAACTACCATCGTTTCGAGAATTGCAGAGTGTGTACACGAAGATATAATCCCTGAAATAGCGGATGTAAGAGACGAATCGGACCGTC
>CAZBKA010000180.1:0-4248 GCA_964492365.1 uncultured Pirellulales bacterium | reverse complement strand
GGAAGGGCTATAAACTGGGATTGGGCAATGAACGCTTCAAAACTCGACCTCTCCCCGGCAAAATACGAGTTCGGTCCGCTCCCCGTACCGCCAGTCGCAATGCCAGGAATAACAAAACTCGTTTAAAATAAATCAGCATGAAAAGATATAAAATGCCCCCGGTCATGGTTCTCACCATGGCCGGTTTAATTTTGGTAAGCTCCGGAAACCGACCGTGTTCCATAAAAAATGTTAAAAAATAACGAACTTTAACATAAAATCTTGAGTATAAATGCATGCCGTTATATAATGCAGCTGTACAATATAATTATTTAGATTTAATATTGGGAAAGGATTGTTCATGAACAGCAATAAATTTTCAAATTTATCACGACGTGATTTCATCAAATCATCAGCATCGGTTTCAATAGCAACTATGCTCGCAAGCTCAGGTAAGCTTTTCGCACAAGGCAGCGACAAAATAAAAATAGGTATCGTCGGCTGTGGCGCCAGAGGCACCGGGGCTATCTGCGACTGCCTTTCCTCATCCGAAAACATCGAATTAATTGCAATGGCCGACCTCTTTGAAGACAGGCTTAAAAATTGCCTCAACGCCATCCAGACCAATGACATGCACGAATCTGCTGCAACACTCAAACAAAAAATTAAAGTCACCCCTGAAACGATGTTCACAGGATTCGACGCATACAAAAAACTTCTCGCCACAGATATCGACCTCGTAATACTCGCTACCCAGCCGGCATTTAGACCAATACACCTCAAAGCCGCCATCGAAGCAGGCAAACACGTCTTCATGGAAAAACCCGTAGCAGTTGACCCTGTCGGCATCCATTCCATCATCGCCTCAAGTCAACTCGCAAAAGAAAAAAACCTCGCAATAGTAGCAGGCACAGTGAAGAGGCATCAGCCTGCATATGTTGAAATAATTAAAAGAATAAAAGATGGTCAAATAGGTAACATCCTCGGCGGGCAAATATACTGGGTTGATGGTGACGTTGTCAGTGGCTTCTATCACGAACCAACCCCGCAGTGGTCGGAAATGGAAATCCAATGCAGAAACTGGTACTTCTATCTCTGGGGTTCTGGCGACCACATCGTCGAACAGCACGTACACAACATCGACATTGCAAACTGGGCAATGGGTACTCACCCCGTAAAAGCGTATGGCATGGGTGGAAGACAGGTTCGTACTGACCCGAAATATGGAAACATCTGGGACCATTTCGCTGTCGAATTTGAATATCCAGGTGGTGTAAAGATACAAAGCTTCTGTCGACAGACTGATGGTTGTACAAATAATAATAGCGAACGATTCGTCGGTACCAAAGGCTCAAGCTACACCGATGGCGGAACAAATAAAATCGAAGGCGAAGTAAATTATAAATACGACCAGAACGACCCAACGCCATACATGCTCGAACACCGCGACCTCATAGCCAGCATCCGCGCCGGCAATCCTCTAAACGAAGGTGAAAGAATGGCTGAAAGCACAATGACTGGAATCCTCGGTCGAATGAGCGCATACACCGGAAGAGCTATAAACTGGGATTGGGCAATGAATGCTTCAAAACTCGACCTCTCCCCGGCAAAATACGAGTTCGGGCCGCTCCCTGTACCGCCTGTCGCGATGCCGGGAATTACAAAACTCATTTAAGCTTAAAAAAATTAAATAAGGTTTTCTATGAAGGCAATTAAAAAGTTTATCGCTGCTGCCATACTGTTAGCTTCATTTCAATCGTCAGCTTTTGCGATTGAAAAAAGCACTTTAACTTTTGATTCCTCTGACCCGAACCTGGTGACATGTTTCAAATGGGCCAAAGATCAGGCTCTCCAGTTTGCTTTTCAGTCGGACCCCGTAGGTCTCTGGTATGAAGCCTCCGTCCCGGGGCGAGAAGCTTTCTGCATGCGTGATACAAGCCACCAGGTACTCGGTGCTCATCTTCTTGGTTTGGATAAATACTCTTTAAACATGCTTGGAAAATTCGCCGAAAACATTTCGCAGTCAAAGGACTTTTGCACCTACTGGGAATTGAATCGCTGCAACAAACCTGCCCCCATAGATTACCGCAATGACCAGGAATTCTGGTACGATCTGCCCGCCAACTTTGAGGTCATCGATGCCTGCTGGACAGCATATCTCTGGACACATGACAAATCATATATAAAGGCTAAAAATTTCAATCATTTCTACAAGCTAACCGTCAATGATTATGTCAATCGTTGGGATCTTCAGCTTGATAAAATTCAAACAAGACAGCGTTACATCAATCGCCCATCCTTCGACCCAAACGATAAATACCAGTTCTCTCGCGGCATACCATCATACCACGAAGGTCAGCCTCAAAACATAAGATTCGGCGCCGATCTCCTCGCCTCACAGGTCGCCGCATACAGATCATATTCCGAAATTCTAAAACTCCAGAACAAAAACAAACAGGCAGCAATCTTCTCCAAAAAAGCAAAAGACATCACCTCATTTTTAGAAGACACCCTATGGGATAAAACAAACGACCGCCCCCATGAACTTATGCTGACAGATGATTCATATGTCACGGACACTGGCACACAAATTTATCTTCTCTATCACGATGCCCTCCAATCTCTCGACAAAAAATTAAAAACTCTCGACGCCATTACCAGGGGTCCGCAAATCACAATGGAAATCCACAGCCACTACGCACAGGTTTACTACCGCTATGGCCAACCACAAATCGCCTACGATTGGCTGATGAAATTAAGCGATCCAAAAATGCCCCGAAGAGAATACCCCGAAGTCTCCTATGGCACAATCGCCGCAATCGTCGAAGGTTTAATGGGTGTTGAACCTTCTCAAACAGAAAACAAAATCGCAACACTCTCAAGATTAACACCAAAAACAAAATGCGCAAAAATTTCTAATCTGCCTTTTCATAACAATACCATAGACATAGAACATCATGCCCAAAACCAGACAACTCTGACAAATCATTCCAGCAGAACAATAACCTGGCAAGCCCGATTCTATGGCGACGAACCACAGCTCTTCATAGATGGCAAAAAAGTAAAAGCCCAGAAAGACACGGACAAAGTAAATAATCCTTACATATGGACAGAAATAAAGATAGCTCCAAAACAATCCGTAACCGTAACAAAATAATAAATCAAAATCACCAATAGGATCAGCAAAAAATGATAACCAAAATAACTGCTCTTGTTATTCTGTTTTTTATTTTCCTGATAGCTGGTTGCAGCACAGCCCCCCAATCACCACAAATCACCGGCGAATATTTCCACATCTATTCCCCAGCCCAAGACATCTTTCCGGGTCCAGACTCTGAAAACCTGACCGCAGGTCAAACATATGACACATGGGTACCCAACGATCACGGCTTTGCAAAGGCCCCAGACGGAATATGGCACTGTTTTGGTATAACACACCCGACAACAGAAAAAACCGAGATACACGAAGCTGAGTGGCAAATGTTCCACATCTCATCACCGGCAAAATCTTTCGCAGATAGCACAACCAGGCAATGGAACGAACATAAAAAGATATTAACTCCTGCCGACAGACCAAACGAAATTAAAAACGCACACGCCCCAACAATCGTAAAAAAAGACAACCTCTACTACATGTTCTATGGCCCTGTCGACATCCGCTATGCAACCTCAACTGACCTCATCAACTGGACACCAAAAGCAACAGCCTTCACCCAAAAACAAGGCGGCACACGTGATCCCAGCATAACAAAAATAAAAGACACCTACTACATGGTCTACATCTCCGATGATAGCCTGTACATCAGAACATCAACTGACCTTTTAAACTGGAGCCGCCAGCCAACAAAGATTTTCACCATGCCCCGAAAAGGCGCCCCCGAATCACCAACTCTCATATACAAGGATAACTGGTACTACCTTGCATGGTGCATCTGGGATGACACCCAAGGCCCATACGACCACAGAACCTTCATATACGCAAGCCAAACCCCATACAATTTCAGCAACGCAAAATTAGTCGCCCAGCTAAACGCCCATGCCCCCGAATTCATAAAAGACGAAAATGGAAACTGGTTCATTTCCTCCGCCCAATACCCAAAAACAGGCATCAATATAGCCCCCCTGAAATGGAAATAAATTGAAACACCTTATTACCGTTTCAATCCCAATTATCATCTCTGAAAGCGAGGATTAAGCCATCTCGAGCCCAGGTGTCATCTCGAGCTTGCCGAGAGATCCGCTCGTTAAGCATCTTCCATTTTTAACCTG
>CAZBKA010000179.1:1233-4285 GCA_964492365.1 uncultured Pirellulales bacterium | reverse complement strand
AAAGAGATGAAAGATAAGGCAGCTAATATTTTAGTTGCCGCAAAGAAGATCAAGAAAACCGATCTGATTTTAGCGACGGTTCAGACTGACAATCTGAAAGTGAACCTTACCCAGGATGACCTCTTGAAAGCAGGTGAAGATTTAGCAAAAGCAATGAGAGAAGCTAACAAACTCGAAGAGGAAAAGAAACAGTTTGTTGCCAGCATTGCAGCTAAGATTAAAGAGCAGGAAGGCAAAGGCGAAGCAGCAAGGCAACTTATCCAGAACAAATACGACTACAAAAAGACCGACTGTATCAACATCATGGATAATACTGTCGGCTTGTTCTTTACCGTTCGCATGGACACAGAGGAAATTATTACCGAACGCAAAATGACAAGTGACGAACGCCAATCCAAAATCAATTGGCCGGATGAAGAGAAGCAGAGTTTAGCTGACGAAGTGCATACCGTTACGGATGCTATGGCCAAGGCAAAGACAAAATAACCAAACAGGAAACAATCTAATAAAAAAGGAGTTTTAGTAATGAAAGAACAGCTAACCCAATCACAAATTAAAAAAGAACAGCTAACCCAATCACAAATTAAATATGCAATGAACAGAGTTAGTGGTGTAGTACGTCAAAAAGAACAAACTTTACGTGATAAGTTTACAAAACCAAGTAAGAATTTATCTGGCGAGCAAGAGATTAAACTTGTTTTGTCTGGTAAAGTGAAAAAGAGACAAATACCTTACGATAGACACTGTTCGCCATACTTGAGCGATGTTTTTGACTTTTCGAAATACCAGGACAATGGTTCATTCGACGAAAAGAGCTTTAACGCTGAAATGAAGCCTATCCGCAAAAAAGTACAGGAAATAAACGACAATTTAATGCTTGGCGATGCCAAAGAAGCATTAAAGATGATTCAGGAATTTGAAAAACTGTAACAACTAACAATTTAATACTGGCACAGGCAGACTGATCATCTGCTGAGGTGCTATACCCATCGCAGCCGGTATAGGGCTGGCGGAGAGATACTCCGTCAGCCCTTTTTTTATGGAGATAGAAGAAAATGGAGTTATTTAAACATCAAGAAGTTGGAGTTGAAATAGGCAAGCGAGGCAGTCATGCTTTCTTCTGGGATTGCGGAACTGGGAAAAGCTGTTTAGGTCTTAACATTATCAAATACTGGCAACAAGCAGGTTCAGGCCCAGCATTGGTTGTCTGTCCTTTGAGCATCATTGACGCAGCTTGGATTAACGATTGTAAGAAGTTTACTCCAGAGCTTGACATTGTAAGCCTTTGGAGTCCAAAGCCAGCCGACCGCAAGAAACGCCTTATTGAACATCACGATATATATGTATGTAATTTCGAGACTTTTAAGTCGCTGTTCGCTGAGATACAGGCCAAGCAATTCGGCACTATCATAGTCGACGAAAGCTCTAAGATGAAGTCACCTTCAAGCCAAACCACAAGGGCATTGCTGGCATTGGCTGGCATTAAGACCCGCGGCAAAGGTGGTATTGCTTTTCCAGTTAACCACATTATACGTCATAGGTACGTTCTATCAGGAACACCAGCCCCGAACAAAGAAGATGAATACTGGTCACAGATCAAGTTTGTGACGGGACCTGGTAACGCTGTATTCAGCGATAACTATTACGCATTCAGAAGTCGGTACTTTTACGCAGTACCGTTAGGTATGACCGGCGTTTCAATCTGGAAATTCAGAGCGTCCAATAAGCAGGAGTTTATGGACACCATGACACAAGTCGCTAACGTCGTCCGCAAACAGGACGCAGTCGACTTGCCAGATCAGACTCATGAGATAAGAGTCGTTACATTGTCGAAACCTGAGCAGGCAGCGTACAACGAATTGAAAGAAGAACTTGTTCTCCAATTCGAGAACGAATCTGTCTTGGCAACATCGGCCATTGTCGAGACCATGAAGCTTCGTCAGTTGACCAGTGGTTTTCTGTACGGTGAAGAAACACACCAGATCGGAACCAGTAAGCTCGATGAACTGAAAGCCCTGCTCGATGAGATAGGCGATAATCAGGTCATTATCTGGGCTAACTTCAAACACGAAATCGCTACATTACTGAAAGAACTGCCAAACAGCGAAGCTATCTGGTCAGGAACACCGGATAGAGATAGCGTCATTAAGAACTTCCAGCAAGGCAAAACGAAGTATCTTATTGCCAATCCGGCATCGGCAGCACACGGTTTAACGTTCGTCAATTGCAGCTATGCAGTTTATTACAGCCAGAACTACAGCTATGAACTTCAAAAGCAATCCGAGGACAGGATCCATCGTATTGGCCAGAAGTGGCCATGCACATACTATCACCTTATCGCCAAGGGAACAATCGATGAGGTGATCTACAAAGTTGTCAGCAAAAAAGCAGATTTAAGCACGGAAGTCTTAAACTTTTTACGAGGGAACGTAAAGCATGTCAACCAATACCAAACCGCATAAAACAGGCAGTCAGATACAGGCTCAAATACTTTCATACTGCAAAAGTCGTCGTCACATCTTCGCCTTTAAGGTCAAGGCAGCCAATGAGAACGGCATACCGGACATTATCCTTTGTTGTCAGGGTAAATTTGTGGCTATCGAGGTCAAAGGGCATGGTGACACGCTCAAGGGACTCCAGAAAGCACAAATGGATAGAATCAAAGAGGCCGGCGGTTTGGCGTTCGTAGTGGACAGCTTTGATAAGTTTATGATGATAATAAACAATGTTTCTTTGAGAGAAAGTTTAAATATGTCGTTAAAATACACTGAAGTTACAATACCAAAAGAGGAATTAGATAATATTTTAAGCTACCTGGAACGTGAAGTACTGATATTGCGTTACGAAAAGCATTTCATGTATAAAGAGATCGCTGAAATTCTGGCACAGGCATTATATGGTAATTCTTCTGCTAAAAAAATTCGTGAGATAGAAAAAATAGCCATGAAGAAAATCTACCGACACTTGAAAGCTTATGGTCGATTAAACGGAGAAACCAATGCCAGTAATTGAAACACTAACCAATTTAACAGCCCAGCAAAAACAAGCCATT
>CAZBKA010000179.1:0-1133 GCA_964492365.1 uncultured Pirellulales bacterium | reverse complement strand
GCCATTACCAGAGCGGCGAAAGAATTGAGATATTATTTTAAGGGATAAGAACACAATGAGACTAAGCCCTAAACTATTTCCAACGTTGTTAATTATTTTAGATGTGTTAGCGGCCATTGGTTACGTTCCAGATGGTAACTGGAGAGGGGTTATATATTGGCTGGTAGCAGCAACTTTAACTTATGTGGCAACTTTTTAAGAAAGGAAAAATCATGCAGAAGTACATTGGAGTAAAAATTGTAGGTGCAGAACCGATGAGTGAAAATACTTTTAGAGGTAGTAGAGGAAGGCCATTAGTTGGTCAGGATCAAGATGGTTATCTGGTTCACTATTATTCAGATGGTTACGAATCGTGGTGTCCTAAAACTCCATTCGAGAAAGCTAACAGGCCAACAGACGCTATGCCGTTTGGGCACGCCATTGAGGCGGCAAAGTTAGGCAAAAAGATTGCTCGCAAGGGCTGGAATGGTAAGGATATGTTTGTGGTTTATATGGAACCATTGCAACTTAAGTTTATCGGTGAAGATACGCCGTTAGATTGTCAGCCGTATTTCGCAATGTTCAATGCCCAAAAGCAATGGATTCCAGGTTGGCTTGCGTCACAGTCAGACATGCTCGCAGATGATTGGATGATTGTTGGTGAGGATGATGTTTTATTAAATAGTTAACAATAGCAAGAGGCAACAATGATAAAAGGATTTATCGAACATCTCGGAATCAAAACACTTCGCATAGAGGGCAATCAGTACGTTTGCACATGCCCTTGGTGCAATAGTCCAAAGCTGTACGTCAACCAAACGACTGGCCTTTGGGACTGTAAGCATGGATGCGGGGTAGGAAACCCGTACAAGTTAGTGGAGATGCTAACTGGTAAGACCGGCAAGGATGTTTTCGATATACTGGAGCAATTCGGGCTGAGCACGGCGGTTCAGCCCACCGCCCCAGCGACGCAATCGGTACAACCTAAGAAATTATGGCTCAAAAAAGAGGACATCGTCCCCCTACACCTGCTCGACCAGCTTATCTTTTGCGATGCCAAGCGTATCAACCGCGAAGCTTTGATGTCAATACGACCATTTCGGCACGCCAAGCAGCCGTGGGTTCTATTGCCGGCGTTTGACCCAAGCGATATG
>CAZBKA010000178.1:0-4391 GCA_964492365.1 uncultured Pirellulales bacterium | reverse complement strand
AAGCTGACCAAGCTGTAACTTGTTTTTTGTCATCAACTGGCTCATAAAAAACTTTTCTCCCAGTTTCTACTGAGACAAATAAAAATAGATGCTCAGGCAAAACTCTTCACCGCAGCAGCAAGCTCCGCATAACTGTCAAACGAATCCTCAAGACGGGTTATCTTTAAAATTGTCTTACAATTATCATCAAGACCAGCAATTTTCAACTGGCAATTGTTTTCATCACAATAATCTTTGACCCACAAAAGCTTCTCAAGCCCTACACTATCTATAAAAACAACAGCTGCCATATCAAGAACAATACCTTTTTTTTGCTTTGATATTATTTCCTTAATACTATTGCAAAAAGCCTCAGCGAAATCTTCATCGAATTGACCCTGCAATTCAACAACCGTCACATTATTGTAGTCTTGTGTTTTAAGTTTCATTTTAAAAGCGTCCCAACCGCAGCTGCTCCATAATTTGAAAATTCTTTATCCTGAGCCATATCAGAAAAAGCATTCTGCATAATATCCCACATCTTATAAATATCACTCTCAATAAATACTCTGCCTATCTCCTCATCAAATTGGGTACCTAATCCTTTTTTTATTTCAGCCATAGCTTGTTCAATCGTCATCGCATCACGATAAACCCTTTTTGAAGTCATTGCATCAAAACTATCTGCCAGACTGATTATCTTTCCAATAAGAGGTATCTTTTTATCTGTTAAGCCGTTTGGATATCCTTTGCCGTCAACTCTTTCATGATGACAAAGTACACCTGGCACAATATCACGCATCTGCTTTATCCCGCTTAGAATATTCGCTCCAATAACCGGATGCCTTTTAATATGTTCAAATTCACTGTCGCTAAGCCGACCTATTTTACAAAGCACTAATTCAGAAACACCCATCTTGCCTACATCATGGAGCAATCCAGACAGATAAACCCTGTGTATTTCCTCATGATCTATGGGTTGTTTCTCAGCAAGTCTCTCCGCTATCCATTTAGATATAAAAGCTACACGCTCAGAATGACCCCTTGTATACCTGTCTTTAGCATCAATGCTGCTAACAAGCGCTTTCAATGAGCCAATAAACAGTTCTTTAAGATCTTTAAAAAGTTTACTGTTATCAACAAACACTGCACAGCCATTAGCAACCGAATTAAACAGTTTCATATCAATAGTGTCAAAATCCGGCTTATCTAACCTGTTTACCGCAACCATAAAACCTGTAATACATGGACCATTTTCCTTAAACTGCCCAGAGCCCATTCCGCTGCTATTCTTACCGAACAAAGGCACAACCATAATGCTTTTTATATTATCAAGCCAGATATATTTATATGGTGTCTCAACATTACTATCGAGCAAAGCTTCTTTACCATGCCCAAGTTCTTCCAGCAATCTGCTATGTAATATCGCTGCCATATTCGAATCTATATCTATAAGTCCTGACCCGGCTGCAAGAACAAACCTAGGCGAATCATCAATGACCTTCTCCAGCAAAACTGCTATTCCTTCAACATGCACCAGGTCGGTCAGACTATCACATGCCATCTGCAAAAAGTCTGAATTGTGCTCAGTAACTTTCATATTGGAGCTAAGCTTATGCAAAAGTGACAACTCCTCGTATACATGAGATAGCTCACTGCCAACCTTTTCCATCTGGCTTCTGGATACACTATCCATCTGAAACTTTTCCGCAAAAAGTTCAAGTATGCCTGTAAGGCATTCTTTGTCACTCAGCTCACTATGGCAACAAGCTGATAATCCTGTTATATCAATGTATGCCACTGCCACATTTTCATATCCTATTTTCAAAATTGTCGACAGAAATCCTTCACCGGAAATTACAATATCTTTGCCGGGCTTATATGCTTTTATAATTTCTGCACAGTTATTCTCTATCCCTGAAATATCACTCTCAAAAATTTTTGAGTCACAAAATAAAAGCTGCCGCCCATCAATGCTGTATACTGCAAAATTAGCATTGAATTTATTTACCTTGTTCCCAAATTTTTTCAGGTCAGATAACTGAATTAAACTAATTTTATCCCTGGTTGTCTCTATCATCGCAATCTCTCATATAATATAATTTAAGCTTTTATATTTGTCTTGCCGCTGAATAAAATATCCTCAATGTAGCTCAAAAGCTCCTTAGGGCTAAAAGGTTTGCTGAGACATCCAGAAATATTAAGCTGTTGTTTAAGGTCTTCGCTTATATCGAAACTCCTCGCTGTAAGCATGATAACCGGAATTTTTTTAAGTTCCTCATTGTTCCTTAATTTTTCAACAAACTCCAACCCGCCCATAACAGGCATCTGACAATCGGTTACTATAATATCGGGCTTCTCAACTGCTGCTATTTCATAAGCCTGTTCACCATTTTCAGCGGTTAAAACCTCATATCCATTATTACGCAACTTTATTGCAACTACATGCACAATATGTATTTCATCATCAACTACTAAGACTCTTTTGATATTCATCACTGATATCTCCAATATTACTACATTGATTCAACCAATTCTCTTGTCGCTAAGGGTAATTCAAAACCAAAAGTACTTCCGACACCTTTTTCACTCTGAACAAAAACCTTACCGCCATGAACTTTTTCTACTATCTGTTTTACAAGGTTAAGCCCCAGACCGGTACCCTTGGCCTGCTTATTATTGGCTGCAACCCGGTAAAACTTATCGAACACATGTTCAATCTCTTCTGCTGGTATACCAACTCCGGTATCAGTTATACTAACCGTCACTGTCTTATCAGCATCATTGACCTGGGTATCGATAGTTATCTTTCCGCCAGACCTAGTATATTTCACTGCATTGCTAAGCAAATTAACAATAACCTGAGATATCATATCTTTATCAACATATACCTGATCAAAAACTATAGGCTCAGGGCTTATAACTTTTATATCCTTTTCCTCGGCATAACCACGAATCATCTGAAGCTGTTCCTGAATCGCTATCGAAAGACTAATCGGTTTCTTTTCCACTTTAACAAGTCCCGATTCGATACGAGAAATGTTAAGAATATCCTCTATCAGACGATTCAGTCTCTTGGCCTGAGTTTGAATTACCGAATAAAACTCCTGTCTGGTTTGCTCATCATTAGCTTCACCATCATTAAGCATCTCCGAATAAGCAAGAATTGATGCTAAAGGAGTCTTAAGCTCATGAGACACATGACTTACAAAATCGTTCTTCATCTGAGAAACTTCTTTTTCACGAGTAATATCATGAAGAACCGCCACCGCGCCGCAAACCTGGCCTTTCTTGTCATAAATACAGGAGACAATACAATCAAAGGTCCGCACGCCGTCATCGCCCATAAAGTTTAATTCACGTCTGGTTGCCTGCGATTTACTCTTTCTCGCATTTACAAAAAATTCGATAAATTCTTTTTGATTAACGCCAACAAGCTCCGTTATCATCTGAAGCTCTATATGCTCAAAATCAAATTTAAACAGCTTACCTGCTGCATTATTAGCCATCACAATACGATCATTGTTGTCCGCAACCAGAACAGCATCTCTGATACTGTAGATAATCGCCTCGGTATTTAACTTCTTTTGCTCTGATAGCTGAACGTCGAGTTTGAGATCACGATACAATTCATTCGCTTCATCTATCTCCTGATGACTCTTCTGGAGAAAATTATTAACAGCAAGATTCAAATCTGCTAAAGACTTGTCCTTATGACAAACCGAAAGAGAAGAACCATTTTTAACCGATTCAGTTAAACTGTCAATTCCAGCCAATGTCTTAAACCAACTCCAACCAAACCAGACAACACCTCCGGCGAGAACGAAGCAGCAAGCTGAGACAGCTGGGCCCAATTGCTGTATCCAGCCTGCAAATCTCTCTCCAAAGCCGGCATTGATACCGGCAAGGCCCTGTATTAGTAACATCAACGCTGCTAACAACGTGACAATTATAAATATTTTTTTCTGAATTCTCATAATTTTATTTATTCTTCTAAAAAATATTCACACATAAAAATTACCATCTGCCCCATTTTTCGGTATATGGCTTTTCTGTACTATCTGGAATATCACGCTCAATGATATTCTGATCATCAGGATGCAACTCTTTCAAAATCTTTTCCTGAAGTCTGATAGATTCCAGATGTGTAGGCTGGACCTGCAATACCCAATCAAGCTCTCTCAGTGCAGCATCTTTGTCACCTTTAGCGTAGTATTTAGCAGCCTTTTCATAACGATCTTCTACCAGTTTAGTTCTGCCAAACCAATGAAGCTCCTTATTGGCACCATCACGCTTGCGCATAACGTCCTGCTCTCTCTCTTTGCTATTTGCCTCACAAGTGTCCTTGATAATATGAGGCGTCAACAGAACAATAACTTCCTGACGTTCTGAAGTATCGTTTGTTTTCTTGA
>CAZBKA010000177.1:0-4415 GCA_964492365.1 uncultured Pirellulales bacterium | reverse complement strand
AACAATTGTCATATATTAAGCATGAAATTACGATTTGCAGAAACCAAAGCCTAACAAAACCTCCAACAAAATTCTCTATATTATCAAAAACGACTGCAAAACAGCACAACTCAACACACCCAGTTGCCCCATATTCATATAATTATCGTATTTTCAGCATTTTAGTAAAGGTAATCTTGCGACAATCACCTGTTATTTTGCGTCAAAGTAAATTTTTAAAAAAATTATTTTTCTCTTGCATCTTGTTATGGTTAAGTATAACATACTGTTCACAATAGTAAACGTTTTTTAAAATTTAATTTATAACGGTTTATTTATGAATCAGGAAGCCAAAAAAGTAATTCTTGTTGCTAATCTGGCATCAGAATGGAGCAGGGGCATTTTGAGGGGGATAACCCGGTATGCCAACGTTCATGGCCCCTGGATAGTCCAGAAATTAGGTCCAGCAAACTGGTTCGATCGTATCTCTGATAATAAAGACTGGTTCACATTTGACAAGTTAGAAGTTGACGGCATAATTTCAACTATCGGCAGAATTCCATCAAAAATTATTGAGATGGGGCTTCCTGTGGTAGACGCTGGTGGGTATGAGGTTGCTCCCGGTTGGCCTCAATTAGTAAGCGAAGATGCTAAAATAGGGAAAATGGCCGCTGAACATTTACTAAGCCTTGGATTTAAGAACTTTGCTTATTGCGGCTTTAAAGACCTTAAGTGGTCTCAGAGACGAGGCCTAGGGTTCATCGAAACGGTTGCCAAGGCCGGCTTAAAAACCCAAACAATTGAACAAGTTATAACTGAAGTATTGGGACACAGTAATGAAACCAAGACGGAAGTTATCAAATGGTTAAAATCACTTCCCAAACCCATTGGTATTATGACATGCAATGATGGATACGGTAAATTCATCATAGACGCCTGTATTGTCAGCGAAATTAAGGTACCAGATGAGGTAGCATTAGTAGGAGTGGACAACGATACGTTTGTATGTGAGTTGTGCAACCCTCAAATTTCAAGTATATCGATTAATACTGAAAAAGCCGGTTATGAAACTGCCAGGCTGCTCGATATGCTCATGAGAGGTGAAAAAGTAGATTCAACAATAATAAATGCAAATCCAACTCATGTGGTGGTAAGAAAATCTACAAACATTATAGCTGTCAGCGACCAGGATATTTCCAAAGCCATTCGTTTTATTCGTGAAAATAACCGAAATAATCTGCAGGTAAGTGATGTTTTAAACTCAACAACCTTATCAAGAAGAACACTTGAGAGAAAGTTCAAGAACGTTGTTGGTCATACCGTCCTTGAAGAGATAAAACGATCACGAATGCATAATATAAAAAAATTCCTGATAGAAACTGACTTGCCCATCTCACAGATAGCATATGAGCTTGGTTTCAGTAATGCGGAAAACATGTCGAGATATTTCAAAAAATACGAGACTATAAGCCCGACGGACTTTCTCAGACAGTACCGTCAGAGAAAGTCTTAAACAGTTGTCCTAAATTTGAATATTATTTACCAATCTACAACCGAGTTATCATCAGCATCATAACTTTCCGGGTTCTTCCAGTCGTGATCGATCTTATCAGCAAGCTTTTCCTCGTCCAGCTCTATACCTAACCCCGGCAAAGTCGTAAGGTCAACGTAACCCTGTTTAATTTCGAATGGCTTCTTTAAATAACCATCTCCCAGCGACGCCTGCTCCTGACAGAGAAAGTTTGGTATCGAAGCTGCTAATTGGATTCCGCAAGCCAGTGAGATAGGCCCCATCGGATTATGCGGTGCAATGCCGACATAATAAGCTTCAGCCATACCTGCAATAATCCTTGTTTCTGTAATTCCACCAGCATGACACAGATCAGGCTGGATGATCGACGCTGCACGTTTTTCAAGTATTTCTCTGAAACCCCATTTTGTGAAAATTCGTTCACCTGTAGCAATCGGAATATGAGTTGAATTTGCAATATCAGCAAGCACGTCAACATTTTGACATTGGACTGGTTCTTCGATAAAGTAAGGCTGATAAGGTTCGAGTTCTTTTATGAGAATTTTAGCAGTCTGAGGCGGGATAGCACCATGAAAATCTATCGCGATGTCCATTTCATCGCCAGCAGCTTTTCGTAGGGATGCAAACCTCTCTACCGCATAATTAATAAATTCCGGAGTTTCAATCATCCGTGCAGGTCTTTTTTTCGCTACCCCGGTCTTTATAGTTGTGAAACCCTTCTTTTTCTCTCTTTCGATATCTTCAGGTGTAGCAGCACCGCCATAAACTTTTACTTTCGAGCGTGTGGGGCCCCCCAGAAGCTCATAAACCGGCACACCTAAAGCTTTGCCTTTGATGTCCCATAGCGCCTGGTCAATCCCACTCAATGCGCTTGTAAGCACCGGACCACCTCGATAGAAAGCATGACGATAAATCGCCTGCCAATGATGTACAACAGCGCGTGGATCTTTGCCAACTAGGTAAGGGGCGATTTCTTCGATTGCAGTAGCGACAGTTTTAGCCCGTCCTTCAACTAATGGTTCGCCGAGTCCGACAATGCCGGCATCGGTGTGTATCTTCAAAAACAACCAGCGAGGTTTGACCAGAAATGTTTCGAGTTTGGTTATTTTAATGTTACTTCTGGGATTTATTGGCGCAGAGCCAGTATCTGTTAAAGTTTTAGTATAATCATACTCGGCAGCTACTATTGAACCAGCCCCGGCGAACATGGCTGCCAGAAGTGAACGGCGTGAAAAATGATTATTCTTTTTTTTTGCCTTAGCCATCAAAAGGCCTCCTATAACATATACTTTAAAATAACCGCTTGAGACTTATAAAATAGCACATATTAAAAAGAAAAACAATGCAGTAATTACATTTTGCTTTAATGCAGCAGGAGCTTTCAATTTGTATATGTGTCACCATAGGCTGAGCTGTTTTTACATAGAGCTAACTAATTTACAATAAATTTCCTTCTTTATCGAATTCTACCTTAGTACCTTTTTGATATTCTTTTCCATTTATTACCATCATTTTAGCCAAGGTGCAGTTACGCAATTTACCGTTGTCATGCAATCCGATCAGATGAAACACGCTACCTTTACAAAGAATACCATCAATTTCTATATCCGTTCGTGAAAAAAAACAGTTTAACTTGCCATTTTTATGGAAGGATGTCTGAATGCCTTCTCGCCCCATGAGACTGCCTCTGCACGGACATCCCTGAACTTTCGTATCCTCAGAAAAGAAACAAATATAAATACAACCTTCCTTGTCCAGCATGCCCCATGTTTTTGCAGGTATAACAAAATCACTAAATTCAAATGGTTTGCTAAATTGAAATGTACTTAAATTTCCATTGTCATAGAAAAAAACAAACCCTTTTTTACACGGATAACCTTGTATCAAAGAGTCTTCTGACAAACACCCTTTCATTGAAGAATGAGAAAACTTGGCAAACTTAATGCCATTTATTACTACATCTTTTTCCCACTTGTTACATCCAGATAAAAGCATAACAGTAAGAAGCCAAAACACCACTAAACTCCAATTTTTCATTTTAAGCCTCCTAAGATATTTAACAAAAATTAACAATTTCAAGCGTACAGAATAGCACTATTAAAAAGGAAAACAATAACAGCGGCTATATTTTGCTTTAATACCACAAATAAATGCTGACTTTCAGAGGATTTTACTGTATAATAGTTCCGATTGTAACAATAAATATGAATTGAAGGAGAACAACAGTGGCAGATGTTTTTATCAATGAAAACTATAAGCCTTCGCTATCGCTGAAGGAGACTGAAATCGGTATAAAATTTATCAAGGATTTTTTTCAGGACAATCTCAGCGAAAAGCTTTCTTTACAGCGAGTTTCCGCACCTTTATTTGTTCGAAAAGGAAGCGGAATAAATGATGATTTGAACGGCACTGAAAGAAAAGTTTCCTTTAATATAAAGGCTGACAACAGTGACGCAGAGATCGTTTTTTCACTGGCAAAATGGAAAAGAATGGCTTTGGCGGATTACGGTTTCGGAATCGGTGAGGGACTCTATACCGATATGAACGCTATACGAGCCGATGAAGATGTACTCGACAACCTGCATTCGATTTATGTTGACCAGTGGGACTGGGAAAAGATCATGACAGATGACCAGCGGAATCTGGATTATCTTAAAGGAACAGTGAGAAATATTTACGAAGTTTTAAAAGCTACTGAGCAGGCTACTTTCAAGAAATATCCGCAGATTAAGCCGATGCTGCCTGCTGAAATAAAGTTCGTACATACTGAAGAGCTTGTGGAAATGTACCCGGATGTTAACCCGAGAGAAAGAGAAAATAAGATAACTGAAAAATACGGGGCTGTCTTTGTCATAGGTATCGGCGGTAAACTGCCCAACGGAGAAATACACGACGGCAGAGCACC
>CAZBKA010000176.1:0-4426 GCA_964492365.1 uncultured Pirellulales bacterium | reverse complement strand
TTTTCCTATGCGGCATTATAACCGCAAAGAGAGACACACGCTTTCATAAAATCATATCGAGCATAGCCGAGATATCTATTCTTAAATCCCAACAACATTAAAAAACACCGCAGGCGTTAAACAACGATAGCCCCCAGCAAAGAGCGAAGCGATGCAGCTGGGGGTAAAGAAACCCACCACCAACCCACACGACCCCAACGGCGTCGAACAATGAGCTGCTGCACGGATGAAGGACAGTTGTTGAGAGGTTATAATGCCCTCAATTAAAAGGAGAGTTCGTTATGGCAAAGTACAAAAAATACAGCAAGCAATTCAAATTACAGGCACCTCAGCTGGTAGCGGAGCAGGGGTATCTTACAATCAGGCTGCTGAAAGGCTTGGTACGACATCATGGTCTATCCGCGACTGGGTGCATAAATTACGGCAAACTGGTGAGTTGCCAGATCAAAGCCAGACCCAACCTGAAAATATGGAGCTATTGAAAAACCTGTCTGATCAATGTGTAGATATCACTAAATCAGTTGACTTTTTAGTTAAGACGTGTTATTTTATGGCAGTATTGATTTCATTGTAAATTTTCGACAACAATCAAAAGAGGGAAAATAAATGGCGAGATTTCCTAAAAGAAAAGCCCAAATAGCCGCACCATCTGAACGGTTATATCGAGGCTTATTAAGCAACACCACGACTGCTCAAAGCACCAAAATTAGCATAGCATTAAATAAAGCAGGCGACAGGCCAGAGAGCAATACAGTGGAAATGGTTTTATGTTTTTTTTAGACACGGATTACACTGTTTTTTTTAAAGAGGACACAGAGAAAATGAAACTGAACAAATCAAACTGGTTATCGAATGGATACGTTATATTTACAACACTTTTCTTTGTGTTTTGTCTCATTTTCATTATGAATACTATCTCATCTATTCGTGTCTCAAAGCTTGGTTTAGAGAGCATTGCTCCTGCAAATCTAAAGAGAGCCCCTGAATCATTTAGGCTTAATCTGACAGTAGAATCTCAAGATTTTCCTGTGAAAGAGATGATGAATACAAAATCTTGGGATGAATTACAGAGCAAGCTTTCTGCATATGCTTATCGTTTAGAACTTATAGAAAATCAGAATCGTCTAAGGTCAATCACAGAGTCGTTTCTTTACCTGTTCTCTGCTATTGGAATGGCCACATTTGCACTAATAAACAAAAAAAAGAAACGAAAAGATAAAGATGTCCAACCACGCACTGAAATATAACATCGAGAAATATGAAACAACCGATGTATGGTCAGCTTTGCAACGAAGTCGGCTTACTCTGTGGCAAAGTCGCTTAACTCTGCGACAGAGTAAACGAGCAAAACAGAAGATAAGTTGTTGTTTTTAAGGGATTTAGGTAAAAAAAACAAGAAATGGTGAAAAATTAGCTACAGAGAGCACAGAGAATAATTGAAAGGAACAAAAATATGGCAAAAATCGAAAAACCTAAGCTACAAGTGACAGAACAATCAAAATCTCAAACATCCTCGCCCTTGATTTTCATCAGTCACGATTCAAGAGATGCAGAACTTGCTGAGGCATTTAGTACCCTTCTGGAGAGCATCAGTTCGGGTATGTTGAAGTTTTTCAGCTCGTCAGACAAAAAAGGTACAGGTGGTATTGAGTTTGGAGACGAGTGGTATAAAAGAGTTATGTTAAAACTTGGTGAGGCTTCGGATGTGGTATGTTTAATCACCGAACGAAGCCTGCAACGACCATGGATATTGTACGAAGCGGGTGTAGCCAAAGGTAAAACTGATACGCCCGTCCTTGGAATAGCACTTGGTGTTCCTTTGGCTAAGGTTGGTGTTGGCCCATTTTATCAATTTCAAAATTGTGATGATAGCGAGAGTTCGCTAGTAGGATTAGTCACGCAACTTGCCAAACGCGTTTCAGGTATGAAGCCTGTTAAAAATGTTGTGGAATCACAAGTGAAGGATTTTAAGTCAACCTCTGATAAGATACTCTCAAAACTTGCCGAGCCCGGCACAGAAACCGAAGAAGAAACCCCCTCTGCCGATGCTACGGCCAAACAACTCGAAGAACTCAAAATCATGTTCAGGAAACTCCCCTCTCGTATTGAAAGCCAACTGAGCAATAATGTGGGAGTTAGTCTGAATCGAAAAAGTCGAATATTTCATCCCATAATGTTTGAAGAAATGATGCACATGAGTGAAATGGGCAGAGGCGAACCAATTATGATTCTCGTCTTCGCTAGTTTCATGCGAGATGCTACGCCATGGCTATACGAAATTGCTATGGAAGCATACAGAGCCGTTACATCAGGCACGCAGAAATCGGCAGACCAGATCATGCGGTCAATGAAAATGCTCGGAGATTTCTCTATGCGTAGTCGTATGTTTGAGGAATTATTTGACAGCGAGGAAGCACACATGTTCATGATGGAAGGCCCTCGTATTCTTGAGCGTATGGTTATGAGCTGTTTAAAGAATAGAAAGAATCGCTAACTAATTTTGAAAGGGATATTACAATGCCGAATCTTAAAAATTATAACCTTTTTATCAGTCACTCGTGGGGCTATTCTGATGCTTACGAAAAATTATGTAAGCTCTTGAAAGATGCTCCGAATTTTGTTTACAGCGACTATTCCATTCCAAAGGATGACCCTGTGCATACCAAGAGCGACTCTGTTTTATACGATGCGATAAAAACAAAAATAAGTTTCTGCAACGCCGTAATTATTTTGGCGGGCGTCTATTCCTCTTATAGCAAATGGATAGATGAGGAAATAAAGATTGCCAACAATGGATTCGATCACAAGAAACCAATAATCGCAATAGAACCTTGGGATTCTGAGAAGACATCTCAAATAGTGAAAAATAATGCGATTGAGGTCGTAAAATGGAATACTTCCAGCATTGTAGATGCTATAAGAAAACATGCTATTTAAATATTGGAGTTAATAATGAAATGTGAAGACTACCCTGATCTCTACCAAACAGCAGATGAGGCATCAATAAATGCCCAGCGTGTTTATCTGAAAACAATCGCACTGTACCTGTGTCTCCTTATTGCCGCCGCTATATGCAGTCTGGCAATAGGAACTTCGAGTTTTCTTGCGATACTGGCAGCCCTTATCTTTGCAGGAACCCTCTTTTTGTCAATCTTTCTTGTAGTTAAACGATATGACAAAACATGGTATAATGCAAGAGCGGTAGCTGAGTCGGTGAAGACAGTCACATGGCGATATATGATGCGAGCCGAACCCTACAATGATCCAAACGATGCCGTGGCAAGGTCAACTTTCATAAATACCTTGAAACTAATACTTGAGCAAAATACACAGCTTGCTCACGCATTTACGGGAGATGCCGCAACTATATATCCCATCCCTGAAACGATAACCGATAATCGGTCGTTTCCACTTACTACACGAATTAAAATATATATTGATTCTCGAATAGATAACCAGCGACTCTGGTACATCAGAAAAGCATCCAACGGTAAACGCCGGGCTCTGATATGGTTTATTCTTATGTGTTCCGCCCAAGCGGGAGCTTTGATTTGCGTTTTGGTAAGAATCGCAAAACCCACATGGAGCTATCTACCCGTCGATGTGTTTATTGTTTTAGCAGGTGCATCCCTGACATGGATGCAAACGAGAAAATATCAAGATATAATAGCAGCATACTCGTTAACGGCTCATGAAATCAGTCTAATGAGAAGTCAAATATCAGATAGTATGACTGAAGATGATTTTTCTGATTTTGTGAATGATGCTGAGAATGCGTTTTCTAGGGAACATACACAATGGCAAGCGAGACGACAGACTTAATTGCGATTATACAAAAAGTTGCAAAATGTAAAAGAATGAAAGACTCAAATACAACAATTAATTAGTGCTATTTGGGAAAACTAGTGATAGCCACCGATTAAACCGACTAAACACCATTGTGAATCAATTATATCCCATACAGCAACAAAAAAATTCGTAATTACTCATTCGTAATTCATAATTTCTACCCTCCCCCTCAACCCCCTTTCAATTCCGCAAGCCTCCCATCCTTCAACAAAGACAGCGAATCCAGCGTATCCTTCAACCCGCCTTTAAACCTGCTTTTCATATCCTCTTTGCCCCATTCCCCCGTGTGGGAGTACTGACTTCAAACGCCATTCGGGACAGCCACCACTTAAATCCCTTTAAAAAACACAATTTAGAACCCCAAATCAATTATACCACACACCGCAACCTGCACAACATAATAAAAACCAAGTAGTAATTCCGGCGAGAATGGGCCACCGCACGTGCTCGTCGGAGCCGCAATTACTACGGCCAAACCTGAATTAAAACGTTCCCAACCAAACCTCTTGCCTCTAAAACGTCAACTTCCTCAAAAGATGTAAAACAGAAAAAGATTATATACCTGACCAGAATAAAA
>CAZBKA010000175.1:0-4430 GCA_964492365.1 uncultured Pirellulales bacterium | reverse complement strand
TTTTAAAAAATTAGCATTTAAACATTTCAATTTAACCAAATTGGATTTAACATAATATGTATTAGATTAAACAGCTTTAATTTGCTTAATTAATTTAAAAATGAATGGTACTGAAATATAAAATTGCCTTCTGATTTTTTATGAAAAAAAATTTTTGTTTTTTAAAAAATTTTTGATAAAATTATCAACACTTTAATTGTTAATTGTTTATGGAAAAGAAAAAACTTATCTTGTTCGGCGGAACTTTCGACCCTGTTCACCTCGGCCACACGACCGTTGCAAGCTATGTTTGCAATTATCTTGAAGCAGAAAAAACTATATTCGTTCCTGCAAAACGTTCCGTCTTAAAGGACTTCGCACCAAAAGCAAATGACATACAAAGATACGAAATGCTCTCCCTTGCAATCAGTGACAATGATAAATTCCAACTAAGTGATTACGAAATAAAAAAAACAAAACCAAGTTACACTTTAGACACCGTAAAATATTTTAAAAACAAACTCAACTCCCAATATGATCTCTACTGGTTAATCGGCGCAGACGCGATAAATGATTTCCCGCTTTGGTATAAAGTTGAAGAACTAATTGACACATGTAATCTTTGCCTGATTTACCGCGCAGGCTTTGCAAAGCCCGATTTCAGCAGTTTCAAAGACCAATGGGGCACACAAAGAGTTGAAAAAATGCAGAAAAATATCATCGAAACTCCACTCATAGATATCAGCAGCACCAAAATAAGAAAATTGTTAAGCCAAAATAAAAATGTAGATGATATGCTGAACCCTTCTGTCGCCAAATACATCGAAAAACACCACATATACCGTTAAAACTACCCTTTCACGCTTTTAACGGATTCATAAAGCCAGTCATACCAGTTCCCCATTCCCTCGCCGCTCTTAGCTGAAACCGGAAAAATTTTAATCCCCTTATTAAGTTTCAACGCATCTTTGCTCGCTCTTTCAATATCAAAATCAACCGCATACAAAAGATCTATCTTATTAATAAGCATCACCTTCGCTTTTGAAAAAATTGACGGATACTTTATAGGTTTATCATCTCCCTCTGCCACAGAAAGAACAACAACCTTGGCATTCTCACCCAATTCAAAAGCAGATGGACAAACCAGATTACCTACATTCTCAATTACCACAAGATCAAGTTCACTGACAGGCAGTTTATACAACGCATTATTAACCTGCGCCGCTGAAAGATGACATGCACCATTGGTCTCTATCTGAATAGCAGCCGCCTGCGTAGCTCTGATTCTTTCTGCATCGAGATCAGTTTGCACATCACCTTCGATAACTCCGATGGTTAGCTTGCCCCTCAGATCAATAATTGTTCTCGTAAGTATACTCGTCTTCCCCGAACCAGGCGACGATATCATATTCAAACAAAGTTTTCCGCCCTCAGCAAAAATCTGCTTATTCTCCAACGCATATTTTTCATTCAAACTCAATATCTGCTGGCCTACAGTTACTTTTTTATTCATCACCTGTTACTCCGTTTCAAATTCTATCTCTTCCAGCACCAAAGGCTCATCACCAGGCATCTCAAATTCACCGCTCCCGCACCCGCCGCAAACAGGGTTGGTAATATCAAACTCAAAATCAATACCACAGCTCTTACAATGCCCTCTCAAAGGCTTATGCTCAACTACCATCTTCATCCCTTCACAAACAGTCCCAGCCGAAATTGCATCGAAAGCAAAACCAAGCACATCCTCATTAACCGAATAAAAATAACCGCAGCTGACCTTTCCAACAACAGGTTTGCCATCATTAATCCTGGTCTGTTCAAGCACCACCTTCAACAATTCTTCTGCAATCGCTGCTTCATGCATTAGCATATCCTCGGCAATTCTCGCCCATAAGGCAACTGTATAACTCTTCTGCCGCCAATTCGAGTAATCAGCTCAACCAGCCCGCGTTTAGAAACCTCACCAACTTCACCGATAATCGCAGCATCTTTACCAAGCGGATGATTCTTACATATCCTAAGACACTCCACCGCACACCCCGGCGAAACTACCGCAATAAATTTCCCCTCGTTAGCAATATCAAGCACATCGAACCCCAGCATATCCGCCGCCGCACGAACTGTCGGATTAATCGGCAACGCTTTTTCACAAATCTCAACATTCATCCCCGTAGCACACGCAATCTCATTCAACGTCGCCGCCGCCCCGCCACGCGTAGCATCACGCATAAACCGAACACCGCCGCCGCACTTCATCAGCATCTGCTCAATCAAGGGCCAAAGCACCGCACAGTCGCTTTTAAGCTTCGATTCAAAAGAAATCCCCTTACGCTGAGATATAATCGTCATCCCATGATCGCCCAGCGTCCCGTTAACTATTATCTTATCGCCGGATTTAATCTTATCCATCCCAGGCACCGCCCCGCTCACTCTAACACCAATACCAGCAGTAGTAATAAATATCTTATCCGCACTGCCCGCCTCAACCGTCTTCGTATCGCCAGTAACAATACTAATATTGTTTTGCCTGGCCGTCTCACCAATGCTCTTTAATATCCTCTCTAAAATCTCAAGCTCCAACCCCGTTTCAATTATCAAAGCCAGCGATAACGCAACAGGTCTCGCCCCCGCAACCGCCAGATCGTTCATTGTCCCGCAAACCGCAAGCTTACCAATATCCCCACCGTTAAAAAACAAAGGCTTAACAACATAACTGTCCGTAGTAAAACATATCGACCCGCTCTCAAGCTCTAAACTCGCCGAATCCCCCAACTGATTCAACACATCATTACCAACATTCGGCAAAATATATTTTCGTATCAGATCATTAGAAAGCTGCCCCCCGCCCCCATGAGCAAGCATTACTTTATCATTGCCGTCTACCATAGTTTACCTTCCACTGTATTTATACCACGCTGAACACGCCCCTTCAGAGCTGACCATGCAAGGCCCAACAGGTGTCTCAGGTCTGCACTTCTTCCCAAACAAACCGCACTCATTAGGTTCAATCAACCCGCAAAGAACCCGCCCGCATTGACAGCCCGTAATATCCTTGCCGCCTGTCTCCTCAATTCCAAATTTCTTAAACGCATCGAACCTGCTGTACTTTTCTTTAAGCCTCAAAGTACTCTTATCAATCTTACCAAGCCCACGCCACCAGCCGTCAGCCACATCAAAACACTCCGCAACAATCTTCTGCGCAATCACATTCCCCTTCTCTGTAACAACCGCCGAATACAAAGACTTAACCTCAGCCTTACCTGCAATAAGCTCTCTGCAAATTTCCGCCAACGCTTCAATTATCTGCAACGCCTCAAACCCCGCAACAACGCAAGGCCGACCAAACTCCTCAACTATAGGTCTAAATGCCCCATACCCCGTAATCGCAGCAACATGCCCCGGACACAAAAACGCGTCGATCTTATCATTCTTCCCCGCAAGTATCGCCCGCATCGCAGGAACCGCCAACTTATGCCCGCTCAAAATAGAAAAATTCCCAACCCCCTGCTCATAAGCCTCCTTAACAACAACCGCAGTCCCAGGCGTAGTAGTCTCAAAACCAACCGCAACAAAAACAACTTCCTTTTCCGGATTGTCTTTCGCAAGCTGTAATGCATCTTCACTGCTCAACACTACCCGCACATTTTTATCTTCGCCGCAGCTCTCAAGCGACCCGCCATTGCCAGGCACACGAATCATATCGCCATAAGTAGCAATAATAACATCCCCACGTCCAGCCAATTGCAAAACACTATCAATATATCCCTGATCAGTAACACAAACCGGACACCCAGGCCCCGAAAGCAATTTAATCCCACCAGGCAGTGCAGACCGAATTCCATTACGAAAAATAGAAACAGTATGCGTCCCGCAAACCTCCATAATATTAATAACCCGCCCAAGCTTACCACAAGCTGACTCCATTATCCCCTGAGCTTTTTTAACTCGTTCAAGCATAGCCAACCTTAACCCCAAAATGTTTATTCGAGATTACCTACATAACATTACATATAATTGCTCAACCGCAAAGCCAAGCCTCTTTTCCAACAGAATACCAGATATGCCTAAAAAAAACGAAACTTTCAACGTCATTTTGAAAATATTTCAGCCATAATGCCTCAATATATTTTAAAAAACACCATCATTATATCATTTGGTTGCCTTAAGATAGACCAAGACTTTTTCTACTGATATTATTATCATCCAGTATCTTGCGAATAACCTTTCCTTCTGAGACAGGGAGCGTGTATTTGCACAAAACATTATTTACATTTGGTATGTCAACTTCCTCGCCATTCTCCTGCACAATAAATCCGTGGTTATTAATATCTTTCAGAATATTCGCAAACTCAGCATTTTTGAAACATACTCCGCGGTTTTGCTTGACGCAAAGAGTATATTGTGACTTCTGCTTGATATGGCGGGATGGAGGATTTGCGATAGAAGGACCT